>NZ_JBGSOZ010000183.1:0-9214 GCF_041738905.1 Aestuariivirga sp.
CCGCGTGCCCGCGACCTCGGCGGCTTCGAGGTGCGCCGCGCGCTGCCCTCGGCCGAGCGGCAGATGGTCGGGCCGTTCATCTTCTTCGACCAGATGGGACCGGCCATGATGCTGGCGGGGCAGGGCGTCAACGTGCGTCCGCACCCGCACATCGGGCTCTCCACGGTCACCTGGCTCTTCGATGGTTCGATCCACCACCGCGACAGCCTCGGCTCGGTTCAGCCGATCTCGCCCGGCGAACTCAACTGGATGACGGCCGGCAAGGGCATCGTCCATTCCGAGCGCACCATTCCCGAAGAGTTGGCGAAACCGCGCCGGCTGTTCGGCATTCAGAGTTGGGTGGCGCTGCCGAAGCAGCATGAAGAGACGGCACCTGACTTCGCCCACATCGCCATGGAGAAGCTGCCAGTGATCGACGACCGCGGCATCAAGGCCCGCGTCATTGCAGGATCGCTTTATGGTGCCACGTCGCCCGTGAAGACGCATTCCGACCTGTTCTATGCCGATGTGCAGATGACCGCCGGGACCGCATTGCCACTGCCGGTGGAGCACGAGGAGCGCGGCGTCTACGTGGCCGAAGGCGAGATCGAGGTGGCCGAACAGGTGTTCGAAGCCGGCCGCCTGCTGGTGTTCCGGCCGGGCGATGCCATCACCATCCGTGCACGGAGCAATGCCCGCATCATGCTGCTGGGCGGCGAGCCGATGGACGGGCCGCGCTATATCTGGTGGAACTTCGTGTCGTCGTCAAAGGACAGGATCGAAGCCGCCAAGGAAGACTGGAAGCAGGCGCGCTTTGCCATCGTTCCGGGAGATGACAAGGAATTCATCCCACTGCCCGACAAGTAGGAGTTGAAGCCTCCAGCCGCCCGTTCCTATATCGCCTCGACATAGGGACGGGACGGCATGGACGCTTTACTTGGGACAAACTTCGCAATCGCTCTGGCGGTCTGCGCGGCTGCTGCATTGTCGACGGTGCTCGGCAGCCTGTTCGTTGTATTCGCGAAGGAGCCCAATCCCCGCTTGCTGTCCTTCGGCCTCGCCTTCGCGGGCGGCGCGATGGTCTACGTCTCGCTGGTCGAAATCTTCTGGAAGGCCGATTCGTCCTTCGCCGTGCTGTACGATCCGAAGCAGGCCTATATCTACGCCACGCTTTCGTTCTTCGCGGGCGTTCTGCTGCTGGTGCTCGTCGACCGTTTCGTGCCAAACCCGCACGGGGCGATTTCGTCCAGCAACGGCGACAGCCAGAACCATATCAAGCGTGTGGGGCTGCTGGCCGCCGTGGCCATCACGGCGCATAATCTGCCGGAAGGGCTCGCCACATTCCTTGCCACGCTGGAGAGCCCGGTGGTCGGCGTTCCGCTGGCGGCGGCGATCGCCATCCACAACATTCCAGAGGGCGTCTCGATCGCCATTCCCGTCTACTATGCGACCGGCAGCAAGAAGAAGGCCCTTTTGGCGACATGCGTTTCGGCACTTGCCGAACCTGCGGGTGCGCTCATCGGATATGCCGTGCTGGCGCCGTTCCTGACGCCAAGTGTGTTCGCCGTGGTCTTCGGCATGATTGCCGGAGCGATGGTGTTCCTGGCGCTCGACGAGCTTCTGCCCACAGCCAAGCGTTACGCGAAGGGGCATGAGACCGTTTACGGGATGGTGTGCGGAATGGCTGCGCTCGCGGCGAGCCTCGTTCTTTTCAAGTAGGCTCAGTTGCCCAACATGATGTCGCGGGCCTCGCCCGTGGCGATCTCGAAGGTGGCGGTGAGGACCTCGCCGCCGATGCGGGCACTTGCCGTGTAGGTGCCCGGCACGAGCACCACGTCGGCATTGAGTCCTTCCGCCGCCGCGACCTTCTGGCCGGCCTTGTCCTCAACGTTCCATTGCACGTCGGCGGAGGGTGAACCAACGAAGGCGAGGCGGGCGATGCCGGCCTTGTGGTCGATGTCGATGGCGCTCATGCGGCCGGCCTTCACATGGACGTCGGTCACCGCCTTGGCATTGCCGGCGGCGAAGCGGCTCTCCACCCGGTAGTCACCTTCCGGCACGCGGATGACCTCGCCCGGAATGGCGCTCACTGCCACGAGCTTGCCGTTGTGGTTGCCGCCCAGCGCAAAGACGCGGGCTTCGGTTCCAGCCGCGGGAAGTCCCACGTCACGCACGCGGGGCAGCACGCGCAAGCCCCCCGCATTGAGCACGAAGCTCACCATGATGCGGTTGGCCTCGAGCAGCGTGATGGTGCTCGACAGGGTCACCGCGCCGTAGCGGATGAGGACAACGTAGTCGCCGGGCGGCACGGCGACATCGGCGCTGGGTGACTGCCCGGAAAATACGGTCTCGCCATCCGCGTTGCGGATGGTCCACGAGATGTTGCGTTCGATGATGCCGCCGTCATCGGCGAGGCGGGCGGTCAGCTGAAGACCTTCGCGGCCCGGCTCGACGATCTCGATGGCAAGGTCGTGGCTGGGGCTGGTCGCCTCGATTCCGGGCAGGCCTTGCTCAGGCACATCGGAGACGGTCAGGTCGGAGGATTGCGCCGATTGCGCCAGGCGCGGGGAGAGGGCCGTGATGGCGGCCACGAAAAAAAGGACCGCCACCACTGCAGCGGCCGTTCTGGCGCTGCTGTGGTGGCGGTTGGGCTGTGCACGGGTGCTGTGGTCGTGCAAGCTTGAAGTCCCCTCTACTCAACTCCCCCAGCCTTCCGGCCGGCAGGTGGACTGAACCACGCGCCACGCCCCGGCGGCAACCACAAGATTAACAGGTGGTTAATGGCCGGGGTCGAATTGTCGCCATTGCGTTTTGGCGGGTGTCCAGCCAGATTGCGCCGCATCATGACACAGCTCAACGATACGACCTCCATTCTCAGCCTCCTCAAGACGCGCAAATCCGCGTCCGCCAAGGCGATGACATCGCCGGGGCCAACGCCGGAACAGCTCGCCGAGATCCTCGCCTGCGCTGTCCGCGTGCCCGATCATGGCAAGCTGACGCCATGGCGCTTCATCCTGTGGGAGGGCGATGCTCGGGCCGAGTTCGGCGACGCCATGAAGGCGCGCTGGATGGAGCTTCACCCCGATCATGGAGAGGGCACGCTGGAATTCGTGAAGGCGCTGTTCCTCCGCGCCCCCACGGTTCTCGCCGTGATTTCGACGGCTGCAGAACATCCCAAGATTCCGGTCTGGGAGCAGCAGATGTCGGCGGGTGCGGTCTGCATGAACATTCTGTTCGCGGCGACTGCACTCGGCATTGGCTGCCAGTGGAACTCCGACTGGGTTGCCTATGACGCAGGGATTGGCTCGGTGATGGGCCTCAAGCCGCATGAAATGGTGGCGGGCGTTCTCTATTTCGGTACCCCCGTGGGGCCGCTCGAAGACCGCCCGCGGCCCGACCCCGCGAGCCTTCTCACGCGATGGGTGAAGGCATGAAGATACAGGGAGTCCTCTTCGACAAGGATGGCACCTTGATCGAGGTGAATGCCACCTGGGTTCCGATCTACCGCCATATCCTCATGGAACTCTTTGCGACCGACGCCGCGGGGGCGGAAGCCCTGATGACCAAGGCAGGCTATGACAAGGCCACTGACCGGTTCCTGCCGGGCTCCATCCTGGCGGGAGGTACCACCCGGCAACTGGTGGAGACCTGGTGGCCGGGCCTCGAGCCGGAGGCGCAGGCGGAAAAGGCCCATACGCTCGACCACGGCTATGCGCACCTGGTGAAGGACAGCCTGACGCCGCTGATGCCGCTGGAACCGATCTTCACAAGCTTGCGGGACATGGGCCTCAAGCTCGGTGTCGCCACTAACGACAGCCATGCCTCGGCGCGAAACCATATGGCGCATATCGGCGTCATCGAGCATTTCGAGGACATCATCGCGGCCGATACCGTGGCCGTACCCAAGCCGTCTGGCAACATGATCCGCCGCTTCGCCGAGATCACAGGCCTGCCTGCCGCTTCGATTGCCATGGTGGGCGACAATCATCACGACATGGAAGAGGCCCGCAACGGCGGGGCAGGGCTGGCCATTGCCGTTCTCAGCGGCAATGCCGCGCACGAGGACATTGCGCATCTCGCCGATTACACGCTTCAAAGCATCGCCGAACTTCCCGCACTGCTGAAAGGGCTCTGATGTTTTACGACGCGGTGAAGAACGACCACGGTTTCCCGAACGATCCGTTCAAGGCCATCGTGGCGCCGCGCCCGGTCGGCTGGATTTCGACGCTTTCGCGCGATGGCATCGCCAACCTTGCGCCGTTCAGCTACTTCAACGCGTTTTCGCAAGCACCGCACTATGTCGCTTTCGGCATCGGGCCGCCCAAGGACACGCTGCACAACATCGAGGCCACCCGGGAGTTCGCTGTCAACATGGCGACATGGGACCTGCGTGAGCAGATGAACGCGACCTCCGCCCATGTGGGGCCGGAGGTGGACGAGTTTGAGCTTGCGGGACTGGAGAAAGCTCCATGCCGGCTGATCGCGCCGCCGCGCGTGGCGGCCAGTCCCGTATGCCTCGAGTGCCGGTTGCATCAGGTCATTCCGCTGCCCGACGACCGGGGCCAGGCAGAGGATCACATGGTCATCGGCCGAGTCATTGGCATCTATATCGACGACCGCTTCATCAAAGAGGGCCGGGTCGATACTGCGGGGATGAAGCCCATCGCACGGCTCGGCTACAGCGAGTACGCGACCGTGACGGACGCCTGGCGGATGCGCCGCCCCGGCTAGTTGCTCATCCAATCATCTACAATTTTAAGTAGATTGCAGTTTTGCCTGAGTCGCATCACGAGTCGTGAACGGGGCGGGAACGCCGCAATTCCGCCACTGTTGATAACTTTGTGGGTAACTCATTTTATCGCAGTGGAACAACTGTTTACACCCTGTGGATAAGCTGTGGAAAACTCCGTTAACGCCTCATTAACCACGGACGCGCAGGAGTCGGAGACGGGGCGATCTAGGACGGCTGAGCGATGAAGCTGGAAGGGTTCGTGGACATGACAAAATGTCTGCTCATTGATGACGATGGCAAGGGCAGGCGGTATCTCGAGCAGATGCTTTCGGGCCTCGGCCTCGAAACGTCGCTCACCGCCGGGGCGGATGATGCGCTCCGTTTCTGCAACGACAATGCGCCTGATGTCGTGATGCTTTCGGCCAAGGCGCGAGGTGTCATTCCGCGCGAACTGGTGAAGCGCCTACGCCTTTCATCGCACGGCAAGCCGCCAGTTGTGTTTCTCTATGCCGAGACGGCGGACACCGACATGTTCGGCCAGACCATCCTTGAAGGCGCCGCCGACGTGCTGATGATGCCATTCGACCGCGACCTGCTGCACTTCAAGCTTCGCCAGGCTGGCATCGCCGTCTGAGGCTGCCCGATTTATCGTCACGACATTCCGGAGCCTTTGGCTTAAACGGGGACCATGCTGAACCTGTCCCTCTGGATCCTTCTGATCAGTGTCGCGATGCTGTGCCTCGGTCATGGGCTCAGCGGCTCGTTGGTGAGCCTGACGGCCAATCAGGCGGAGTTCGGCACCGATGTCACCGGCTTCGTCATGGCGGGGTATTCGGCGGGGCTTCTTGTCAGCACGTTCGTCGCGCCGCGGCTGGTGAAGAACGTGGGCCATGTCCGGGCCTTCGCCGGCCTTGCCTCCACAGTTTCCACCGCCGTTCTGCTGTTTCCGCTCTGGGTCGATCCGATCTTCTGGTTCCTGCTGCGGGTCATCTCGGGCTTCTGTGTCTCGGGCATGTTCATCATCTGCGAGAGCTGGCTCAACGCCTCGTCCTCGAACCGCAACCGCGGCACGATGCTCTCGCTTTACATGATCGTCACCTACGGCGCGCTCGGCATGGGGCAACTCCTGCTCAACATCACCGACGTGTCCGGATTCGTGCGCTTCATCATCGTGTCCTGCCTGCTGTCGCTGTCACTTGTGCCGCTGATCCTGCTGCCATCCGAAGCGCCGAGCGTGGAGGGGTCGCGCTCCGTCTCGGTCGACGAGATCTGGCGCGCATCGCCGCTTGCCGTCGTGGGCGTGCTGGCCTGCGGACTGGGTCAAAGCGCCTTCTTCGCGCTGGGGGTGGTGTTCGGATTGGCGAAGGGCCTGCCGCTGGTCTCCGTGTCGATCATGATGGCGCTGCCTCCGCTGGGCGTCATCCTCTCGCAATATCCGATCGGCTGGATTTCGGACCGCTTCGACCGCCGCACCATCATCATGTTGCTGAGTTTCCTTGCCGCCGTCATTGCAGCGATCACGCTGGCGGGAGGCTATTACCTGTCGCGCGTTCTGCTCATCTCTTTGGTGACCGCGTTCGGCGTCATCTCGCTGCCGATCTATTCTCTGGTCGTGGCCCATGCCAACGATCATCTCCAGAAGGAACAGATCCTCGGCGCATCGGCCAAGCTCGTGCTGCTCTATGGCGTCGGCTCGCTCATTGGCCCCATCTTGGTGGGCGACATCATGCGGCGCATCGGCGGTGACGGCTTCCTCATCTATATGATCGCCGTTCATGCCGCGCTGGGCGGTTTCGCCTTCTGGCGCCGCCTCAACAATCCCGATCAGCACAAGGCGCAGGGCCGGGAGGTGATGACGGTCAGCCCGGTCTCGACGCCGGCCGCTTCTCCCGCGCTGGGCGATTAGCCTTCTTCACGTTCCGCCACGTGCTGCGGAGGCATTCGGCAAGCTCCCCGGGTGAGACCGCAAACGTTTGAATTTCTTACCGGAATGCTAACGCACGTGGTGAACCAAATGTTAAAGATTGGGTGGCACGGTGGGTGAAAATAAGGCAAGCCCACATGCAGTCAGTTCAGCACCAGGAACCCAGCTTCGGCCTCGATACAAGCATCTTCATGCATGTGATCGACAATGGAAACACCGAGCAGCGCGCGCAGCTGGCCCAGCAGCTCGCAGATTTTCTGTGCAAGGATGATGTTCCGGCCACCGAACGCGATCAGGTGGTGCCAGTGGTGCTGAAACTCGCGGTCGACCCCGAGGCGGAGGTCCGCAGGACGCTCGCCACGGCACTCACGGATCTCGAAAACCTCAACGCCGACATCATGTTCTCGATCATCTCGGATGACGACGAGATTGCTCTTCCCTTCCTGTCGGAAACACCGGCGCTGAACCACTGGCACATGCTGGCGGTGCTGCGCGTGGGCGACGAGGCCCGGCAGGGCTGCGTTGTCCTGCGGCCCGACATTTCGGCCGAGGCGATCGACTATGTCGTGAACCAGCTGCCGCTCAAGGTTGCGGTTCTGATGTTCGACAATCCGGTGGTGACATTCACCAACGAGCAGTATCATCGCCTCTATGCCCGCTTCGGACATGCCGCCGCGATGGTGGAATGCCTGCTGGCGTGTTCCGACCTGCCGCTCGATATCCGCATCATGCAGACCAAGCGCGCCTCCAACCGGATGCATCAGCTGATGGCGGAGCGTGGCTGGCTGCCGGCCAATGACGCCGCCGAACTGGTAGCCGATGCCGAGGAGACCGCCGTTCTCCGCATTCTAACCCAGGCGGATGATGCCGAGCTTGCCAGCGTTGTCGCCTTCCTCGTCAGCAAGGCCATGCTTACCCCGTCGATCATCGTGCGCGCCGCCTGCCTTGGCGAAATGCATGTGGTGGAGCAGGCGCTTTCGCACCTGGCCGACATTCCGCGAAAGCGTGCAATCGAGTTGATGCGCGGCAAGGGCCTCACCGGGTTCAAGGGTCTTCATGGCAAGTCGGGCCTTCCGGCCTCATGCTACTGGATCCTGCAAGCCGCCTGCGACGTGGCCCTCGACGAGCATGAAGAAGGTGTCAAGCTGAATGCCGACGATTTCGGCCGCCGGCTGATCGAAGCCCTGATGACGCGCTATGAGGCCATGCCGCTGAAGGAGCGCACCCGCCATCTCGACTATGTCGGCCGTTTCGCCGCCGAACGCGCGAGGCTCATCGCCAAGCGCCTCAAGGCCGACCTGCTGCGCGCCGCCTGAACTGCCTCAGAACCGGAACTGCTCGCGGA
Organism: Aestuariivirga sp.; assembly: GCF_041738905.1. Classification (GTDB taxonomy): domain Bacteria; phylum Pseudomonadota; class Alphaproteobacteria; order Rhizobiales; family Aestuariivirgaceae; genus Aestuariivirga. Next base: position 7,981 of record NZ_JBGSOZ010000183.1, read on the forward strand.
GCACACGTTCGGCCAGGCTGTGCCCCGGATCGAAGAGGATTTTCGCCGCCTTAGAGCGGTCCTCCGCGATTTCGACCTCGCGCACGTGACGGACTTCCACATGGTCGGCGACGGCCGCCACTGGCCGCTTCTCGGCTTCCAGCACCGTGATCGTCACCCGGGCATTGTGCGGCAGGATGGCGCCACGCCAACCGCGCGGACGGAAGGCACTGATGGGGGTCAGGGCCAGAAGCTCGGAATTGATCGGCAGGATCGGTCCGTGGGCGGAGAGATTATAGGCCGTGCTGCCGGCTGGTGTCGCCACCAGCACGCCGTCGCAGATCAGTTCCTCGAGGCGCGGCTTGTCGTCGACCGCGATCATCAGCTTCGCCGCCTGATAGCGCTGGCGGAGGAGGGAGACCTCGTTGAAGGCGATGGCGCGGTGCGTCCTGCCGGTTTCATCCACGGCCTGCATGCTCAAGGGATGAATGGTCGTAAGCTCGGCGGCGTCCAGCCGTTCCCGCAATCCATCGCCCGCATAGTCATTCATCAGGAAGCCGACCGTGCCACGGTTCATGCCGTAGATAGGGGTTCCGGTCGAGACGAAGCGGTGCAGCGCCTGCAGCATGTGGCCGTCGCCGCCCAGCGCCACCACGCAGTCGGCCCGGTCCGGATCGGCATTGCCGTGAACGGCCGTCAATTCCGCCAGCGCGTCACGCGCTTCGGGAGAGTCTGACGCGAGGAAGGCGATCGAATTGAATATCATGCCGGTTTCATCGCGTTGACAGGGTGGAGGATTGCCTACATTGAAGGCGTCCCCTTTGGCAACATCTGAACCGAGAGCCTTGATCCCGATGCGCGAAATCGTCATGTGCACCACCTGCAAGTATTCGGTCACCGACAAGACTGGTCCGGACGGGCGCACAGGCGGCGAAACGCTGATTGCACATATGAGGGACGCGATAGCCGCCAGGGGCGAAGCCATCTCCGTCGCCACCCAGGTGTGCCTGTGGAACTGCAAGCGCCATTGCAGCGTGGTGCTGCGCGACGATGAGCGCTTCACTTACTTCACCGGCGATCACGAACCCTCACGCGAACAGGCAGACGCCATCCTCGACTGGTTCGCGGTGCATGGCGAGACGGAGACCGGCGAAGTGCCGTTCCGCCAGTGGCCCGACCGGATGCGCGGGCATTTCATCGCGCGCATTCCGCCGGTGAGGCCGTGAGGCGCGTCACGCTGGTGCTTGGCGGCGCG
>NZ_JBGSOZ010000216.1:0-7867 GCF_041738905.1 Aestuariivirga sp.
GCCGAGCGCCGCCCCGCGACCTCTGCCATCGTGCTGGCCAACCGGCGGAACGGCCCGGAGCAGGTGATGCAGCTCGTGGAGGAGCGCGCGCCGCACGGCTTTGCGACGGTGGACGACGTGCTGGCGCGCCAGGAGCTCGAAGAGGTCGCCGCTGCCTACAAGAAGGTGGCGGGCTTCACCATTGCGGAGCTCAATGAGCGTCCGCCGATTCTGGCCTGACCTCAGTCGACGCGGAAGAATTCGAGTTGCACCCTGTCGCCTGCGGGCAGGGCCAGAAGCGTGCCGATGAAGATGCTGTTGCGCAGCCAGTCGAGAGGGCCTGAAGCCACCTCGAAGCGAGGTACCGTGCGGCCGGTGTAGCTGCCGTCGGCCTGTGTATGGGCAATTCCGCTGTTGAGAATCGAGACGATCTGGCCCTCGTCCGTGGCGATCGTATAGCGCGCCCAGACCTCGGCCACGCCACCGGGCCTGGTCAGGCACCAGTCCGCGCCGCCAGCAAGCACCTTGCCATTGAGCAGCGGGCCGGAAACGCTGCCCCCTGATATGGGGATGACCTCGCGCAGACCGGACTCCGTGCTCCCCACGATGAGGGGCCGCTCGATGGCGACGTCAAGTCTGGCGACGGGCGTGAGGACGGGAACCATGAGAATGCCTTTCGAATTGGATTCGATCCCAATCTGCGCCATGTTCGGCCCATGTCAATTTTGGAAAACAGGCCATGTCGCCTTTCGGCCGCTTGCTGCTTCGCGTGATGAGGGGCGGGGCGCTGGCCTCGGCCATCTTCCTCGCGCTGGTGATCCTGATCGAAATCTGGAAACGCTGGCAGTTCGGCGGTTTCAGCACCATGCAGCGGCCCGATTTCGCCTTTCTGGGCATTATCGGGGTCATGCTCGTGTGCTGCCTGTGGCTCGCCCGGTCGATCACGCGCGAGCTGGCGCGCGACGCCTCATCAGGGTGACAGGGTAAAGCCTTCCGACGGGTCGATCCAGGCGACCCAGTTGGACGCCGAGGGGATCTCAGTGTCGTCCACCGACATCTGGGCGGTGTATTCGCGGCCATATTTCCCGAGCCGGATGCAGAACTTGCGGCCAAAGTTTTCCTTCATGGCGGCCAGCGCCTTCTTGCGCATGTCCTCCGCCTCCTCGGCGGGCAAGGGCTTGCCGTCCTTCTCGAACCGGACCTTCATCCAGTCGCTCTCGCGCGATACGAAGCAATTGCGGTCGCCCTTGATTTCAGCTTCCCAGGAGGCGATCACCACGATGTCGGATCGAAAGCCTGTCACATAGCCGCGGCCTTCACCCACCACATGGGTATCATCCACCCAGCGGTAAGTGTTCATCGACTGGCAGGTCTTGCGATCCATGTTGGACGCGAAACACTCGATCTTGCCCTCCTTCGAGGGTGCCCAGGGGGCCTTGTCCGCCAGCGCGGCGCCGGATGTGGCAAGCAGGATGAGGGCGGCTGCGGCGAGTCGCGGCATGGTTTGTCTCCCGGGTTGGAGAGGGAGTCTAGGCCAGGAGGGCTACCGGATGGTTAACCCGTTGCCCCGCATTGAACGGAAGTCTTGAACCGGACGCCCGCACCAAGTACCAAGGCGCCAATCTGACAGGTGAGACGATGATGGAATCCGCGAAGCGCGTGGCCGAAAAGAAGGATTGGATCAAGGGAGCGACCGGCGATTGGGAAATCGTGCTTGGGCTGGAGGTGCATGCCCAGGTTCTGGCGAAGTCGAAGCTGTTCTCGGGTGCTTCGGCCGAATTTGGCGGCGAGCCCAACGACCATGTTTCGCTGGTCGATGCCGCCATGCCGGGCATGCTGCCCGTGATCAACGCGTTCTGCGTCGAGCAGGCGGTCCGCACCGGGCTCGGCCTCAAAGCCCAGATCAACAACCGCTCGGTCTTCGACCGCAAGAACTATTTCTACCCGGACCTGCCGCAGGGTTATCAGATCTCGCAGTACAAACAGCCGGTGGTGGGCGAGGGCACCGTTCACATCGACGTCGATGGCCGGTCCGTGGAAGTCGGCATCGAACGCCTGCATCTGGAGCAGGACGCCGGCAAGTCGCTGCATGACCAGCACCCCTCCATGAGTTTCGTGGACCTCAACCGCTCGGGCTGCGCGCTCATGGAAATCGTCTCCAAGCCCGACCTGCGCTCGGCCGACGAGGCCAAGGCCTATGTGACGAAGCTGCGCCAGATCATGCGCTATCTCGACACCTGCGACGGGAACATGGAGCAGGGCTCGCTCCGTGCCGACGTCAACGTGTCTGTCCGCAGGCCGGGAGCTGAATTTGGCACCCGCTGCGAGATCAAGAACGTGAACTCGATCCGCTTCATGGGACAGGCCATCGAATACGAGGCCCGCCGCCAGATCGGCATACTGGAAGATGGCGGCAAGATCGATCAGGAAACCCGCCTGTTCGACGCAAGGAAGGGCGAGACCCGCTCCATGCGCTCGAAAGAGGAGGCGCATGACTACCGCTCTTTCCCCGAGCCCGACTTGCTGCCGCTGGAAATCGAGGATTCCTGGATTGACGCCATCAAGGCCTCGCTGCCGGAACTCCCCGACGAAAAGATCGCCCGTTTCATGAAGGACTATGGGCTGACCTCCTATGACGCCTCCGTCTTGACCTCCGAGCGCGCGTCCGCCGATTTCTTCGAGCGGGTGGCCAAGGGCCGCGATGGCAAGGCGGCTGCCAACTGGGTCATCAACGAGCTCTTCGGGCGCCTCAACAAGGAAGGCAAGAGCGTTGAAAACACGCCGGTTTCCGCCGCGCAGCTGGGCGAGATCGTCGACCTGATCGCCAGCCAGACCATTTCCGGCAAGATCGCCAAGGACCTCTTCGAGATCGTCTGGACCGAAGGCGGCTCACCCGCCGAGATCGTCGAGGCGCGCGGCATGAAGCAGGTGACCGATACCGGGGCCATCGAAAAGGCCGTCGACGAAATCATCGCCGGAAACCCCGACAAGGTGGAGCAGGTGAAGGCCAAGCCGACCATGCTTGGCTGGTTCGTCGGGCAGGTGATGAAGACGACGGGCGGCAAGGCCAATCCGCAGGCCGTGAGCGACCTGTTGAAAGCCAAGCTGGGCATCTGACCTGTTCGCGATGTGGCGTCGGACTGCAAAGCCCGACGCCAGTTTATTTTTGCAAAATCAACATGATGGCTGCCTGTCCTGAATCTCCGTGTGAGCGGCGGGCAATTCCAGCCCGCCGGTTTCCCAAGTTTTCGATTCCAATTTACTAATCCATTCAGTGCTTTAGTTTCGATCTTCCCTTCCAGCCCAACTAAGCTATAGTCCGTACCCTGAGTTTTGGTGTGAAGGGCCGGGGAGGGTTAATCATGGCAAAGACAGCCAAGAAGGCTGCGAAGAAGGTGGTTGCAAAGAGGCCAGTGAAGCCTGCGCCGAAGCCGAAGCCTGCCAAGGCAAAGGCAGCATCCAAGAAGTCCCCGTCCGCGGCCAGGAAGGCTGCGGCGCCGTCGGGTCCCGACAAGGAACGCTTTACGCTTTACGGAATGCTTGGATCCGGACCGACCTACACGGTTGGCCTCATGCTGTCGCTCAGCAAGCATCCCTTCTCCTATATTCATGTCAATCTCCGCGAGGCCCAGCACAAGCAGCCGGATTATCTGGTGAAGAACCGTTATGGCCAGGTTCCGGCATTGCGCGACGGGCAGACCTACTATGTGCAGTCTGCGGCAATGCTCGAGCATCTTGCGGAAGTCCTGCACAGGTTCGACGGCAAGACCGAAGTGGAGAAGAACCGCATCCGCGAGTGGCTGTTCTGGGAGTGGGACAAGCTGGCGCTGCCGATCTTCCGTCTCCGTGCCCGCAACCGGGGCATCCGGCAGTTCGGCGACGAGGTGCGGATGATGTACGACACCGAGGCCAGGGCAGCGCTCGCCGTTCTGGAACACGAGCTCGGCAAGTCGGAGTGGATTGCAACCAAGAGGCCGACGATCGCGGATGTCGGTGTCTACGGCGTGCTGCGCTACGCGAACGAAGCGAGCATCGACCTCACACCTTACCCGCATGTCTCGGCCTGGAAGAAACGCTTTGAGGCGCTTCCCGGCTTTGGTACACCCGAACAGATTCTCCCGATGGAGAGCAGACTCCTTTAGCAAGTAACGGAAAATCCTTGAGCAGATCGGCTGACAGACAGGCGCAAGTCCAGGATCAGCCGGACGGGGAACAGCCGAAGAAGAAGCGGCGGCCCACAGGCTCTCTCGAATGCAAGATCGGAATATTGCTCGGGCTTGGCGGCCTTGTCGGCTCGCGACTGGGTCAACTCTGGGTCGCCTTCGACGTCTTTTCGCAATTCACCCTGCAGTTTGCACTGGTGGCGCTGGCCTTTCTCATCGGCCTTCTGATGCCGCGCGCCAAGCTTTTCAGCGCCCTCGTGCTCATTGTGGTGGGGCTGATCGCCATTGGCGTCTGGCCCCATGTGGCGAGCCGCACGCCGTCCACCTTGGGAAGCGCTGGCCCGGGCGAGCGGGATTTGAGGGTTGCAAGCTTCAACACGCTCTGGGTCAACGATGATGCCGACGCGGTCCGGGCCGAGATCCTGCGCCTTGACGCCGACATCATCACGCTCATCGAGATGGGCCCGAGCAAGCGCCGCATCATCGAGGGCTTGAAGGATCACTATCCCTACCACGCCGACTGCTACCGCATCGACTACTGCAATCTTGTGATTCTCTCGAAAGTCCCGATCATCGAAAGCGATGCCCGCGCCATGTGGAAAGGCCCACCCTTCATCCGCGTGAAGCTGGGTCAGGAGGCGGGCGGGCTCACCATCTTTGGCGTCCACACAATCCGCTTTCCTCATTCCCGCGCGCAGTTCCGGCAGGTGACGGAGATGGCCGACCTGATCGAGACTTATCCCGGCCCGAAACTGGTGATGGGCGACTTCAACGCGACACCTTACTCGCGCATCCTCGAGGTGCTTGAGAGCCGGGCCAATCTGCGCCGCCTGACAAACCTGCCGAGTTGGCCTAGCCAGGCCGGCCTTCCGCAGATAGCCATCGATCACATCTTCGTCTCACCCGGCCTCAAGGCGACGGAAAGCCAGCAGATCGGCCAACCGGCAGGGTCCGATCATTTCCCCGTCACGCTCAGGATTTCGATTCCCCTCGTGCCCTGAATCCACGCCGATGGTGAAGGAGGGGTGAATCAAACTTGGTAAATTGCTTCTGACGACGCGCGCAACTCTCTGATTTGATTCAATTCGTTGCAACCGCAACACTTCGGTCACCGTCTTTGCTCACAGCCGTTTAAGCCTGCTCCTTAACGCGCCGTTCCATGCCACCCCTCACAATGAGCCCATGATCCGGACAGCACGAAGTGCGGCGGAACATCCGGCGGTGGACAGGGGTGGGACTCTTTCCCCGGCCGGCAACCAGGGATATCAAAGGGACGTCAAATGGCACGAATTTCGATGGGGGAACCCGGACAGTCTGAGATCACACCGAATGCGGCGACTGCCGACATTCTGTTCGAACTCGGCATGATGTATTGCCTCGGCCGCGATGTGCTGCAGGATTACGTGACCGCTCACAAGTGGTTCAATCTCGCAGCACTCAAGGGCAGCGAGGATGCGCGGGCCTATCGCCGCGAACTGGCGCTGGAAATGAGCCCGGCCCAGGTGGCCGAAGCACAGCGCCAAGCACGCGCCTGGGTCACGCTCAACTGAGTGCCCGGCCGGGCTTGCATCGGGTGGCCGTCAGTAGTCGATGAAGTCGCTCGTGCCGGAGGGCGTCTGACCCAGGCTGTAGCTGTTCATCTGCGTCGAGAATTCCTTGAGTTCCCGCTGCCGGTTGTAGATCTCGGACTCGTAGATATCGACCTGCGAGTTGAGCCGGTCCTGCTCGCTGTCCAGCCGCGGGAGTTCATTCACGCCGGGTGAATAGCTCTGGCCCATGGGAATGAAATTCTCGTAGGCAAGTGCCTGCGGCGAGGCAAGGACCAATGTGGCGGCGGCGGCGAGCAATGTGAGACGCATGATGAACTCCAGATTATTCAACTATAACCCAGTCTCCGCCGCAAGGCATCAACATTCGCGCAGACTGCGGCCAGACAGCAGCCTGTGAGCCGCCCTTGCGGCCAGATTGGCCAGAAACCCGGGTGATCCTGTGCGGAACTGCGTCTGAACGCCTCGCTCAGTCGTTGAATTCGACCTCGTCGACAAGCTTCGCGGCGGCCGGCTCCAGCCTGGCAATCTCAGACACGTTCAGGCTGTCCGGCGTGAAGCTGCCCCAGGATTTCACCAGATCGGAAGCGGGCACGGCAGGGTTCACCGGATACTCGAAATTTCCATTGGCATAGAGTGCCTGGGCCTCGTCGCTGGCGAGAAACTCCATGAGCTTCAAGGCATTGTCCTTGTTGGGCGCGTTGGCGGTGAGCATCATGCCGGAGATGTTCACGTGCGTGCCAAAATCGGACGAGGCCGGGAACACGATCTTCACCGCCTTGGCCCAGTCCTGTTGCTCCGGCTCTGCCTCGTTGGTGAGCATCTTGCCCATGTAGTACGTGTTGGCCAGCGCCAGGTCGCATTCGCCCGCGAACACGCTCTTGGCCTGGCTCCGGTCATTGCCTGAGGGTCTTACCGCCAGATTGGCCTTGATACCCTTCAGCCAGTCTCGGGTGGCGGCCTCGCCCTTGTGCGCGATCATCGCGGCAATGAGGCCGAGGTTATAGGGGTGATTACCTGGCCTGAGGCAGATCTTGCCCTTCCACTTCGGGTCCGCCAGTTCCTCGTAGCTGATGCCGGTGATGGGCGCCCGATCGACCGAAGCGTAGATCACGCGGGCCCGCATTGTGAGGCCGAACCACAGGTTCCCGCCATCTCGCAGATTGGCTGGAACCTTGTCGAGAATGGCGGTGGAAGACACGGGCTGCGCGAGGCCCCTGTCGGCGGCCTCGACCAGCCGTCCCACGTCGGCGGTGAGCAGAATGTCGGCGGGGCTGTTGCGGCCCTCCTGCGCGACGCGTTCCACAAGGCCGCTATCGGCAAAGATCGCCCGGACCTGGATGCCCGTGCGTGCCGTGAAGGCCTCGAAGAGGGGATTGATCAGAGACGGCTGCCGGTAGGTATAGACATTGACCGTGCCGTCTGCGCGTGCGGGGGACGTGAACGCTGCGGCCAGGGCGAGCGAGGCTGCGGAGGCGAGAACGGTGCGGCGGGTGACAGACATGAAATCCTCTTTCCAGGGCGATCCGGATGATCGGCTGTCACGTCTATGCTGCAGTGGGAAATCACTGTCAATAGTAGCCGAGTAAAATAGTCGGATTTAGAACTGCTCTAAACTGGATTAACAGACCACGCCGTTCTATGGTGCGCGCAGGGCGAAGCGCGGTTGAGTCTGATTGGAGCAACGACATGGCATTCGAAGAACTCAAGGCCCAGATCGGCCTTCTTCTGGGCGAAATGAACGAACAGCCCGAGGACCTGCATGAGCTCTACCAGCAGATTCATCAGGAATTGAACCAGCTCCGCGCCACCGGCATGGCGCTTCCCTCCGACCTCCTGGAACTCGAAGAGAGGTTGCTAAAGGAGTTTCCCCAGCCGCCGGCATCCGCCTGAGGCGAATGACCGAGGAATGGTGGGCTTGCATCGCGCCACAAATCGCGGCAAAAGCCCTTTCCAGCAGGAGACGTGGCCGAGTGGCTGAAGGCAACGGTTTGCTAAATCGTCATACGCTGTAAGGCGTATCGAGGGTTCGAATCCCTCCGTCTCCGCCATTATTTCTGTAACGTGTTGAAAACAAAGCGGTATTTGTGGAATTCTCGTCTGGTCCCACAATTTGCCCCTCAAGCATCGGGAAATTGCAAATCCCGGAGATCACCTCGTTGGAAGTCCCATTTCTAG
>NZ_JBGSOZ010000219.1:0-106707 GCF_041738905.1 Aestuariivirga sp.
GGCGCAAAATCACCGTCATTGCCAACCGACATCACAAATGGTGTCCATCATCAGATAGTGGACACGATCATCGCGCCACTCTTCAGACAACTATCTCCAACATCGAAATCAATGCCAGGCGGCCGCTAGCGAAGGGATACGCTCATGGCGCAGGTGAAGGTGGAGGAGACGATGCCGTTCCGATTCGACGAGAGGCTTGGCGAGGCATGAGTGCCGCTCTTCATGCCGTCACCTGTCTGGTTCGGGACTATGACGAAGCGATCGCATGGTTCCGCGAAAATAGACGCCAAGAGGCCTATGGCACCGTGGCGGTGTTCGAAAATGTCCATGGCAACGGTTGGGACCTGATCCAGCCGAAGTGATCGAAACTACGGCGTTGCGGTCACTGGCTTGAACGTATCGGCGCGGGCTTGCGCCTCGGCCTTCTGGGCGTCGCTCAGCTTCGCCAGCATCGAATCCAGTTCGGCATCGGTGCGGCCGCCGCGGGTGGCGAGGATGTTCCACTTCAGGGCTTCGACGGGGTCAGGGGGAACACCCTTGCCGAAGGCGAAGATGCGCGCCACGCGGTTCTGTGCGATGACGTTGCCGCGCCGCGCCGATACGACCAGCCATTGTGCGCCGATCTTCTCGTTCTGCTGCACGCCCTCGCCACGGAAGACGAGCACGCCATAATCCAGCATGGCATCGACATGGCCCTTCTGTGCGGCCCGGCCGATCAAGGTCGCGGCCTCGATGGCGTTCTTCTCCACGCCCTTGCCTTCGAGATAGAGGACGCCGAGATTGTACTCGGCATTGGCATGGCCCTGTTCGGCGGCCTTGCGGAACCACTCGGCCGCGTTGACGAGGTCCGGCGGGTTTCCGAAGGCGCCCGAGGCGAGAAGACCCATGTTGAACTGCGCTTCGGCCAGGCCTGAATCCGCCGCGCGGCGCACCCAGCCTTCGCCCTTGCCATAGTCGGTCCGGCCCGCGACGGGATCAAGATAGACCATGCCGAGCGCCAGCTGCGCCGTCTGGTCCCCTAGTTCGGCGGCGCGGCCCAGCCAGTCGATGGCGCTGTCGACATTCGTCTCCACGCCCTGGCCCTGACGGTACATGAGGCCCAGCATGGTCATGGCCTTGGGGTCGCCGGAGTCGGCGAGCTGCTGCGCCGAACTGAGCGCGGTCGAGTAGTCTCCCGAGTCGAGCGCCTTGCGGGCTTCATCGAGCGTCGCGGCTTCTGCGGGTGTCACGAAAAGGAGCAGCGCCAGGAGGGCTGTGGCAGATTTCATTTTTGTCCGAGGCGTTGCGTCAGCGCCGACACGATGCGCGCCGCGGACTCCTCGTCCTGCCACATCGCGTCTGCGGGGCGGATAAAGTCCGGCTTCTGCGGCAGCAATATGTCCAGATCCTCCGGCTCCACCGGCATGAAGGCCACGCAGGGGATTTCCATCATGGCGGACCACCACTTGACGATGGGCTCGCCGCCGACACTCGCGCCGTTCTGGTCGAAAGCCAGATAGTCAGCACCTGCTTCGGCGGCCTCCATGGCAAAGTGCCGCGAGGCGCTGGCGAAGGCTCCGACGAAACGGTCCTTGCCGACCGACTGGCGGGCATCGCCCACGTCCTCGGTCGTGGCGTCGATCTGGACGCCATCGGCGCCGTTGCGCGGAGCCTCGCGCGGATCGCCCGAGACGAGCACGGCAACGCCCAGGGCTTGCGCTGGTGCGGTGAGATCCCTGGCGAGGGACCCGGGCACGAGGAGGCTTGCCACGTCACCCGCCGCGCAGGCTGCCTTCAGGCAGCCGACGAGGTGGGCAACGGGCATATTCTCCGGTGCGACGAGGAAGAGGCGCGGTATCAGGCCACTTTCTCCAGGTTCTGGGCCCACTTGCCGCTGGCGGCGAGGGCATTCATCTTGGCGCGATGGGCAAAGGCCTTCTGGCCGGCGGCGACGTTCTCCGCCTTGCCGCCCCAGGCCTTCAGCGCGTCCGCCTGAAGCGCACGGCCATAGGAGTAGGTCAGTTTCCACGGCAGCGGGCCCGCGGCGTTCATGTAGTGCAGGTGCGCGGTGGCGTCTTCGCTCGACTGGCCGCCCGAGAGGAAGGCGATGCCGGGAACGGCGGCGGGCACGCAGCGCTTCAGGACCTTGAGGGTCTTTTCCGCCACTTCCTCGCGCGAGGCCTGCGTCGGGCACTTCTTGCCGGAGATCACCATGTTGGGCTTCAGGATGATGCCCTCGAGCTTGACACCCGCATAGTAGAGTTCCTGGAACTGTTCCTTGAGCGCCCATTCGGTGACTTCGGCGCAGGTGTCGATGTCGTGGGCGCCGTCCATCAGCACTTCCGGCTCGACCATCGGGACGATGCCGCCAGCCTGGCAGATCGCGGCGTAGCGGGCCAGCGCATGGGCATTGGCGTGGATGGCGTTGTGCGAGGCGCGGCCATTGACGATGTCGATCACGGCGCGCCACTTGGCAAACTCGGCACCGAGCTTGGCATATTCAGCGACGCGGTCGGCAAGGCCGTCGAGGCCTTCGGTGACGGTCTCGCCGGGGCAGAAGGGGAGGGGCTTCGGGCCCTTGTCGAGCTTGATGCCGGGAACCGCACCTGCGGCCTTGATCACGTCGACCAGCGGCGTGCCGTCGGCGGCCTTCTGGCGCAGCGTCTCGTCGAACAGGATGACGCCCGAGATATAGGACTTCATCGCATCGGCCGAGCGGAACAGCATCTCGCGATAATCGCGGCGGTTGGTTTCCGTCGAGTCGAGCTTGATCGATTCGAAGCGCTTGGTGATCGAGCCGGTTGACTCGTCGGCGGCGAGGATACCCTTGCCGGCAGCAACCATGCGGTTGGCAATGTCGTTCAGTTTGTCGATGTTCATGTCGTTACCTCCAGTGCCTTGACGCCGGGCAGGGGCTTGCCCTCGAGCCATTCGAGGAATGCGCCGCCTGCTGTTGAAATGTAAGTGAAACTTTCGGCTACGCCCGCGTGATTGAGCGCGGCCACCGTATCGCCGCCGCCGGCCACCGAGACGAGTTTGCCGGCCTTCGTGCGCTCTGCCGCATGCTTCGCGGCGGCCACCGTCGCCTGGTCGAAGGGCTCGATCTCGAATGCGCCGAGCGGGCCGTTCCAGACCAGCGTATGGGCGTCGTCGATGGCGGAGGCCACGCGGTCGATCGTCAGGGGGCCCACGTCGAGGATCATGCCGTCGGCGGGGATGGCGTCGATGCCGTAGTCATGGCTCTCGGCACCAGCCTTGAATTCCTTCGCCACGATGCCGTCCAGCGGCAGCAGGATGGCGCATTTCGAATCCTCGGCGGTCCGGAGAATTTTCCGCGCGGTCTCGACGAGGTCCCTTTCAGCCAGCGACTTGCCGACGCCATAGCCTTGTGCCAGCAGGAAGGTGTTGGCCATGGCGCCGCCGATGACCAGCGCATCGACCTTCTTCACAAGGTTGCCCAGAAGATCGAGCTTGGTCGAGACCTTGGCGCCGCCGACGATGGCGATCACCGGGCGCTTTGGCGTTTCGAGTGCAAGCTGCAGGGCCTTCAGTTCAGCTTCCATCGCGCGGCCCGCATAGGCCGGAATGAAATGTGCGATGCCTTCGGTTGAGGAATGCGCGCGGTGGGCGGCGGAGAAGGCGTCGTTGACATAGATGTCACCGAGCGAGGCCAGCATCTTCGAGAAGGCCTCGTCGTTCTTCTCCTCGCCCGGATGATAGCGCGTGTTCTCCATCAGCACGCATTCGCCGGGCTTGACGTCTACCTTCGGCGCATCGCGCCAATCGGTGAACACGAAGCGCACCGGGCGGTCCAGATGCTTCTCAAGCGCCATGGCCACGGGCTTCAGCGACATTTCCGGAACGACCTTGCCCTTGGGTCGGTCGAAGTGAGCGAGCACGATCAGCGCTCCGCCCTTGTCCATGATCTCGCGCAGCGTCGGCACCACGCGCTCGATGCGGGTGGCGTCCGTCACCACCCCATCGGAGATCGGCACATTGAGGTCCACCCGGCACAATACGCGCTTGCCGGAGAGACTTGCATCATCGAGCGTGCGGAAGGCGGGCATGGCTGGTCTCCTTACTTGGCCGCTGCTTTCACGGCGGCATCGGCGGTGATGCCGAAGTGCTTGTAAAGGGTCTCGGCCGGACCCGATGCGCCGAAGCCGGTCATGCCGATGAAGGTTCCCTCCACGCCGATGAAGCGGTCCCAGCCGGTACGCACACCCGCCTCGATGGCGATGCGGGTCGTTTCCTTGCCGAGCAGCTTCGCCTTGTAGGCGGCATCCTGCTTCTCGAAGTTTTCCATCGACGGCACGGAGACGACGCGCGTGGGCTTGCCCGCCGCATCAAGCTTCTCCTTGGCGGCAATCGCGATCTCGACTTCGGAACCGCTCGCGAAGATCACCACTTCGGCGGGCTTGTCCGAACCCGCGATCTCGTAGGCGCCGCGCGCGCAGAGGTTTTCCGCGGAATAGGTGAGGCGCGCGGGCTTCAGCTTCTGGCGCGTGAGGGCCAGCACGGCGGGGCCGTTCTGGTTCTGGAGGGCCAGCTGCCAGCACTCGGCGGTCTCGACCGCATCGCAGGGACGGTAGACGGCAACATTCGGCATGACGCGGAGCGCTGCCACATGCTCGACGGGCTGGTGCGTGGGGCCATCTTCGCCGAGGCCGATCGAGTCATGCGTCATCACGTAGATCACGCGAATGCCCATCAGCGCGGACAGGCGGATCGACGGGCGGCAATAGTCGGTGAAGACCAGGAACGTGCCGCCATAGGGAATGATGCCGCCATGGAGCGCCATGCCGTTCATGGCCGCGGCCATCCCATGCTCGCGGATGCCGTAATAGACGTAGCGGCCGCCGTAGTCGGCAGAGGTCAGCGGCTTCATGTCCTTGGACTTGGTGTTGTTCGAGCCGGTGAGGTCGGCCGAGCCGCCTACCGTTTCGGGAACGGCGGCGTTGATGACGTCGAGGGTGTTCTGGGATGAGTTGCGCGTGGCGATCCACGGCGGGCTCTTGGCGAGCTCCTGCTTGTAGGCGGCCATCACAGCATCGAAGTCGGCGGGAAGGGCGCCCGACATGGCGCGCTCGAACTCGGCCTTGTGGGGCGATGCGGCAAGACGCTTGTTCCAGGCGGCGCGGGCTTCGGAGCCCAGCGAACCAGCCTTGCGCCAGGCATCCAGCGTGTCGTTCGGCATGACGAAGGGCTCATAACTCCAGCCGAGGTTCTTGCGGGTGGCGGCGACTTCATCAGCGCCGAGTGCTGCGCCATGGGTGGCGGAGGTGCCCTGCTTGTTGGGCGCGCCATAGCCGATGATGGTCTTGCAGGCGATGAGCACCGGCTTGTCGGAGTTCTGTGCCGCTTCGAGGGCGGCCCCGATCTGGTCGGCGTCGTGGCCATCGACGCTCAGGACGTTCCAGTTGGCGGAGCGGAAGCGGGCGAGCTGGTCGGTCGAATCGGAAATCGAGATCTTGCCGTCGATCGAGATGCCATTGTCGTCCCACAGCACGATGAGCTTGTTGAGCTTCAGGTGGCCGGCCAGCGTGATCGCCTCCTGGCTGATGCCCTCCATGAGACAGCCGTCGCCCGCGAGGCAATAGGTGCGGTGGCCGACGAGATCATCACCGAAGCGGGCGTTGAGGTGACGCTCGGCCAGCGCGAAGCCGACCGCGTTGGCGATACCCTGTCCCAGCGGGCCGGTTGTCGTCTCGATGCCGGTGGCATGGCCATATTCCGGGTGGCCCGCCGTCTTGGCGCCCATCTGGCGGAACTTGCGGATTTCGTCCATCGTCATGTCCTGGTAGCCCAGGAGATGCAGCAGCGCGTAGAGCAGGATCGAGCCGTGGCCTGCCGACAGGATGAAGCGGTCGCGGTCCGGCCAGTGGGGGTCGGCGGCGTCGAACTTCAGGAACTGCGTGAACAGAACGGTGGCCACGTCGGCGGTGCCCATCGGCATGCCGGGATGTCCGGAGTTGGCGGCCTGCACGGCGTCCATGCTGAGGACGCGAACGGCATTGGCCATGGAACGGGTCTGTTCGGTGGAAAAATGGGTCATGTGTCCGGCTTTCTGGAGGGCTCTGGCGATTGGGGCTTCTGATAGCGCCTTGCGCCCCAGAGTCAATTGCAACCACGGAAGGGAAGCCCCTCGGAAAACCATTTCAGCCGCATTGCACCTGGAACGCATTGGCCCTATGCTGCGTAACGGTAAGTGGGCTACAGATTCTGTAATCTTACCAGGGGCTTTGATGGCAGATACTCAGAAACTGGATGAAGCATTCCAGCGGTTCGAGGCGGCGTTGCGCCAAATCGAGGACGCGGTGAGCGTCAAGGTTGAGGGCGCGAGGCGCGTGCAGGAACTGGAAAGCGAGTCGGAATTGCTGAAACGCGACCGGACCAGGCTGGCGCATGAACTCGAACTCGTGCGCTCGAAGGCCTCCGAACTGGTGGACACGAGCAAGAACGCGGCCGGCAAGATCGATGCCGCGATGTCGCGTATCCGTGCCGTCCTCCACTCCAACAGCCCGGAGTGATGCCATGGCCCATGTGATCGTTCAGGTGAACGGCCGTCCCTACACGATGCAATGCCCCGAGGGCGAGGAAGAGCATCTGAAGGAACTGGCAGAACTGCTCGACGCCGAGGTGATGCGGGTCAAGCATAGCGTCGGCAACGTGGGCGACATCCGCATGCTGGTGATGGCAGGCCTCATGGTGGCCGACCGGCTGTCGGAGGCCATCCAGCGCATCCAGTCGCTTGAAGAACAAGTTGCGGGCCTGCGCGAGGCGAAGACCGCCGCGCAGATCGAGACGCAGGCGCTTGAGGAAGCCTTCGGCCTGAGGCTCGATGCCGCCTCGAAACGGCTTGAGGCGCTGGCCCGGGGTTTGGGCAAGTAACAGCTTCGATTTGGTGTTAGTCTGGCCGTGGTGTGACTTCACCTCACGGAGCGCCTTGCCATGACGACATTTCGCCTGAAGCTTGTTCTCGTTCTCGGCCTGTGCGTCATAAGTCTTCCTTCTCTCCCTTCCGCGCTGGCCTATACCCGCGCGCCGGTGACGGCGGAAAACGGCATGGTGGTGACGTCGCAGCACATTGCGTCCGATGTCGGGGTCGACATCATGCGGCAAGGCGGAAATGCCATCGATGCCGCGGTGGCTGTCGGCTATGCGCTGGCGGTGACGAACCCGTGCTGCGGAAACATCGGCGGCGGCGGGTTTGCCACGCTGCGTCTGGCGGATGGCCGCGATGTGTTCCTGAACTTCCGCGAGAAGGCGCCGCTGGTATCGACTGAAACAATGTATCTCGATGCCAAGGGCGAGGTCGTGAAAGGACTGAGTCTCAATGGCTATCTCGCCGTCGCGGTTCCCGGCACGGTGCTGGGTCTCGACACGCTTCTAAACAGATATGGCACGCTGCCGCGCGCGACGGTGATGGCGCCTGCGATCCGGCTCGCGGAGGAGGGGTTCGCCCTGACGCAGGGCGATGCCGATATTCTCAACGGGTCCGCCAAGGGTTTTGCCGGGCAGCCCAATGTTGAAAGTGTTTATGGAAACGGCGGCAAGCTATGGGCCGCCGGAGACTTGCTGGTCCAGAAGAACCTTGCGGCCACGTTGACGCTGATCTCGCAGCAGGGGCCGGATGCCTTCTACAAGGGCTCGATTGCCGACCGGGTTGTCGCGGCGAGCGCGGCGCAGGGTGGCATCCTGTCGAAGCAGGATTTCGAATCATACACCGTGACGGAAGACAAGCCGGTGCGATGCAACTACCGCGGCCATGAACTGATCTCGGCGCCGCCGCCCAGTTCCGGCGGCACCGCCATCTGCCAGATCCTCAATATCATCGAGGGCTATCCCATCGCCGAGTTCGGCTTCAATTCGAGCAGAGCCTTGCACGTGATGGCGGAGGCGATGCGGCATGCCTTCGTTGATCGCAACTTCCAGCTGGGCGACCCGGCCTTCGTCAACAATCCGCTGGAGCGGCTCCTATCGGAGGACTATGCCGCATTGATCCGTGAACGGATCGATCTGGCGAAGGCCACGTCATCGAAAGACGTGCAGCCCGGCGTGGCGCCGCATGAAGGCACCGAGACGACGCACTATTCGATCGTCGACGGAAAGGGCAATGCGGTGTCCGTCACCTACACCATCAACGCGCTGTTCGGCGCCAAGGTGATCGCAGGCGACACGGGCTTCTTTCTCAACGACGAGATGGATGATTTTACAGTGAAGCCCGGTGTTCCCAATCTCTTCGGGCTGGTGCAGGGCAAGACCAATGCAATCGCGCCGGGGAAGCGGCCTCTGAGCTCGATGAGCCCGACCATCGTGATGAAGGATGGCAAGGTCTTCATGGTGATGGGCAGTCCCGGCGGCTCACGAATCATTTCGATCGTGCTTCAGGTGTTCCTCAACGTCGTGGAGCACGGCATGACGATCCAGGAGGCTGTGAATGCGCCGCGAATCCACCACCAGTGGCTGCCCGACCAGATCTCGGCCGAGCCCTTCGCGATTTCACCGGATGCGCGGGACAATCTCGAAGCGAAGGGCCACAAGATCGTCGAGCAGTCTCCATGGGGAGCGGCGGAAGCAATTCTGGTGGCTCCGGTGCCGAAGGAAGGGGTTGAGAGTTCCGGAAACGATGCTGCTGCCAAGTCCACGCTGGAGCCGGGACTGATTTATGGCGGGCACGACGACCGCCGGTCCGCCGGATCGGCGTCCGGATACTGATCCTTGTCACCGATCCATTCATGGACAATTGCCCGATGCCTCCCTAGATTGGCTTCCGGCGGGCTGCCCGGTGCGTGTTGGACTTTTTTCCCTGGGGCCTATGCGATTCTGAATGGGAGCTGTCCCTGGGCTTGGCCGTGGCCTTGTCCAAACGGCGCCCACCTACAACTGTAGGGACCCGGGATCGTCAGTCTTCAACACGGCCCATGGTGGCTCGCCACTTCCATTCCTGGCCGCCCGAGGGTTTTCATGGACATCGCCGAGATCAAGCGCAAGGCGCGCAGCGCCGCCTCGAAGCGCCGGGCGGAGGCCCATGAGGCCCTCAAGGACAGCGCTGGCATTGCCCTGGCGGAGCGTGGCCTGCCGCAAGGGTTGCCCTTCGCCTCCAGGATCGTCTCGGGCTTCATCCCCTACAAGAGCGAGATCAACACTGTGCCGCTGATGAACGCGTTGCGGCGGCAGGGCTGGGAGACATGCCTGCCCGTGGTGATCGAACAGGGCCAGCCGCTGGTGTTCCGCGCGTGGAAGCCGGGTGATGCGCTGGTGCCGGGCGTGTGGGACATTCCCATTCCCCCTGATCATTCGCCGGAAATGTTTCCGGACGTGCTTCTCGTGCCAATGCTGGCCTTCGACAGGCGGGGCTACAGGCTCGGCTATGGCGGCGGATTCTATGACCGGACGCTCGAAAGGCTTCGCGCCTTCAAGACCGTCGTGGCTATCGGCGTTGCCTATCACGCACAGATGGTTGACGAAGTGCCGCTGGGCGAGCATGACGCGCCGCTCGACTATGTGATGACGGAAGAAGAGACCTTCGCGTGCGGCTGATCTTTCTGGGAGACGTGGTGGGGCGGAGCGGACGCGATGCGATCGCGCGCGAGCTGCCCCTGCTGCGGGAACGCTACCGGCCCGACCTCGTCGTCGTGAACGGCGAGAATGCCGCGCATGGCTTCGGCATCACCGAGGACATCTTCCTCGGCTTTCTCGCGGCGGGCGCCGACGTCGTGACGCTCGGCAATCATTCCTTCGACCAGCGGGACGCGCTGATCTTCATCGAACGCTACCCCAACCTGCTGCGGCCCGTGAACTGGCCAAAGGGCTGCCCCGGCCGCGGCTCCGCGCTGGTGGATACGCCCTCTGGCCGCCGCGTGCTGGTGCTGCAGGCGATGGGCCGCGTGATGATCGAGCCGATGCTGGACGATCCGTTTCCGGTGGTCGAGCGTGAACTCGAGGCCTGCCCGATGGGTTTGGCCTGCGATGCCGTGCTGATCGATTTTCATGCCGAGGCCACATCGGAGAAGATGGCCTTCGGGCATTTCTGCGATGGCCGCGCCAGCCTCGTCGTCGGCACGCATACGCATGTGCCGACGGGCGATCACCAGATCCTGCCCGGCGGCACGGCCTACATGTCGGATGCCGGCATGTGCGGCGACTTCGATTCCGTCATCGGCATGGAAAAGTCGGAGCCCATCCAGCGTTTCCTGCGGAAGCTGCCGGTAGAGCGCATGCGCCCGGCGGAAGGCCCCGCAACGATCTGCGGCGTTGCGGTCGAGACCGACGATGCCACGGGCCTTGCCCGCATGGTTGCGCCGATCCGCGTGGGCGGCAGGCTATCGCAGGCCATCGTTTCCGCTTGGGAAATTGAAGTGCCGTGAAATGCGGCATGACTCGAATTCCCGGCAGATGCCAAAAAAACTCTAGTGACGGACGCAAAAAAGCCGCTAGTATCTTGTGCAGCGCTTATAAAAACAATTGGCTGCACCGGTGTTCCGCACAGGGTTGCGAGCAGTGCCGGAAAGCCAGGAAAGCGTGAGAATATGGGGAGGAATCGAATTTCCGTCAGGCGCGCCTCAGAAGGCGTGCAGGCGGATCTGCAGCCTCCCTTTCAAGTTTGAAGCCGGAATGCCGGCGTATCAGGAGGAAGCAGACGTATGAAGAAATTCGCTACAGTGTTTGGTGCGGCGTTGATGGCCGGAACAGCCATGTTCGCCGTTCAGGCGAAGGCCGCCGATGAACTCACCGTCGTGTCTTGGGGCGGTTCCTACTCGGAAAGCCAGCGCAAGGCATTCTACGAGCCCTTCATTGCCGCCGGCAACAAGATCACCGAAGCCGAGTACAATG
The DNA here is from genome assembly GCF_041738905.1 of Aestuariivirga sp. Classification (GTDB taxonomy): domain Bacteria; phylum Pseudomonadota; class Alphaproteobacteria; order Rhizobiales; family Aestuariivirgaceae; genus Aestuariivirga. Next base: position 10,816 of record NZ_JBGSOZ010000219.1, read on the forward strand.
GTGAAATCGCAAAGATCCGCGCCATGGTGGAAGCCGGCGCCGTGACGTGGGACGTCGTCGACGTCGACACGCAGACGGCTCTGGCCGGTTGCGCCGAAGGCACCTTCGAGAAGATCGACTGGGCAAAGCTTGGCCTCGACCGTTCGAAGTTTATCGGCGGCGACGTGACGGATTGTGCCGTCCCGAACATTCTCTATTCGACGGTCGCCGCTTATGACACGACCAAGACGGCTGCTCCGGCGAGCCTGTTCGAAGCGATCTTCGACACGGCGAAGTATCCCGGCAAGCGCGGCCTCCAGAAGAGCCCCTTCGTGAACATGGAATGGGCGCTGATGGCCGATGGCGTCGCTCCGGCTGACGTCTACAAGGTGCTGGGCACCGATGAAGGCGTGGAACGCGCCCTGAAGAAGCTCGACACCATCAAGAAGGACGTCATCTGGTGGGAATCGGGCGCCCAGGGCCCGCAGCTGCTGGCCGATGGCCAGGTGGTGTTCACGACCTCGTGGAACGGCCGTTTCGACACCGCGATCAAGGCCGACAAGAAGCCCTTCCAGATCATCTGGGACTTCCAGGCTCCGGACTGGGACTGGTGGGCAATCCCGAAGGGTACGCCGAAGCTCGATGGCGCCTATCGCTTCATCGCCTTCGCGTCGGACGCACAGCGCATGGCCGACCAGACCAAGTATATTGCCTATGGCCCGGCCAACAAGGACTCCGCTCCGCTTGTCGATCCGGCAATCCTCCCCGACCTGCCGTCGGCTCCCGACAACCTCAAGACCGTGTTCTATCCGGACCCGCAGTTCTGGGGTGACAAGGGCGACGAACTGCGCGAGCGCTTCAACGCCTGGCTCGCCCAGTAATAACCGCAACAAGCGGGAAGAGGGCTTCGTGCCTTCTTCCCGTTTTCTTTCCACCCGTATGCGGGAGCACATATCATGGCGATGGCCCAGGCACTGCCCAATGATGGCGTGATGCGCTCGGCGGACGGCACGCCCCTGAAAACTGCCTTGGCGCGCGCCGAACGCCGCGAGAGAATCAAGGCCCTGGGGCTGGTTACGCCGCTCTTTGCCTTCATCGTGCTCTCCTTCCTCATCCCCATCTTCGTGATGCTCTACAACGCGGTCTATGACCCGGATGTGGCCGAGAACCTTCCGACGACCGTGGCGGCGCTGCAGCAGTGGGACGGCAAGGACCTGCCTCCGGAAGAGGTCTTCGCGGCCTTCGTCACCGATCTGAAGAATCCGAAGTCAGACAATGCCATTGCGCTCATCGGCAAGCGGCTGAACTACGAGATTTCCGGCATCCGTTCAAAAGTGATTGCCACGGGGCGAAAGGTGAAGGCGCTTGAGGCCGGACCTTACAAGGAGGCCGTCATCGGGATGGACAAGGTATGGGGCAATCCCGATACCTGGGCGACGATCAAACGGTCGTCCTCCGTCTATACACCATTTTATCTTCTCGCCATGGTGGACATGCGGCAGGGTGCCGATGGCTCGGTCGAGTCGGTTCCGGCCGACCGGTCGATCTATATCGACATCCTGATCCGTACACTGGGCATCTCCTTGCTGGTGACGATTGCAACGCTCATTCTCGGCTATCCCGTCGCCTACATGCTGGCGACGACGCCGCAGAAGACAGCGAGTATCCTGATGATCTTCGTGCTCCTGCCATTCTGGACATCGCTTCTCGTCCGCACCACGGCATGGACCATCCTGATGCAGGATGGCGGCGTCTTCGCGCAGTTCCTGAACATCACGGGCATTACCTGGCTGCTCAACGTGACAGGATTCGTTGAGGGCACGCCGCAGCTTTTCAAGACGCGCTTTGCGACCATCGTCGCCATGACGCATATCCAGCTGCCCTTCACGCTACTGCCGATCTACTCGGTGATGAAGACCATCTCGCCCAATTACATGCGCGCGGCGAAATCGCTGGGCGGCACGCCATTCTATTGCTTCCTGAGAGTCTATATGCCGCAGACACTGCCGGGAGTCGCGGCAGGCTGCCTCCTCACCTTCATCCTGTGCCTCGGTTACTACATCACGCCAGCACTGGTTGGCGGGCCGACGGACCAGATGGTGTCGGGTTTCATCGCCAGCGCCATCAATACCGAGAACAACTGGGGCAAGGCTTCGGCTCTCGGCGTCATCCTGCTCATCGCGACGCTCATCCTCTACTATGTCTATAACAAGCTGATCGGCATCGACCGGATGAAACTGGGGTAAGAGACATGGCCGTTCCATCCTATTTCACCACCGGAGAGAAGGTCGCGCATTACGCCGTGCGGGTGTTCGTCGGCGTTGTCCTGCTCTTCCTCATCGCGCCCATCATCGCCGTGATGCCGCTGTCGTTCAATTCGGAGACCTTCTTCAGCTATCCGATGCCCGGCTATTCGCTCCGATGGTATGAGGACTTCTTCTTCAACGAGCGCTGGACGGGCGCCTTGAAGATGAGCTTCTTCATCGCGATCGCAACGACGATCCTCGCGACATTCCTTGGCACCCTCGCGGCGCTGGGCCTAGCGCGCGCAAATTTTCCGGCGCGGGCAAGCGTGATGGCGGTGCTGATCTCGCCGATGATCGTGCCGGTGATCATTTCCGCCGTCGGCATGTTCAAGTTCTACGCGCAGATGGGAGTCGCCGGCACGCTCCTCGGCGTCGTTCTCGCACATACCGCGCTGGCCACGCCCTTCGTGGTCATCACGGTCACCGCCACGCTGTCGAGTTTCGACAAGACGCTGATGCGCGCTGGCGCATCATGTGGTGCGGCTCCCCACACGGTGTTCTTCAAGGTGGTGATGCCGCTCATTTTGCCGGGCATGATCTCGGGCGCGCTGTTTGCCTTCGTAACCTCGTTCGACGAGGTGGTCGTGGTGCTTTTCCTGGCGAGCCCCGAACAGCGCACTCTGCCGCTGCAGATGTTCTCCGGCATCCGCGAGATGATCTCACCTACCATCACGGCGGCTGCCACCGTGCTGGTGCTGATCTCGACGGCGATGCTGGTGACGGTCGAAATGCTGCGCCGGCGCTCGGAACGCCTGCGCGGCGTTCAGGTCTGAGGGTATCTCAACGGGCCTTGCGCAGGAAGGCGGGTGTGCCGTCTGCCGCTGCGGTTCCGGTTGCTGCCGTCGCCATGTCATCCATATGGGTCACGGCGCGCGCCAGCTTGACGGCGGCCTTGTGGTCATCGCCCGCATCGAGCGCGCGGCTGCCGTCTTCGAGCGCCTTCGTGGCCTTGGCCGACATGTCGGAAAGGGTTGAGATCGCGCCGAAAAGCCGGCCCGTGGGCGCGCTGCTGGCGAGGCTTCCGAGCTTGCGGAGCGAACTTGCCGCAGCAGTGCCCGACATGCCTTCTGCCGCATAACAAAGTTCACTTACCGATCCGCGTCCCAGCGTCATTCCCGGAAACTCCCAAAGCCAACTGACGGTGCAAGCTTTGCGCAGGCTGGCTTAATGCCGGGTTAAGCGGCTTGTTTCATTGGGCCACCCCTGTCTATAAGGCGGTCCCAAATCCAGTCTTTCCAGACGCCGAGGGAGTTTCATGGCCGGTCATTCGCAATTCAAGAACATCATGCACCGTAAGGGCAAGCAGGATAAGATCCGCGCCAAGAGCTTCTCCAAGCTGTCGCGTGAAATCACCGTCGCGGCGAAGGCCGGGCTTCCCGATCCAGCCGCCAACTCCCGGCTGCGGCTCGCCATCCAGAATGCACGTGCAGAGAATCTGCCGAAGGACAACATCGAACGCGCCATCAAGAAGGCGTCGGGCGGCGAGGGGGAGACCTATGATGCTGTCCGCTATGAAGGCTATGGGCCGGGTGGGGTTGCCGTCATCGTCGAGGCGTTGACAGACAACCGCAACCGCACGGCCTCCAACGTGCGCTCGCTGTTCGCGAAGTACGGCGGCAACATGGGGGAAACCGGCTCGGTTGCCTTCATGTTCGCGCGCGTCGGCGAGATCGTCTATCCGCCAGCGAAGGCCTCCGCCGACACAATGCTGGAGGCGGCGATCGACGCGGGCGCCGATGATGTCACCTCCGACGAGACTGGCCACACCATCACTTGCGCCTTCGAATCGATCGGCGAGGTGTCGTCCGCGCTGGCCACCAGGTTCGGCGATGCCGAGACGGTGAAGGTGGTGTGGAAGCCGCAGACCATGACGCCCATCGACCAGGAGAAGGCGGAGACGCTGCTGAAGCTCGTCGACGCGCTGGATGAGGACGATGACGTTCAGGTGGTCTTTTCCAATGCCGATATCTCGGACGAGATCATGGCAGCCCTCAACCCGGAATGATCTGGTAACTTCAGCCGATGGTACGAATCATCGGCATCGATCCGGGACTCCGCAACACTGGCTGGGGCGTCATCTCGCAGGAAGGTTCGCGGCTGTCCTACGTGGCGGATGGCACGATCCATTCCGAAGGCGACGCGCCGCTGGCCGAGCGCCTGCTGCAACTCCATTCGCAATTGATCGATGTCATTCGCGAGATGCAGCCGGACGAGGCGGCGGTAGAGGAAACTTTCGTCAATACCGATGCGCGGGCCACCCTGAAGCTGGGGCAGGCGCGCGGCGTGCTGATGCTGGCGCCTGCCATGCTGAAGCTGCCTGTTTCGGAATACGCGCCCAACACGGTGAAGAAGGCTGTTGTCGGCGCGGGACATGCCGAGAAGGACCAGGTGAAGCACATGGTGAAACTGCTTCTGCCGAAGGCCCGGATGCGCAGCGCCGACTCGACTGACGCGCTCGCGGTTGCCATCTGCCACGCGCATTATCGCGGCAGCCACCGGTTGTCCGAAATGCTGGCGCGTTCTTGACTTGTTCTCGTGCTGCCTCTAGCAAGGATCAGGTGAGGGCCACGCCATGATAGCCAAGCTGAAGGGACGGATCGACGCCACCGGGGCCGACTGGCTGGTGATCGACGTTAATGGTGTGGGCTATCATGTCTCGTGCTCGTCCAGAACGTTGGGCTCGCTCCCCGGACAAGGCGAATTCGCCGAAATCCACACTGAAATGCTGGTTTCCCAGGACATGATCCGGCTCGTTGGGTTCGCCAGCGTGTCGGAGCGCGAATGGTTCCGGCTGCTGCAATCGGTGCAGGGGGTGGGCACCAAGGTTGCGCTCGCAATTCTCTCGACGCTGTCTACGGCGGAGATCGGCAACTGCATCGCGTTGCAGGACAAGGCGATGATCGGCCGCGCCAATGGCGTGGGCAAGAAGCTGGCCGAGCGGATCGTGTTGGAACTGAAAGACAAGGTTCCAGCCTTCGCGGTCGCCGATGCCTCACTCTCGAAGCTCGCTGCCGAACTCGATGCCCCGCGCCCCACGGCTGCCGCTGATGCCGTGTCGGCGCTGGTCAACCTTGGCTATGGGCAGGCGCAGGCGGGTGCCGCCGTTTCCGCCGCGATGAGGAAGTCGGGAGATGATCAGCCTACGGAAAAACTGATCCGCCTGGCGCTGAAGGAGCTGGCGCTGGCATGAGCGACGTCTCTTTCCCGCCTGTCAGCCGGAAGCCATGGGGCGAGGCGATTGCCACGTTCTTCACTTGTCTCGCGCTGGGACCACCCATCGGCGGCTTGGTGTTCACGCTGGCCCTCACCCTGAATCCCGGGCTGGGCGGTGTTCCGCACGCGCCCGGAACCGGCATCGGCGAGGCGCTGATGTCGGCACTGTTTCTGGGGCTTTTCGCGGTTCCTTTCTCCTATCTCATCGGCGGCTTGCAGGCCGCCGCGACGGGACTGGCCTTTGCTGCCTATGGCATGGCGAGGGGCAGGCCTTCGCTGAGGATTGCATTGCTGGTGAGTGCCGTGGTTTTCGCGGGCGCCTATCTCGCTGGCGTTGCGGATGAGGGGGAGGTTCTTCCCGTCATGGTCCTTGTGCATGTCGTGCCCACACTCCTCTGCTGGCTGATCATCCGCACCTATTGGCGGACGGCGTCGTCATGACCACCAAGATCACCACCCGCGAAATGGTGCCTGAGGATGCCATCGACACGCATCTGAGGCCGCAGAAACTTGACGAATTCGTCGGCCAGTCGAAGGCCAAGCAGAATCTCAAGATCTTCATCGAGGCGGCCAAGGTCCGTGGCGAGGCGTTGGACCATGTGCTGTTTGCGGGGCCTCCGGGCCTTGGCAAGACGACGCTGGCGCAGATCATGTCGCGCGAACTGGGCGTGAACTTCAAGGCGACGTCGGGCCCGATCATCGCCAAGGCGGGCGACCTTGCAGCGTTGCTTACCAATCTCGAAGAGCGCGACGTGCTCTTCATCGATGAAATCCATCGGCTCAATCCGGCCGTGGAAGAAGTGCTCTATCCGGCGATGGAGGATTTTCAGCTCGACCTGATCATCGGCGAGGGGCCGGCAGCACGATCAGTGAAGATCGACCTCGCCAAGTTCACGCTGATCGGCGCTACCACGCGCACCGGGCTCCTGACGACGCCGCTCCGCGACCGCTTCGGTATTCCTGTGCGTCTCGACTTCTATACGGAAGTGGAATTGCTCGACATCGTGAAGCGGGGTGCCCGCGTGATGCAGATCGGCATTTCGGAAGATGGCGCGCGCGAGATCGCAAGGCGCGCGCGTGGCACGCCACGCATTGCGGGGCGGCTGCTGCGCCGCGTGCGCGACTTCGCGGCGGTGTCCAAAATCGAGGTCATCGACGCAAAGCTCGCAGACATGGCGCTCTCCGCCCTCGACGTCGATGCCCGGGGCCTCGACTCGCTCGACCATCGTTATCTCCGCAGCATCGCCATCAACTTCGGCGGCGGGCCGGTGGGGATCGACACCATCGCCGCCTCGCTCTCCGAGGCCCGCGATGCTTTGGAAGACATCGTCGAGCCCTATCTGCTGCAACTGGGCTTCCTCAACCGCACACCGCGTGGGCGATTGCTGACGGCCCACGCCTTCCGCCATCTGGGCCTCGCCGTTCCGCAGGACCCGGCGATCACGCAGGGCATCCTGCCGCTGGACGATAGCGATGACTGAGCGCTGGCCCGATCTGGCCGGGCGGCAACAGGGGTCGGTCCATGTGCTCCCGGTCCGCGTCTATTACGAGGACACGGATGCGGGCGGCGTCGTCTATCACGCGAACTACCTGAAGTTCTGCGAGCGGGCGCGCTCCGACTGCCTGCGCATTCTGGGCATCCACCAGAACAGTCTCGAGGACATGTTCTTCGTGGTCCGCCGCATGACTTGCGACTTCCTCAAACCCGCCCGCCTTGACGATCTCCTCGAAGTCGAGACGCGGTTCATCGAGATGGCCGGCGCCCGCCTCGAACTCCAGCAACGGGTGATGCTGAACGGCAACACTCAGTTCAAGGCTTTGGTCACTGTGGCCCTGATCGACGGGCGCGGACGGCCAAAGCGGCTGCCCGATTTCATGGCAGAGCGTCTCAAGTCATTTCCGGATTCACAATCGTAACAATCCCTTAACCATGTTTGATTCATGTGAAGGTGTGGCGGGCTAGCGATGGCGCGGCTGCGCGGCCAGTTGGGGATCGCATCCGAATCGCCGCAGTTTCGACAGATTTCGCATGTTTCACGGCGCTCTCTCCCACAAGAGACAGTGCAGGATGGCCACGAAGGCGGAAAAAATGCCTCGCGGGTGATGGAAGGACAGGATGATAGCGTTTGCAGTTACCGCGGCCCCGGGAGGCGAAATCTCCCTGTGGCACCTGGTCATTCAGGCAAGCTGGGTGGTCAAGCTCGTGATGCTTGGCCTGGCTCTCGCTTCCGTGTGGTGCTGGGCGATCATCATCGAGAAGTTCTTCGCGGTCCGCAAGATGAACGCCGCCAACGACCGCTTCGAACAGTATTTCTGGTCGGGCCAGTCGCTCGAGGACCTCTACCTTTCCATGGGCAATCGCAACAGTGTCGGGCTGGCCGCCATCTTCATGTCGGCCATGCGCGAGTGGAAGCGCAGCCAGGATGCAGCGCTGAGGGCCGGGTTCCAGGGCGTTCAGAAGCGCATCGAGAAGGTGATGGACGTGCAGATCCAGAAGGAAATGCACGACGTCGAGTCGCGGCTTCTCTTCCTCGCCACGACTGGTTCGGCTGCTCCCTTCATCGGCCTGTTCGGCACGGTATGGGGCATCATGGTGTCGTTCCAGGCGATTGCGAACTCCCAGAACACCAGCCTCAACGTGGTGGCGCCCGGTATCGCTGAGGCCCTGTTCGCCACGGCCATCGGCCTTGTTGCCGCCATACCTGCGACAATCTTCTACAATATGTACACCGCCGATGCGGGGAAGATCGGTGCACGTCTCGAGAATTTCGCGGATGAATTCTCGGCGATCATTTCTCGCCAGCTTGACGAACGGGTGTAGGGATGGGCGCTTCGGCGGGGGGAGCTAAGGGCGGTTACCAGCGGCGCAACGCAAGGCGCCGCAGCGGTGCCGGTGTAATGAGCGACATCAACGTGACGCCGCTCGTCGACGTGATGCTCGTGCTGCTGATCGTGTTCATGGTCGCGGCGCCGCTTATGACGGTGGGCGTTCCCATCGACCTGCCGAAGACCGATGCCAAGCCGCTCACCAGCCAGGTCGAACCCTTGAGCGTGTCGATCCGGCCCGACGGTTCCATCTATCTCATGGAAGAGCCGATGAACATGGAGCAGCTCGCCGAGAAGCTGAAGGCGCTCTATGGCGTCGATCCCGAAAAGGAAATCCGCGTGCGCGGCGATCTCGCCGCAACCTATGGCCCGATTGCCGAAGTTCTGGGCGCCATCAACAGCGCGGGCTTCAAGAAGATCGGACTCGAGACCCTTCCCGGCGGTGGCGCTCCCGCGGCAGCCCCGAAACCAGCTGACGCACCTGCGGATGGGTCCAACTGAGCATGAAGGGGAGCCTCGCAGGATCACTCGTCTTTCACGCCGCGATCCTGGTCGCGGCGCTTGTGGTGCTGCCCAATCCCAAGCATGAGGTGATGCCCGTCGAAGCGATCACGGTTGACATCTCGAACATAGCCGACGCCAACAAGCTGATGGCGATGTCGAAGGAGGCGGAGAAGCCCACCGAGGCGCCCGCGCCCAAGAAGGCCGAAGTCCAGAAGAAGGTCGACCCCACGCTGAAGGTGGCCGACAAGGAAAAGAAGGCCGCCAAGGAGGCCAAGCCCGCGCCGCCGCCTCCGCCGCCTGAACCTGAGCCCAAGCCCGTTGTGAAGAAGGAAGAGCCCAAGAAGGTTGAGCCTCCGCCGCCCGATCCCGATGCCATGGCCGAACTTCTGAAAAAGACGATGGAGGAGCCTCCACCGCCGAAGAAGGAAGAGCCGAAGAAGGCCGAGAAGAAGCCCGAGAAAAAACCGGAAAAGAAGAAACCGGAGAAGAAGGCCGTGGCGAAGCTCGATACTGCCGCGATCGAGGACCTGATCAACAACGACGCGCAGCTCGACAAGCAGAACGACGAAAAAACCACGAATGCCTCCGAAGCCACGGCGGACGGCAACCCAACGCAGGGCGAGAAAAACCTGCAAGGCAAGGACATGATGCTTTCGGCAACCACGATCTCGGCCTTCGTGCAGAGGATCAAGGAGTGCTGGGTCATTCCGCCGGGCGCGCGGGAAGGCAACATCACGGTGAAGATCCGTATACAGATCAATCCGGACGGTTCCATCCTCGGCGAACCCCAGGTGATGAACGGGCCAGGCGACTTCGTCTTCGAGACGATGGCGCGCTCGACTGTCGCCGCCATACTCGGGTGCCAGAACTACGACTTCCTGCCGCAGGAACAATACGAGGTCTGGAAGGACCTCGTCCTCAATTTCAACCCGAACATGTTCGGTGCTTCAGCGACAACCCAGTGACCGGCAACGAGACGAAGATTTCACATGAAAGCCACTGACTTCCATTTCCACAAGATGCGTCTCGCCATCACCTGGGCGGTTCTCGTGCTGGCGGTGTTTGCCTTGAGCCGCGGCGCCATGGCGCAGACCGAGATCGACATCACGGGTGGCCGCGTCGATCCGCTGCCGATCGCCATCGCGCCGTTCCTGGCGGGCGGCGGTGCTGAAGAATCCGGCTCGACCATATCAGGCGTCATCACCAACAATCTCGGGCGCTCGGGCTATTTCGCACCGCTCGATCCGGCCACTTTCATCGAGCAGATATCGAATTTCGAGCAGATGCCGAACTTCGCCAGTTGGCGGCAGATCCAGGCCAAGGCGCTGGTGACGGGACAGGCCTATCTCGAAGGCGGCAAGATGCGCGTCGAATTCCGGCTGTGGGACGTCAATACCCAGCAGCAACTCGCGGCCCAGCAATTCACCACGACTCCGAAGAACGCGCGCCGCATCGGTCACATGATTTCGGACATCATCTACAAGGGGATGACCGGCATCGACGGATACTTCGACACGCGCATCGTGTTTGTCACCGAGGATGGCCCCAAGGACAAGCGCATCAAGAAGCTGGCGATCATGGATCAGGACGGCTTCAACGTGCGCGCCCTGACGGATGGCAAGGACCTTGTGCTGACGCCGCGCTTCTCGCCCTCCACCAACGAGATCACCTACATGTCGTTCGGCAATGCCGAGCCGCGCGTCTACCTGATGAACATCGATACCAAGCAGCGCGAGATCGTTGGCGAGTTCCCCAACATGAGTTTCTCGCCGCGTTTTTCACCCGACGGGCAGCGCGTGATCATGAGCCTTCAGGACGGGGGAAACTCCAATATTTATGAGTTGGACCTACGTTCGCGCCAGCTTCGCCAGATCACCAACGTGGCGGCGATCAACACCGCACCTTCCTATTCACCTGACGGCAGCCAGATCGTGTTCGAGTCCGATCGCGGCGGCACCCAGCAGATCTATGTGATGGGCTCCGATGGCTCCGGACAAAACCGGATCAGCTTCGGCAACGGCCGCTATTCGACACCGGTGTGGTCGCCGGATGGGCAATACGTCGCCTTCACGAAGCAGGGTGGCGGCAAGTTCTCGATCGGCGTGATGAAGCCCGATGGATCGGGTGAGCGCATCCTGACGGAAGGCTTTCACAACGAAGGCCCGACATGGGCACCGAACAGCCGCGTGCTGATGTTCTTCCGCGACACGCAGGGGCCGAGCGGCGGACCGCAGCTGTGGTCCGTCGACATCACCGGATACAATGAACAGAAGGTACCGACACCGGGTTTCGGGTCTGACCCCGCGTGGTCTCCAAAACTCAACTGAAATCGAATTGGGGCCGGGGGGCCTCGCGCAGCGGTGGCCGGGGCAGGGGATGCCCGGGCCGCCTCAAGTCCAAAGCAAAACGGGAAGTAGACGATGAAGAAGAGCGTAAGTTACAAGTTTGCCCTTGCACTGTGTTGTGTGCTGGCGCTGGCCGCCTGCTCGAAGAAGAGCACGCCCGACCTCAATGCCGGCACCGGACCGGGTGCAGGCCAGGCCATGCCCGGCTCCGAGCAGGATTTCGCCGTCAATGTGGGCGACCGCATCTTCTTCGCCGAGGACCAGTCGACGCTGTCGTCTGAAGCCCAGGAAACGCTGCGCCGCCAGGCCCAGTGGCTGCAGCAGTATCCGAATGTCATGATTCAGGTCGAAGGCCATGCCGACGAGCGCGGCACACGCGAATACAACATCGCACTCTCTGCCCGCCGCGCCACCGCCACCCGCGAGTTCCTGATTGCCCAGGGTGTCGAGAAGTCGCGTGTGGCTTCCATTGCCTATGGCAAGGAACGGCCCGCCGCCCTGTGTGACGCCGAGCAGTGCTGGTCACAGAACCGCCGCGCGGTCACTGTCATAACCGGCGGCGCCAAGACCTCTTAAGCCGGTCTGATGTTCCATTCCCGTCCCTCGTCTTGCCGAGTTCCCCGGGTTCGCGTCCGGGGAACAGGGCACCAGCGGACCGGAAAGGGTTGTCCCGATCGGGATTGCAAAAGTGGAAGTCAGGGAAAATTAACCCTGTTGCGGCAGGGTAAATAAAGTGTAAGTCCCGGTTTCGGGACGTTTCGGATGCATTTCGGCCGGTAATGGGGTCCGGAAGAGGAGTGGTTAGATGATTTCTCGTATGGCGAGCTTCAAGACTGTGGCGGTGCTCAGTTGCTTTTTGGCTCTGGCCGCCTGTTCGAAGAAGAACACGCCCAACCTGGATTCAGGCACGGGGCCCGGAGCCGGCGATGTGCGCCCGGGATCCGAGCAGGACTTTACCGTGAATGTCGGTGACCGTGTCTACTTCTCCGAAGACAAGTCCACGCTTGCGGCCGAGGCCCAGGAAACCCTCCGCCGCCAGGCGCAGTGGCTGAACCAGTATTCCAATGTGACCGTGCAGGTCGAAGGCCATGCCGACGAACGCGGCACCCGCGAATACAACATTGCGCTTTCGGCCCGCCGCGCCACCGCGGCCCGTGAATTCCTCATCGCGCAGGGCGTGAAGGGCAGCCGCATTTCCTCCATCGCCTATGGCAAGGAACGTCCCGCGGCGCTGTGCGATGCCGAGCAATGCTGGTCGCAGAACCGCCGCGCGGTGACCGTCATCACCGGTGGTGCCAACTAGCAACACCGGCCATTTCCAATGCGCGGAACACAGTCTCCAGCCTCAATTTCACCGTGATTCCGGTTCAGTTCCGAGGCTGAGAAATAAGAGACCGCCCTCCTGGGGCGTGTGTGGTGTGCATCATGCTGAAGATCGTGAAATCCTCCGTCGCCGTCGCCGCCCTCATCGGCGCCGGCCTGTTCTCGCCCGCCATGGCGCAGGATGCCGCCGAGATGGCGGTGCGCATGCAACAGCTCGAAGAGCAGGTTCGCCAGTTGATGGGGCAGGTGGAAGAACTCTCCTACGAAGTGAAGCAGTTGCGCTCGCAGCCCGGCCAGAAGGCCGGCGCTTTGCAACAGCAGCAGCCCGCGCCTGTCGCGTCGCAGACCCAGGCAAAGCCCACCCAGCAGAAGCGCCTTGCGGCAGCTTCAGCCGGTGCTCCGTTGCCGGCCGAAACCGGTGTCGAAGTCATCGAGCAACAGCCAATCGATTCACTTCCCGATGCCAATGCGGCACCCGCCCCGAAGATCCTCGGCTCGCTCGACAACAGGGCCGCGCAGCCAAACGATGGCGGTTTCCAGGGCAAGGTTCTGGTTCCGCCGTCCCAGCAGGAACCGGGTGACGATGATTTCATCCAGCAGGGCAGCCTCTCTACCCAGCAGGATCCCGGCAGCGTCGGCGGTACATCCGATTCGATCGAGAACGTGGCGCTGTCGCCCGAATCGCCGGAGTCGCTTTACGAGCAGTCCAACGAAAGCCTGCTGCGCCGCCAGTTCGGCGATGCCGAGGCAGGCTTCTCCAATTTCCTGCAGAAGTATCCCGAGCACAGCCTCGCGGGGAGCGCGCAGTACTGGCTTGGCGAAACATACTATGCCCAGAATGACTACAAGCGGGCAGCGCAGAACTTCCTGCGGGGTTACAAGAAATATCCCAAGAGCCGCCGCGCGCCCGACAGCCTTCTGAAGCTCGGCATTTCGCTGAAACGGCTGGGCCAGCCGGAACAGGCCTGTGCGGCCTATGCCGCCGTCAGCGCGGAATATCCCAAGGCGGTCGACGCCCGCAAGCGGGCGCAGGCCGAAGCCAAGCGTGCCGGCTGCGCCTCCTGAGCCCGGTTTCGATCTTTCTCCCCTTCTCCAGCATCGCCATGTGGCCGTGGCTGTGTCCGGCGGGTCGGATTCGACCGCACTGATGCATCTGGTGGCTGACTGGGCTACCGGCCTGCTTTCGCCACCCCAGGTCTCCATACTGACGGTTGATCACGGCCTCAGAGCCGCGTCCGATTCGGAAGCGCGCATGGTGCGAGAGCGTGCCGGGGCGCTGGGCTTCGATCATCACATTCTTCGATGGGAAGGGCCAAAGCCCGTGAGCGCCTTGCAGGCGCGGGCGCGGGATGCGCGCTACCGGCTCATGGCCGGATGGTGCCGCGCGGCCGGAGCGGGGATGCTGCTGACGGCCCATACCCTCGATGACCAGGCCGAGACCGTGCTGATGCGGTTGCAGCGGACGGACAGTCCCTGGAGCCTCGCAGGCATTCCCATCGAGGGCCAATGGGACGGTCTGAGGCTCTATCGTCCGCTTCTCAAGGTGAGGCGGGCGTGGTTGCGGGCCTCGCTCGCGGCACGGGGGGAGGATTGGATCGATGATCCGAGCAATGCCGATCCGCGCTTCGAGCGGGTGAGGGCGCGGACAGGCCTCGAGGCGCTTGGCCGGGCCGGGATTTCCGTTGAGCGGCTCGCGGGCTTGAGCGAGACGAGCGCGCGAACCGCCGCGCTGCTGGAACAGTGTGCGCGACGATGGATCGGGCTTCATGTCGCCGAAGGCGACGCCGGCCTTTGCCATGTGTCAGGAAATGCCATTCTCGCGCTGCCCGCTGCCCTGCAGCAGAGAATTCTTCTCCTCATCGTGTCACACTATGGCGGTGGCGGATCGAGGCCTGAACCTCACGAATTGCGGCGGCTGGCGGAATGGGTCCGGTCGGGCCCGGTTCGCTGCACGCTGGGCGGCGCCGTGCTCGGCCGCCGCAAGGAAAGCTTCTGGGTCACGCGCGAGGCCGGCCGCATCGCACGAATGCCGCTTCGGATCATGGGAGAAGGTGCTGTCGTCTGGGATGGCAGGTTCCTGATCGAGGCGCCGGAGGGCTCGATCGTGACCCAATCCGGGGATGATCCGCCAGACCTCGGGGAGAGTATCCCGATCCATGCGCGTCGCGCCTATCCTTCCGTCCACCGGCCTGCCGGGTCGGAGCAACCGGTGCGGGTGACGTTCGTGCGGCTTTCGCCGTCCTAACGGCACATTTACACTATTGACGTCCTTGGAAAAAACTTGGCGGCGACCTATGTTAGGGTTCATTCTAGGAATAGACGTGCCGTGGCGGACTTCGGGCCCCGGCGAGATTCGAGGGAACACGTGAACCAATTCCGTAATTTTGCCGTCTGGATCGTCATTGCACTGCTGCTGTTTGCGCTGTTCAGCCTGTTCCAGGGCCAGGTCGGGCGCTCGGCCTCCTCCGAGATCAGCTATTCCGACTTCCTCGACCGGGCGAATTCCGGGTCGATCCAGTCGATCGTGATCACCGGCGAGACCATTACCGGCAAGCTGGCGGATGGCTCGACGGTGCAGACCACTGGTCCCCTGATGATCTTCGAGGACCAGCTGAAGGAACTGCGCGACAAGAACGTGCAGATCTCGTTCCGCACCGCGCAGAACGACTCGATCCTCACCAACGCCTTGATCTACTGGCTGCCGATGCTGTTGCTGATCGGCGTGTGGGTGTTCTTCATCCGGCAGATGCAGTCGGGTTCCGGCAAGGCCATGGGTTTTGGCAAGTCCAAGGCCAAGCTCCTGACCGAGCGCCATGGCCGCGTGACGTTTGAAGACGTGGCCGGTGTCGAGGAAGCCAAGGACGACCTCGTGGAGATCGTCGACTTCCTGAAGGACCCCCACAAGTTCCAGCGCCTCGGCGGAAAAATTCCGAAGGGTGCGCTGCTCGTCGGCCCTCCGGGCACCGGCAAGACGCTTTTGGCGCGTGCGATCGCGGGCGAGGCCAACGTTCCCTTCTTCACGATCTCGGGTTCGGACTTCGTTGAAATGTTCGTCGGTGTCGGTGCGAGCCGCGTGCGCGACATGTTCGAGCAGGCCAAGAAGAATGCGCCCTGCATCATCTTCATCGACGAAATCGACGCAGTTGGCCGCCATCGCGGCGCCGGCCTCGGCGGTGGCAACGACGAGCGTGAGCAGACGCTGAACCAGTTGCTTGTCGAGATGGACGGCTTCGAGGCGAATGAGGGCGTGATCCTGATTGCCGCCACTAACCGCCCCGACGTTCTCGATCCGGCGCTGCTGCGTCCGGGCCGCTTCGATCGCCAGATCGTGGTGCCGAACCCGGACGTCATGGGCCGCGAGAAGATTCTCAAGGTTCACATGCGGAATGTGCCGTTGGCGCCCGATGTCGATGCCAAGACCATCGCCCGCGGAACGCCCGGCTTCTCGGGCGCCGATCTATCCAACCTCGTCAACGAGGCGGCACTTCTTGCCGCGCGCCGCAACAAGCGGATCGTGACTCAGTCCGAATTCGAGGAAGCCAAGGACAAGGTGATGATGGGTGCGGAGCGCCGCTCCATGGCCATGTCTGAAGACGAGAAGCGTCTGACGGCCTATCATGAGGCCGGTCACGCGCTGGTTGCTATGAACGTGCCGAAGTCGGACCCCGTCCACAAGGCGACCATCATTCCGCGCGGACGTGCGCTCGGCATGGTGATGCAGTTGCCTGAAGGCGATCGCTTGTCGATGAGCTTCACGCAGATGACGTCCCGCCTTGCCATCATGATGGGCGGCCGCATCGCTGAAGAACTCACCTTCGGCAAGGAGAATGTCACCTCGGGTGCGCAGTCCGACATCGAGCAGGCCACGCGGCTTGCCCGCGCCATGGTTACGCGTTGGGGTTATTCCGATGAACTCGGCACGGTCGCTTACGGCGAGAACCAGGAAGAAGTGTTCCTCGGCCATTCCGTGTCGCGCACGCAGAACATCTCGGAAGAGACCTCGCAGAAGATCGACCAGGAGGTGAAGCGCCTGGTGTCGGAGGGGCTTGCCACGGCGCGCCAGATCTTGACCGACAAGAACCATGATCTGATCGCGCTGGCGCAGGGCCTACTTGAATATGAGACGCTGTCCGGCGAGGAGATCAAGAACCTGCTGAACGGCACGCCACCCAAGCGTGACGACGACAGCAGCCGCAAGTCATCGAAGCCGACGTCGTCGGTTCCTTCGGCGGGCCAGCCCAAGACGGGCGGTGCCGGCGGCATGGAACCCCAGCCGCAGGCCTAGATGCGCAAGACATATCATCGCCCGGCCGGGATCGTTCATGGTCCCGATGCCGGGCAAGTGATCAAGGAAGGCCGCGGAGCACTGCTCGGCGGCCTTCCTGCCATGGCCTATACGCTGGTCGAAGTCGTTAAGCGTGAAGGTGCCGCCATCACCCGGCGCTTCGAGCCTTTCCGCGACGGACTGGTCCCGGCGATCCGCTGGCCGGATGACCGGCCTCTGGTGATGGGGATCGTCAATGTCACGCCTGATTCCTTCTCCGATGGCGGCCGCAATGCCGAGGCCGCCCGGGGCATCGCAAATGGATTGCAGCTGGCGAAGGAGGGTGCCGACATCCTCGATGTCGGCGGCGAATCCACAAGGCCCGGTTCTGACGGCGTGGCCGAGGACGAAGAACTCCGCCGCGTGATCCCGGTCATCGCCGGATTGGCGCAGGCGGGCCTCAGGGTGTCCGTCGACACGCGTAAGGCGCGGGTGATGCGCGAGGCGCTAAAAGCGGGTGCGCAGATCGTCAACGATGTGGCGGCGCTGACCTACGAACCCGCAGCGATGGAGGCCATGGCCGAAGCGGAATGCCCGGTCATCCTCATGCATGCGCAGGGCGACCCCAAGACCATGCAGCTCAGTCCCTCCTACGAGGATGTGGCGCTCGATGTGTTTGACTGGCTGGAGGCCCGCATCGCGGCCTGCGAGGCGGCGGGCATTGCGCGCCATCGCATCATTGCCGACCCCGGCATCGGCTTCGGCAAGAGCTTCCGGCACAATCTCGATGTTCTCAACCGCTTCACGCTCTATCATGGGCTGGGCGTGCCGCTGCTCATGGGCCTCTCGCGAAAAGGGTTCATCGGCGCGCTCACGGGCGAGAAGGTGGCCGGCAACCGCGTCCACGGCTCGGTCGGAGGGGCGGTGTGGTCTGCGCTTAACGGAGCGCACATTCTTCGCGTTCATGATGTAAAAGGAACTGTTGAAGCCCTTGCCGTGGCACTTGCCGCGGCAAACCCGGATGGAAGCGGGCTCTGAGCGTTGGGACATAGTATGGCACGGAAATATTTCGGGACGGACGGCGTTCGCGGCACGGCCAATTCGGGCGCGATGACCGCCGAGATGGTTCTGAAGATCGGGATGGCCGCCGGCAACCTCTACCGGCGCGGCAATCACCGCCATCGCGTGGTGATCGGCAAGGATACCAGGCTTTCGGGCTACATGCTGGAACAGGCACTGACCGCCGGGCTGCTCGCCGCCGGGATGGATGTGTTTCTCTTTGGCCCGCTGCCGACGCCTGCCGTGGCGATGCTGACGCGCTCGATGCGCGCCGACCTTGGCGTCATGATCTCCGCCTCGCACAATCCCTTCCAGGACAATGGCATCAAGATTTTCGGACCCGACGGCTTCAAGCTCTCCGACGAGCAGGAGCTTGAGATCGAGGCGATGCTGGACGATCCGAAACTGATGGCGCTCGCAGCGCCGGACAAGATCGGCCGGGCCAAGCGGATCGAGGATGCGCAGGCGCGCTACATCGAATTCGCCAAGCGCACCTACCCGAAGGACATGACGCTCGATGGCTTGCGGGTGGTGATCGACACCGCCAATGGCGCTGCCTACAAGGTGGCGCCGACCGCGTTGTGGGAGCTTGGCGCCGAGGTCATCCAGATCGGCCATGAGCCGAACGGCATCAACATCAACGAGAAATGCGGATCGACCCATACCGAGGCGATGTGCGCCAAGGTGAAGGAACTGCGCGCCGACATCGGCATCGCGCTCGATGGCGACGCCGACCGCGTCATCATCGCCGACGACAAGGGCAAGGTGGTCGATGGTGACCAGTTGATGGCCCTGATGGCGACCTCATGGGCGCGCCGTGGCGAATTGCAGGGCGGCGGCCTCGTCGCCACAATCATGTCGAACCTCGGCCTCGAGCGTTATCTCGTCGACCAGAAGCTGTCACTCGTGCGGACCAAGGTGGGTGACCGCTATGTGGTCGAGCACATGCGCGCGCACGGTTTCAATGTGGGCGGCGAGCAGTCGGGTCATATCGTGCTGTCGGATTTCTCGACCACGGGCGACGGGCTGCTGGCGGCCTTGCAGGTGCTGGCCGAAGTGAAGCGGGCGGACAAGCCGGTGAGCGAGGTGTGCAACCTGTTCACGCCGCTGCCGCAAATCCTCAAGAACGTGAAGTTCAAGGAGGGTGCACCGCTGCAGGACAATCAGGTGCAGAAGATGATCGCGGATGCCGAGCAGCGGCTCGGCAATTCTGGCCGCCTCGTCATCCGTCCGTCCGGCACGGAGCCTGTCATTCGCGTGATGGCGGAAGGCGACGACGAGCAGCTCGTCCGCAACATCGTGGATGAACTCTGCGGCGTCATCGCGAAGGCAGCGGCCTGAGCCTCAGCGGGCGAGGCCCTGGGTGAAGTCGGCCACGTCCTTGTCGAGCACCATCACGTCCTGCGCGGCGTTTCCCGCTTCCGCATAGGCCTTGATGTCAAACATGGCATAGGCTTCCGGAGGCACATAGAGCAACCGGCGGTCAATTGACCGCCGACAAGTTGCTCGAAACCTTTGAATCCAGAGCATTTTCCGCTTCGCAAGTGATTCCACTTGCTCGCCCAATGCGCTGCTAGAGCTTGCCCTCGCAGAAGTAGTAATAGTCCGTTCTGCGGGAAGCTGTTCCATTGGGGCCGCCGTCCTCAACGAACGCATGGCGCATGTCGTCGACGCGTGTCACCGTGATGCCATAGGTCCGTCGGTTTACCACGCTGAGGCGGCGCTCGCTCATCCCCGACTCTCCGCCATCGATGCGGATGATGGAATGCACGCGGCCATCGGCCTCGCGATAGTTCTCCCACAAGCCGCCTTCAGTGGACTGAACATCCGTCACCTCGCGCTCCAGCTTCTTCAGTCCATTGACGGGTGAGCCGAGTGCCGCTTCGATCCTGCCGATCTCGCAGTCCGCCGAGGCCGGTGCAACAAGCACGATGGACAGGGCTGCGGCAGCGAGATGCCGCATCATGTTTGGGCTTCCTTCTCCCGTGCGGGTGCCATCCCGCTGATGGCGATCCCCGTCAGAATCAAGAGCAGGGAGGCAAGGACATTCCAGTCCAGCGTCTCACCCAGTACAAGCGCACCGAGGCCCAGGGCAAAGACAGGCACCAGATAGTTGGACAGCGACACGAAGCTGGGGCCGGTGCGGGCCATGAGACGGTAGACGAGCAGGGTGGCGAAGGCCGTGGGCAGCAGGCCGAGGCCCGCAACGGCGCCATAAGCCGAAACCGGAACGCCCTGAAGGCCACCCGGATTGGCGAGGGCCGCGTAGGCCAGCCCCATGGCGGCGCCGGTGAGGCAGACGGCGGCGGATTGCTTCGCGGGATGTTCCACGCCCAGCCGCTTGGCGCTGATGCCATGGATGGCATAGCATAGGCATCCGAGAATCACGGCCAGTTCGCCGATCAGCTCATCGCCGGACATCGAAAAGGTGAAGATGGCCTCGGGACCGATCAGCACCACGATGCCGCAGAAGCCGAGGACGAAACCCACAGCCTTGGGAAGTGTCAACCGTTCGCCGGGCAGCGTGAAATGGGCAAGCACCACGACGAAGAGGGGAATGGCACCCATGAGAAGGCCCGCCACGCCCGAGGTCACGAAATGCATGCCCCATGTGATGAGGAAGAAGGGAAAGGCATTTCCGATGAAACCCAGCCAGGTGAATTTCATCCATGAGGCCGACGAGCCTTTCATCGTCTGGCCCGATACGTAGGCGAAGGGCACGAGAACGGCTGCGGCGACACCGAGCCTCAGCGCCATGATCCAGCCGGCGTCGAGAAATTCGAGGGCATGCTTGCTCAATGCGAAGGAAGATCCCCACACCACGACGAGCAGAGCCAGCAGCAGCCAGTCAATGGGGAGCGGGGTTTGCCTCATGTTGAGGCAGCCCTAGCGTTATGGTGGGTGAACCGTCAACAGAACATGTCGAATTGGAGCAAAACGCTGTGTCTTCCGTGCAACAGCGGGCGGGCATCACGTTTTGGCCTCATTGGCGCCCGTGTTGTGACACGGATCCCGCCTAGGATTTTCGTCATTCAAGAACGTTGGTTTGCAAGGGAGTTTGTACCATGAAGCGTTTTACAACTGCACTGTTGAGCATCGCGATGCTGGCTGGTGTTTCGGGCGCGGCGCTGGCCGCCGATTCGGAAGTTCCCGCCACCGATTATGCGGCGATGGGCTGGTATCTGCGCGGCGACGCGGGTTGGTCGTGGCTTGCCTGGAGCGAGAATGGCGATGATGCGCTCGCCGTCGGCGGCGGCTTCGGCTACCAGTATAACGAGAACCTCCGCGGCGATCTTCGCGTCGACTGGTCGGGCAATTTCGAGCTCAACAATGGCCGCGACATGGATGTCACCACGGTTCTCGGCAACATGTATTTCGACATCCCGACCGAGACGATGTTCACGCCCTATCTTGGCGCGGGCGCCGGTTACGGCTGGGGCACTGTCGAGAATGGCAAGGACCGCGATGGCTTCGCCTTTGCGCTGATGGCCGGCACCGCGATCGAGCTCACCGACAATTTCGCCGCCGATGTGGGCTACCGCTACCGCCAGGTGGTGACGGACCAGGCCGACCCGCAGGAGCATCAGCTTCTGGTGGGTGTGCGCTACAAGTTCTGAGCCCCATATCTCCGCGATTGATCTGACGGGGCGGCGCACAGCAATGTGCTCCGCTCTTTCGATTCGTGGCGCTTAAGAAAGCAGTAACCATAAGTGACGTAATCAGTTGAAGGCTAATCAAGGGGCTTTCGGGTATGATGTTCAAAGCAATGACTGCGGGCGCCGCACTGTTCATGATTGCAGCAACGACAGGCATCTCCCATGCCGCAGATCTGCCGCCCGAGAGCTATGCCACCTCAGGCTGGTATCTCCGCGGCGACATCGGCTATTCGTGGCTGTCCTGGGATCGCCGGGACGACTATGAGCCCGTTGGCGGCGTAGGCGCCGGTTACAGCTACAGCGAACACATCCGCGCCGACATCCGCGCCGATTTCGGCGGCATGTTCGATGCCATCGCCGGCAACAACGATGTGTCGATCACCACGGCTCTGGCAAACGTCTATTATGACATTCCGGTCACGGAGGTCTTCACGCCCTATGTTGGCGCTGGCGCCGGCTATGGCTGGGTCGACACGCATGGCTTCGACAGCAGTGGCTTCGCATTCGCGGCCATGGCGGGCGTCGAGATGAAGGTCGTCGACCAGGTGAGCCTCGACTTCGGCTACCGCTTCCGCGGAATTCAGGCCGACGATGTGACACATGAGAATCAGTTCACGGCCGGCGTGCGCGTCGGCTTCTGAACCCTCTTCCTTTCGGCAGACAAGCAGCATGGGTGACCGGGCTTAAGGGCGCGGTCACCTTTCTCTTTTGGCGGACTTGCGCCGGCTCCGGAATTACGGCATACGCGCTTCCGGGCTAGCCTTCCCCACCGAAGGCCAGTTCATCTGCAAGGATGGAGCACAATATGACGATGACGAAGCCAGGCGTGAAGCCGGCATGCGCGAATTTTTCTTCCGGCCCCTGCGCGAAGATCCCGGGCTGGACAGCACAATCCCTCAGCAACGCACTCGTGGGCCGCTCGCACCGATCGGGCGAGGGCAAGGCGCGTCTCAAGCTGGCGATTCAGCTGACGCGTGAGGTGCTCGAAGTTCCAGACGACTATCTCATTGGCATCGTTCCGGCCTCCGACACGGGTGCTGTCGAGATGGCCATGTGGTCGCTGCTGGGACAGCGCCCGGTCGACATGCTCGCCTGGGAAAGCTTCGG
Source organism: Aestuariivirga sp. (assembly GCF_041738905.1). Classification (GTDB taxonomy): domain Bacteria; phylum Pseudomonadota; class Alphaproteobacteria; order Rhizobiales; family Aestuariivirgaceae; genus Aestuariivirga. The sequence goes on from NZ_JBGSOZ010000219.1 coordinate 33,398, forward strand.
TGAAGGCTGGGTCTCCGACGTCGTGAAGCAGTTGAAGCTCAAGGATGCGCGGAAGCTGCTCGCGGCCTATGGCGAACTTCCCGATCTCGCGATGGTCGATTTCAACAACGATGTTGTCTTCACCTGGAACGGCACGACCTCGGGCGTGCGCGTGGCCGATGGCTCGTGGATCCCGGATGACCGCGCCGGCCTCACGATCTGCGATGCCACCTCCGCGGCCTTCGCGCAGAACCTCGATTTCCCCAAGCTCGATGTCGTGACCTTCTCCTGGCAGAAGGTGCTGGGCGGCGAGGGCGCGCATGGCGTGCTCATCCTCTCGCCGCGCGCCGTGCAGCGGCTTGAGAGCTACACCCCGGCCTGGCCGATGCCGAAGATCTTCCGCCTCACCAGCGGCGGCAAGATCATCGCCGGAATCTTCGAAGGCGAGACGATCAACACGCCGTCCATGCTCTGCGTCGAGGACTATATCGTGGCGCTCGAATGGGCGAAGTCCGTGGGTGGCCTCGCAGGCCTCATGGCGCGGGCCGATGCCAATGCCGCGGTGGTCCAGCGCTGGATCGATGCCAATGACTTCGCGAAGAACCTGGCCAAGGCCGCGGCCACGCGGTCCAACACGTCGGTCTGCCTGACGCTCGAAGGCGGAGAGGCCGTGCCGAAGAAGATGGCGAAGCTCCTGGAGACCGAGAAGGCTGCCTTCGACATCGGCTCCTACCGCGACGCGCCTCCGGGCCTCCGCATCTGGTGCGGCGCCACGGTCGAAACATCCGACCTGGAAGCGCTGATGCCGTGGCTCGACTGGGCCTATGCCCAGGCCACCGCGTCCTAATTCATTTCCTCCCATTTCCCTCTGACTTCAGGAGTAGCCCCATGGCTCCCCGCGTACTCGTATCCGACAAGCTGTCCGAAACCGCCGTCCAGATCTTCCGCGACCGTGGCGTCGACGTCGATTATCTTCCCGACCTCGGCAAGGACAAGGACGCGCTGCTTGCCGCCATCCCGAATTACGATGGCCTCGCGATCCGTTCGGCCAGCAAGGTGACGCCGAAGATCATCGCGGCCGCGACGCGGCTGAAGGTGATCGGCCGCGCCGGCATCGGCGTCGACAATGTCGATATTCCTGCCGCCACCGCGCGCGGCATCGTGGTGATGAACACGCCCTTCGGCAATGCCATCACGACCGCCGAACACGCGATCTCGATGATGATGGCGCTGGCCCGCCAGATTCCGGAAGCCAATGCCTCGACCCATGCCGGCAAGTGGGAAAAGAACCGTTTCATGGGTGTTGAACTCTTCAACAAGACGCTGGGCATCATTGGCTGCGGCAACATCGGCTCGATCGTTGCCGACCGGGCATTGGGCCTGCGCATGAAGGTCATCGCCTTCGATCCGTTCCTGTCGCCCGAACGCGCCATCGAGATAGGCGTCGAGAAGGTCGAGCTTGACGAGATCTTCCGCCGCTCCGACTTCATCACGCTGCACACGCCGCTGACCGAGAAGACGCGCAACATCGTCGATGCCGCAGCACTTGCCAGGTGCAAGAAGGGTGTCCGCATCATCAACTGCGCACGCGGCGGCCTCGTCGTCGAGGATGCACTCTACGATGCGTTGAAGTCGGGCCATGTGGCGGGAGCAGCACTCGACGTGTTCGAGGTGGAACCAGCCACCAGCCACAAGCTCTTCGGCATGGAGAACGTGGTCTGCACGCCGCACCTCGGCGCATCGACCGGCGAGGCGCAGGAGAACGTGGCGCTGCAGGTCGCCGAACAGATGGCGGACTACCTGATCTCGGGTGCGGTCTCCAACGCGCTCAACATGCCGTCGATTTCCGCCGACGAGGCGCCGCGCCTCAAGCCATTCATCGGCGTTGCGGAAAGGCTTGGCTCGTTTGCGGGCCAGATCACGGAAGAACCCGTTACCGGGATCGTGATCGAGTACGCGGGCGACGTGGGCGAGATGAACACACGCGCACTGACCTCCGCTGCACTCGCCGGAATCCTGCAGCCGATGCTGGGCACCGTGAACATGGTATCGGCGCCAGTGGTCGCGCGCGAGCGCGGCATCAAGGTGGACGAAGTGCGGCAAACGCAACGCGGCGCCTATGAGACCTATATCCGCTTGACGGTGAAGACCGAGACCATGGAACGCTCGGTGGCGGGGACTGTGTTTTCGGACGGCAAGGCGCGCATCATCCAGATCAAGGGCATCGACATGGAGGCCGAGTTCGGCCCGCACATGCTCTACATCACCAACGAAGACAAGCCGGGTTTCATCGGCGCGCTCGGCATGCTGCTGGGCAATGCCAGCGTCAACATCGCAACCTTCAATCTAGGCCGCAAGGCGCAAGGCGGCGAGGCGATCTGCCTCGTGTCGATCGACGAGCCGACACCCGCCTCCGTGCTTCACGCGTTGTCAAAACTGCCGCAGGTGAAGCAGGCGAAGCCATTAGAGTTCTGATTTCCAGTAGTGTCTCATTTTGAAGTCCGGTCGGATTCGTCTACCTGCTTCCCGTCAACTGCAAACTTGCCTTGGACGCATGCGTTGGGACATATTTCTATCATGACATCCAACCTTCGCGTTGCCACCCGCGCAGACCTCGAAGCGGTCAAAGAGATCGTCCGAGCCGCTTACACGGCCTATATTGCGCGTATCGGACGGGAGCCCGGACCCATGCTTGACGACTACGGTGCACTGATTGATGCAGGCCACGTCCATGTGGCCGAACGAGATGGCGCAGTGCAAGGCATTCTCGTGCTCATCCCGCAGGAGGAAGCAATGCTGCTAGACAACGTGGCTGTTGCGCCCCAGGCACAGGGCGTGGGACTCGGTCGCCAAATGCTGGAGTTTGCGGAGCATGCAACGATCAAGGCGGGCTATCATACGATCAAGCTCTACACGAACGAGAAGATGACGGAGAACCTCTCGCTGTATTCCCGCATCGGCTACACCGAGACGCACAGGGTCGAAGAGAGGGGATTGCGGCGGGTATACATGAGCAAAACCCTTGGGGAATGGCGCACGGGCATGACGCTTTAGGACCGCTTTCAACCCACCCCGGAAATTCAAACTGAGACACTACCGATTTTCCACACTACTTGAGGCAACGTCCGATCTGGTCTAAGAGAAGGCCCTTCAACCGGAGGGGGCGAACTCTGGAGTAGAACTATGGCCGTTGTCCCATCGGGTCCCGAACGCATCGTCAATGTCATTGCCGACGGCAAGCAATACCGGCCGTTCACGACCGCCCTTTCGACGGGCGGGTATATCGTAGGATGGCAGGACGAGAGCGGGGTAGCTGGCCCTCAAACCGCTGACGACACACGCTTTGCCTTATATGATGCATTTGGTACGCGCCTGAAGGCGGATGTGCTGGCGAATACGGCGACCGCTTCTTCGCAATTCCAAGGCGCTGCGGCGGCCTTCGGCGATGGAAAATTCGTGATCGCCTGGACCGACTACAGTGCGGCGCCAGACAGTAACGGCGACATCGATTCGAACAATGGTGGCGTGAAGTTTCAGATCTTCAACGCCGATGGTTCGAAATCCGGCGGCGAAATACATGCCAATCAAACCGATGCTGTCAGCGAGCAGCTGCGCCAGGACGAACCGTCGGTCTCCGTCCTCTCCAGTGGAAAGTTCGTGGTGACCTGGACGAACCAGGACATTGACGCCTCCTCCACCAAGCAGATCATGGCGCGGGTCTTCAATGCCGATGGCAGCCCGGTGGGCAACCAGTTCATCATCAACACCAACCAGGATATCGGCGACCAATCGGGATCGACAGTCATTGCGCTGAAGTCCGGTGGATTTGCGGTCGTGTGGGATGATCGCGACAGCACGGAAGAGACAGGCGGCCAGACGGATACCTATCTCCGGATCTATAACGCTGCGGGCTCCGCACAAGGTGCTGCAAAGCTGGCGAACACCAATGCGGGCGATCCGCAGGATGTGCATGTCTCCGAACTTGCCGACGGACGGATTGCGGTCGTGTGGTCGGACTATGTGACAAGCAACCCACCGGGCGATGGGTCGGGTGGTGCAATCCGCGCGCGTATCTTCAATCCGATCACCGAGACATTCGGGCCGCGCATCATTGTCAACACCACCACGAGCAATGACCAGACCGATCCTGTGATCGCGGGCCTTCCCGACGGACAATTCGTGGTGGCATGGACCGACAGGAGCGGCACGGCGGGCGAGGACGCGAGCTTCACCGCGGTGCGCATGCAGGTGTTCAACGCTCTCGGCACCAAGGTCGGCAAGGAAATTCTCGTCAATAAGGAGACGACCTTCGAACAGGAAAATCCTGTCATCGCCGTCCTGGCGGATGGCCGTTTCGCCGTCTCGTGGCAGGACAACAGCCAGACGGGTTCGGATACCGAAGGCTTTTCGATCCGCAGCCGCACTTATGATGCGCGGCTGGCAGCAATCGATCTCGATGGAACTTCACAAGCCGATGCCTATCAGGGCACGACATTCAACGACGTGCTCGACGGGCTTGCGGGAAATGATGTGCTGAAGGGCGGATTCGGCAACGACTTCATCTTTGGAGGCGCCGGCATTGACCTGCTGTTCGGCGATTCCAACAACGACACTCTCGACGGCGGCGCCAACAATGACAAACTCGACGGCGGCGCCGGCAGCGACAAGCTGAACGGCGGCACGGGCGCCGACAAGATGACCGGCGGCACTGGCGATGATGTCTACTTCGTGGACAATGTTGGTGACAAGGTCATCGAGCTGCCGAATGGAGGTAGCGACACGGTGCGGACAACGCTGCTGAGCTATGTGTTGCCGGCAAATGTCGAGAAGCTGATCTATGACGGCGTCATCAAGATCGCCGCAAAAGGCAATGGCCTCGACAATGTGCTGAAGGGCGGGGACAACGGTGACCTGTTCCTCGTGGACAGCGGCGGCGCCGATTCATTCATCGGCGGGCTCGGCAATGACACAATGGACTTCAGGCTCCATGCCACGGGAGCAACTGTCAATCTCGCCACTGGCACCCACGCCGGTGCTGCCGCAGGCGACACCTACACATCGATCGAGACGTTCTTTGGTTCGTCGACCGCGAACGATATCTTCAGGGGTGACACCTTCGCCATCACATTCAACGGTTTTGGCGGCAACGACAAATTGACAGGCAGTACCAAGTCTGACTTGCTCTATGGCGGGGACGGCACTGACATGCTGTCGGGGCGCGAAGGCGCGGATACGTTGGATGGCGGGCGTGGATCGGATACCATGACCGGTGGTACCGGCGGAGACGTCTTCTGGTTCACCAATCCGACGTCCGCCGGCGGCTTCGGCACCGACACGATCACCGATTACCAGGACGGCACCGACAAGATCAGGTTTGCCGTTCAGGTGGCGGCGAGCACGGCGGATTTCAGCATTTCGGGCAATGGCACCACTATGGTGACGATCACCATGGCGGAAGGCACGATCATCGTGAAATCCGCCGCGGCGTTCACGCTCTCCACGGCGGATTTCCTGTTCGGTTGAGTGTGCGAAGGCGGCCTTTACTGGCCGCCCATCTTCGAAATGTCGACGCCGTTGATGGTGACGCTGCCCGTGGGCGTGCTCTCGATCTTCCACGACATGTAACCGTCGGCATCCTGCTTGCCCATGCCCTTGGCGACGATCACCACAGGTGAAACCTGGCCCATGCCGAGTTCAGGCGGAGCAGCTTGAATCGCGGCCATGATGTCGTCGATGCCCTTGAGCCTGAGAAGGGCCTGGCCCGCAGGCATGGCAACGGGACCTGCCGTCATGCTGCCTTCGGCCTTGAGATCGAAAATCTTCGCGACGAACTCACTGGCGCCGATGCCGATGGTCACAACACCCTTCGGCAACAAGGCCTGCAGGAGTTCATTCTCCATGTCAGGCGGCAGCGGCGGATCCTTCGACAGGTCGAGCTTGTCGAGCATGATTGCCGCTGGTGCTGCGAGATTGAAGTCCGCCACGCTCACATCAATGGTCATGTTCGCCGGCACGAGGCCCGCAGCCCAGGGCGGGATGACGCCGTCCGGCGCCTTGAAGCCGCTGAAGGTGAACTTCTCGCGTACCGCGCCATTCTCGACCACGCCATTTGCATCGATCAGCACGTCAAGCTTGTCCATGCTGAACTTGCCCAGCATGGTGTTGACGGTCAGGGCATCCATCGAAGATGTGCCGGAAATGTTGGAGAACACTGGAAGCACGGCGCGCAGCTTGTCCTTGAGCGCCGCCTGTTCGGCGACGATCGCTTCCTTGCCGGGCCGCGCCACCAGCCATGCCGCAAGATCGGTGAGGGCCTTGGGCTTCAGTCCCTTCACCGTCGCATCCTGCATGCCGCCCGGCGACGCAATCGCGAACTCCATCGGCGACGTGGAGCCATCAGCCGCCCCAGTGATGCCGACAGTCTCGCGAAAATCCGCGTAGGTGTATTTCGACGTGCCGTCGGCAGCGTCCGCCGTGCCAGTCATGGTGGATTCGGACTTCACGGAGGCGACCGTGTATTTCACCGTCGACGTCTGCCCGCTCTCGATCATCACCTGCTCGAAGGCAATCTGCGTGTAGTCGGCGGCAGTCGAAGCGAAGGTGCCGAGCGCCTCGTCGAAAACGCCTGTTCCCTTGACCGATGCGATAGTGCCCTTCATGTCGACCGTACCTTCGACCTTGAAGGCAAAGGACAGGGACTGGTCCTGATCGACCTTCCACTTGCCGCCGCCCTGATCGGTGATCGACCATTCGATGGGCGTGAGGCTGGCGGAAACGCCTGGTTCCTTGATCTTTGCGAAAAGCGGCTTGACGTCGAACCGGGCGGCATAGGAATCGCCGTTCGGTGTCACAGTCACCACGCCAGGCTCCTTGCCGAGATAGGCCTGGAACAGCGTGGTGAGGCGCTGAGCTTCTTCGGGCGTCGCGGCGGCAAGTGCGGACGCACTGGTGCCGATGAGAAAGGCAAAGGTGAGCAAAGCGGCGGATCGTTTCATGTCGCGGTTCCCGGTCAGATTGAATTGCCGCAGGCAAGCACCCGGTACCTGGAACGTCAACTGCCAGATTTCGATCCCGTGACCAGCCGCATTTTTCTGAGGGCGCCCAGCGTGCGCCGCACATCGGCGGACAGGGTGGCGCGTGGCACCTGCGGATAGAGTTCCTGCAGCATGGCCAAGATGTCGCGATGGGGTGCCGCCGCGCTCAGCACCATCCAGATGAACGTTGCTGATGCGTTCAGGTGCTGGATGGTGGACTTCGTGATGATGAAGGCCTCACCGTCCACCAGCTTCGTGAGCGTGCCGCGGCGTCTGCGGTAAACGACGGAAGCCATCAGCCGAAATGCTTTCCCAGAAGGCGGGCGGCGGAGTCGGGGTCGCTGTAGCGCAGGACGAGATTGCCGGATGGCTTTGCCAGTGCATGCAACTGCTCGAAGATTTGAGTCATGGGCTGCTTGCGGGTGATATTCTCGGCAATGAGCGGCTTCAGGACGTCCACCGTGCGGGCGAGCGAAAGCTGTGTCCGGCCTTCGTCCCTGCGCTCCAGCAGCACGATGCTGCCGACGCGGGCGCGGGTGCCAAGTGGGGCCATGAGCTCCGGGCCGGGATCGAGATAGATCCAATCTTCGTCTGCCGGTCCCTGATGCGAGGCGATGTAGGATCTGGTGCGGGCCGTGAGATGTGCGGGCAGGGTTGCGCGAAGGCGTGGCAGAAATCCAAGGCCGATGCCCGTCCTGCCCTCAAGGCCCAGAACATCATCAGCGAAGATGCGGTGGCCTTGTGCGGCGAGACACGCCATCAGGGTAGACTTGCCGGTGAAGCCACGGGCAGGAAAGCACACCAGAGTACGGCCGATGCGGGCGGCGGCGCCGTGCAGGCAGAGAAGGCCGGGATGGTGCGCGAGATACCAGTGAATGGCGGCGTCATGCACGTCCGTGATGACGCGCATCGGCGTGCGCGGTGGAATGCGGTCCCAGTCGCGAGCCTTTGGCGCGCCGAGTTCGGTCCAGTGCCAACGCTGATCATGGTGGCTGATCCGCGCCCGCGGAGCATGGCGGGAATGAATGGAAGGCGGTCCCGATTTCAGGTTCCATCCACGCATCACAGCCTTCACGCCGTCGACGATATCGGCACAGTCCTCGAAGTCGATGGCCCAGCCAGTCTTTCCGAAGACGAGCCGCTGCAAAGCAGGCGGTTCGGCAGGCGAGGAGAAGGGGCCGGCCGTCCGGTCCCTCCTTTCTGGTGCCATGAGGTTCATGAGCGGAGCTAGCCTTCTCAGCTCTTGGACTTGATGACTTTCCGGCGGTTGCGGCTCTTGCGCGAACCGTTGTTGCCCGATCTGGACGATCCAGATGTGGACGATCCAGATGTGGACGAGCCAGAAGTCGAGGAGCCTGAAGTGGACGAACCCGATGTGGACGAGCCCGAGGTGGACGAACGGCCAGAGGTCGAGCGGCCAGAGGTGGAACGGCCAGAGGTGGAACGGCCCGAAGTTGAGGAGCCAGACGTGGACCTGCCCGAGCCTGAGCGCTTGGCCTGTGCCGTCGAAATGGTCGTGATGGTGGGGATCGCATAGGCTGCCACGGCAATGGCGCCAATGCGGAGGAAAGCCTTGCGGCGGTTCATGATGTCTGATTTCGGCATGTCGTTCTCCTGCGGTCTGAATGTTGCGGCTTCGTCTTGAAGCAGGTGCAGGCTAGACGAGGGCAGGCGTCAGCTTCCTGACTTGACCTGTCAGCCAAATGTCAGTCTTCCGCCGCACGCCAGCCGTGATTCCGCCGCAGCCAGTGCCTCCTACTGCACAGTGAGGCCAACGAGGCCCCGAGCGGAGGAAATCACATGAAGTCTTTGCGTCTTGCAGCCGTGCTGCTGGCCACCACCATGGCAACCCCGGTGTTTGCCGCGAGTTTTCCGGCGGCCTCGAAGGTCGATGCCGTCACGGTGTTTCCCTCGGGCGCCGAAGTCACCCGCATGGCCACGGCCACGCTGCCTGCGGGCGAGCATGCGCTGGTGTTCGATGGCTTGCCCGGCGACCTGATGCCGGAAACGATCCGCGTCGAGGGCGATGCAGTGGGCGATGTCGAGATTGGCTCCGTCGATGCCAAGCTCGTCTATGTGCCGTCTTCCGACGTCGACGCGAAGCGCAAGGTGCTGGAAGCACAGGTGCAAGGCCTCTCCGATGAGCGCGGCGTGCTGGACCAGACCATCGCGGACGCGGAATACCAGAAGAGCCTGATGCAGCACCTGGCATCGGGCGCATTCACGGCTCCATCGAAAGAGGGTGAAACGAAGAGTTTCGGCGCGCATGACCTGGGCCAGCTCCTCGACCTTGTCGGCGGCAAGCTTCAGGCCCTGTCGAAGCAGGTGCTCGACGCGCGGGTACGGCAGCGCCAGATCGACCAAGCCATCGCGGATATCCAGAACCAGATGGCGATGCTCGCCCCGCAAGACCAGGCGCGGATGCAGGTGACCGTCCATCTGGCGGCACCCGCCGAAGTGAGCGGCACGTTCCGCCTGCGCTATCGCATCAATTCGGCGGGCTGGCAGCCGGTCTATGACGCGCGTCTTACCTCGCCAGGCAAGGACAAGGCTTCGACCATCGAACTGGTGCGCCGGGCCTCGGTCGCGCAATCAACCACGGAGGACTGGACTGACGTTTCCTTGACCCTTTCGACCGCGCGGCCCGTAGGCGCTACGGCGGCGCCCGATATCCTGCCGCAGCTCATCGATGGCTATCAGACCGGCCGATCGGCAAACTACGCGCGGCGGGGCGATGCCCAACTCTCAGCGCCCGCCCCTGCGAGTGAAGCACTCGGCGATGTGGCGCAGGATGCGGCAAAGGAGGAAATGCCGGAACTCAAGAAGGCAAAGCAGATCGAGGCCGCGATCGAAGCGGCCGGGTTCCAGGCGCTCTATGCCATTCCGGGCCGTGTGTCGGTCGACAATACGGGAACCGCCAAGAACGTGCGGATCGCCACCAGCGAAATCACCGCAACGCTCTCAGCACGCGCCGTGCCGAAGCTCGATCCCAATGCCTATCTGACGGCGGCTTTCGTGCTCTCCGGCGACACTCCGCTGCTGCCCGGCACAGCCATGCTTTACCGCGACGGTGTGTTCATGGGGCAGGGGTACCTTCCGCTCCTGTCACCCGGCGAGGAGACGAAGCTGGGCTTCGGCGTCGATGACCTCATCAAGGTGAAGCGCGTGGAGGTGAAGCGGCAACGTGGCGAGGAGGGACTGCTCACCACGTCCAATACCGATATCCGCGCTTATGACATCACGGTGAAGAACCTCCATGATTTCGCCATCCCCGTCACCGTGCTCGACCAGATGCCTTATTCCACTCAGGAAGACATCGTGGTCGAAACGCTCTCGGGCATGACGCCAGCCACGGTGAAGGATTTCGAGAAGAAGCGCGGCGTGCTGGCCTGGAGCTTCGACCTCGAACCCAAGGCCGACAAGGTGCTGAAGCACGGCTTTAAGATCACCTGGCCCGAGAACGTGGACGTGGGCATGAATATTAATTGACTTAGAAACAGGCCCTCATCCCCCTGTCGGGACCTTCTCCCATCCTGCGGACAGGAGAAGGCCGGTCCCATGTCCTTCTCCCGTGGCGCAGCCATGGGAGAAGGTGCCCGGAGGGCGGATGAGGGCTCTTTCCACATCTCCGGTTTGCCTCCGGGCTCCAATCGTGTATGAGCCCACAACGGCCCCGGCGGAAATCCGCTTCGGGGCCGTTCGTGTGTCTGAAAGGAGCCTGGAATGGCGAATGTTGCGGTGGTCGGCGCCCAGTGGGGCGACGAAGGCAAGGGCAAGCTGGTGGATTGGCTCTCGGAGCGGGCCGATGTGGTGGTGCGCTTCCAGGGCGGGCACAATGCCGGACATACGCTGGTCATCGACGGGGTCACGTACAAGCTCTCGCTTTTGCCCTCAGGTATCGTCAGGCCGGGCAAGCTCTCGGTCATCGGCAATGGTGTGGTCATCGACCCATGGGCGCTGGGCGCTGAAATCGACAAGCTGTCGTCGCAAGGCGTGGACATTTCACGCGCCAACCTGCGCATCGCCGGCAACGCGACGCTCATCCTGCCGCTGCACCGCGAACTCGACCAGATCCGCGAGGCGGCAGCGGGCGCGGGCAAGATTGGCACCACGGGCCGCGGCATCGGGCCCGCCTACGAAGACAAGGTCGGCCGCCGCGCCATCCGCGTGAATGACCTCGCTGATCTCGGCACCATCGGTCCCAAGGTCGAGCGCCTGCTGTCGCATCACAATGCGCTTCGCCGCGGCCTCGGCCAGCCGGAGGTGAAAGCGTCTGACCTCGTGCAGCAGTTGGCCGAAATCGCGCCGCGCGTACTTCCCTATTCTGACGCCGTGTGGTCGCTGCTTGACGACATGAAGCGCGAGGGAAAGCGTATCCTGTTCGAGGGCGCGCAAGGTATCCTGCTCGACATCGACCATGGCACCTATCCCTATGTGACATCGTCCAACACGGTGGCGGGGCAGGCCGCAGCGGGGTCGGGCCTTGGACCCTCCTCCATCGGCTATGTTCTCGGCATCGCCAAGGCCTATACCACCCGCGTCGGGTCGGGGCCGTTCCCCACGGAGCAGGAGAACGATGTCGGCGAATACATCGGCCAGCGTGGCCGCGAGTTCGGCACCGTCACGGGCCGCAAGCGGCGCTGCGGCTGGTTCGATTCGGTGCTGGTGCGGCAGGCGATCAAGACCTCCGGCATCCATGGCATCGCGCTCACCAAGCTCGACGTGCTCGATGGGCTCGATGAGATCAAGGTCAGCGTTGGATATATGCTCGACGGCAAACGCCACGATCGTTTTCCAGCGGCTGAGGAAGCGCAGAAGCGGGTGATCCCGATCTATGAAACCCTCGAAGGCTGGAAGGGCACGACGGCGGGCGCCAGAAGCTGGTCGCAGCTTCCGGCGCAGGCCATCAAGTACGTGAAGTACCTCGAAGAACTTATCGAGTGCCCGGTGGCGCTGCTCTCGACTTCGCCCGAACGCGAAGACACGATCCTGATGAAGGACCCGTTCGAGGATTAATCAGCTCCGTTTCTTGCCGTTGCCGGGCCTCAAGGTTTTACCCAGGATATGCTCGTCGCGGCCGATCACGTGCGCGGTCGAGCCGACGATGAGCGGATCGGGTCCGGTGACAAGCTTCTTGTTCTTGTTGGGGTAGGGGAGCGACGACAGGAAGTACTGCATGCAATTGAGGCGCGCGCGTTTCTTGTCGTCGGACTTGATGATGGTCCACGGCGCGTCCGCGGTGTCCGTATAGAAGAACATTGCCTCCTTGGCTTCGGTGTAGGCGTCCCACTTGTCGAGCGAGGCCTTGTCGATGGGCGACAGCTTCCATTGCTTCAGGGGATCGTTCTGGCGCGCGTTGAAGCGGCGCAGCTGCTCTTCCCGCGTGACCGAGAACCAGAACTTGAAGAGACGGATTCCGGACCGCACGAACATCCGTTCAAGCTCGGGGCACTGGCGCATGAATTCCAGATAGTCGTTGGGCGAGCAGAAGCCCATCACGCGCTCGACGCCTGCACGGTTGTACCAGGAGCGGTCGAGGAACACGATTTCGCCGCCTGCCGGCAGGTTCTCGATATAGCGCTGGAAATACCACTGCGTGCGCTCGCGGTCATTGGGCTTTTCGAGTGCCACCACGCGTGCGCCGCGCGGGTTCAAGTGCTCCATGAAGCGCTTGATGGTGCCGCCCTTGCCTGCGGCGTCGCGGCCCTCGAAGATCACGATGATGCGTTCGCCGGTGTCCTTCACCCAGTTCTGCACCTTGAGAAGTTCGACCTGAAGCTGGGCTGTCTGTTCCTCGTAGAGCTTGTTGCTGAGGCGCGTCTTGTAGGGGAACTCACCCGACTCGAAGGCGTGCCGGATCGCTTCCGGATTGTGCCGGAGCTGCGAGGGCGTCAGTCGGGGCGGCTCGGCAGGTTCGGCCACGGTCTGTGCCGCCGACGCTTCGGCGACAGTCCCGGCTGCGGGCTTCTCTGCTGTTTCGGTGATAACAGTGGTGTCGGACATGGTGCGTTCCCCGTTCGTCTGCTGAAGCCAGCAGACTGAGCCCGCACGGCGGCCTTGCCCTTGACCTCGATCAAAGGTTTGCGATCAGAAATCGCGGCTTTCGACGAAGAAACCGTAGAGGGACGTGAAGACCGATGCGTTGAACAAGGCGACGAACAGCGCCATGCCCGCATCGGCGATCAGCAGCGCGAACTGGCCGGCCATCATGTTCACCGTTCCGATGAGGCTGACGGCCAAAAGGGTCAGCAGGTACATGCCAATGATAATCGCGGCGTTGAGGAGGAACACGCCCAGCAATGGCCAGAAACTGCCTTTCGTCGCCTGCCAGGCCATCGCGAACGAAAAGTCGGTACGACCGAGCGCCACGGCCGGAAGTTTGACCGAAAGCGCCGTGATCAGCGTGCCGCAGAGGAGGCTGAGCGGCAACAGGATGAACCACAATTGCGGCACCAGCACCGTGACCAGCAGCATCAGCACGACCGGAATGCCGACCATCAGCACGATGAGCAGGGAGTTGCCCGCATAGCGGAGCACGGACCCATCGAGCCGCCAGGGCACGCCCGCCTCGTCACGCAGGATGAAGCGGTGCCAGCTCACGGCAATCGATGAAAATGCTACGAAGGCGATGGCGGTCGAGACGATCTCGACAAGCATCGGCCCATCGAACTCGGTTGCTTCAGGATCAGGAGCACCCACAAGGATCTTGCCCAGACCGAGCACGATGAGCACCGGAATCCAGAACATGCCGATCCGCATCGCCTCGCGGCGATAGGTCAATACCGAATTGAGGGCATGGGAAATGGCCTTGGGTGGTGACAGCTTGCGCATGATGTCCGCTGCAGTTGGGCGGGCGGAACCTAGACGGCAATAATGAGGAAGGAAAGGCGGAAATTGCGATGCGTCATGCGGCTGACTTGCTGGAGACGGAGTAACGCTGGCGTCGGGTCAGGCCATTGGCGAAGTTGCGGAGGATGATGGCGGCAAGGTCGGGGACGCGCGCCGGCCGGTCGAGCAGATAGCCCTGCGCCAGGTCGCACCCCAGTTCGCGGAGTGTTGAGAGCTGGCGGGTGTTCTCGATGCCCTCGGCGGTGACGGTGAGGCCAAGCCCGTGGCCGAGCTTCACGATCGAGCGGAGAATGCCCTTGGCCGATGTCGAGGCATCGAGCGCGTTGACGAAGCTGCGGTCGATCTTGAGCTTCGAGAAGGGGAACTTCCAGAGGTAGCCCAGGCTCGAATATCCGGTGCCGAAATCGTCGAGGGCGACGGCGACGCCCATGTCGCGGAGCACGCGGAGCTGGCCCAGCACGAGTTCGCTGTCGTTCATGAGCGTGCCTTCGGTGATCTCGACTTCGAGACGGTAGCCTGGCAGGGAGTGGTTCTGCAGCGCCCGGCGCACATCCTGGATCAGCGTGCCGGACATGAACTGCGAGGGCGACAGGTTGACCGCGACCATCAGGTGCTGGGGCCATTGCGCGGCCACGCGGCAAGCTTCGTCAAGTGCCCAGCCGCCGATCTCGTTGATGAGCCCGGCCTGTTCGGCAATCGGAATGAACTCCGTCGGCGAGATGGCACCCAGTTCGCTGTCCTCCAGGCGGATCAGTGCTTCGAAGCCGTTCAGCACGCCGGTGCGGATATTGTAAACGGGCTGGAAGTCGAGCCGGAAGCTCTTCTGTTCGTGGGCCGCGGCGACGGCACGCTGAACATTGAGCCGGCGGCGCGAATCCTGCGCCAGTTCGGGGTTGTAGAAACCATAGCCGGGTGTTCCCTGTTCGCGGGCGGTCAGCAGCGCCAGTTCGGCGTTGCGCATGAGGAGGGAAGCGGTGTCACCATCGGTCGAGCTCAGCGCGATGCCGGAGTGACAAGAACAGCTCAGCTTCATGCCGTCGAGTTCGATGTGGGTTGTGAGTCCCTGCGTAATGTCGCGGGCCAAGTTCAGCACCAGCATCGGGTCGGTGACCTTATCGACCAGCACCAGGAAGGAGCCCCGGCCCGCGCTTGCAAGCATTGTATTGTCCGGCAGTAGGCCGGGTAGCCGCGCCGCGGCCTGCCTTATGACCTGTTCCTCGGCCTGCTGGCCGTGGATGTGAGCTATGCCGGGCGCGCCGGTCATTTCACAGAAGATCAGGGCCAGCTGCGGGTCTCCGGGCCGGGCGCCGCCCAGCTTTGAGTCAAGCGCGTCAAGGAGGGTCGGCTTCACCATGAAGCCCGTCAACTGGTCGCGCTTCGACATGTCGTCGAGAGTCTGCTCCATCATGGCGCGGTTGCGGGCGCGATACCAGAAGCCGAAGATGGGAGCGGCGATCAGCAGAAGGCAGACTGCTATCGAGGCTTGGGTGGCCATCGCGAAGAAGAGTTGGGCGCGTTCGGTCTGGTCAATGGTGAGGACGAGCCAGCCTATCGTGGCCGTGTCCAGCTTGATGGGTACCAAGGCGGAGGCGTAATAGACCGGCTGGCCTTTGTAAGTGCCCTTTTTCAGCGAAGTGGCAGGTGTCCCGGCGATGAAGGCCTTGGCGAAGCCGGAATCCAGCGTGGCGAGTTTCTGGCCGATCGGGCCAATGCCAAGTTCTGGAGACGATTGCAGTTTGAGGATGCCATGGGAATCGTAGATGCGGTAGGAGAGAAGGTAGCCACCGGCCAAGGTGCGGTCGAGTGCGGCGCGGTCGTCACGCGTAGCGGTCGCTCCGCCAGCGATCTTCTTCAACTGGCGCACATTGGCTGAGAGATAGCTTGACCAGCGCGAGGCATCGATCCGGGCCTCGGCATCGAGCAGGCGCGACGTGGCAGTCTGGACAAAGAAGAAACCGAGTATGCCGACGACAACGCAAAGCGCGACGAGTCCCGCTGCTGTCAATCCCTTCTGGCCGAACCGTGCCGTTATCACGTCGAACGCCATTCAAACTGCCCCAATACCCAATTCGCGCCCAAATCAAACCCTAACCACATGGGAACGAAATAAGAGTAAATGAAACTGTTGTGGGCCTGACATTCGATATCTAATTGATTCTTAATGGTTTACGGAGTGTTTGAAATGCCGTCAAAAATTGAGGAGATGAGCTGGGCCAAGGCGGTTTCAGCCTGTTTCCTGTGGTTTATGATCGCGTTGGTTGCGACAGCACCGCAGGCCCTGGCGGGCCGCTATCTCGACTTTGCCAAAGGCCTCAATGCCAGTCCGCCAGACGGATCGCAGTTCCGGCCTGATCTGGAAGAGACCCTTGCCGCCCTGGCGAATGCCTACCGCGCCGAGGAGGGCAAGGAACCGCTTAACCCCGATCCGGCCTTCCTGGAGGCGGCCAGAGCGCATGCGGCCGACATGATGATCAACAACTTCATGGGCCACAAGGCCTCGACTGGCCATGATTTCCAGAGCCGCATGACGGCTTATGTGGGCGATGTCACGAAGTACCCGTCGCTCGGCGAGAACGCGGCGCGCGATACCCAGAAGACGCCAGTCGACGCGAAGAAGGCGCGGGCGCTGTTCAGCCAATGGGTCAAGAGCCGCACGCACCGGAAGGTGCTGCTCAACCGCAGCTATCAGTTCGTTTCAACGGGCGTGATCCAGCGCGGCAACAAGATCTGGGCCGTCCAGATCTTCTTTGCCACACCGCGCGAGAAGGGCTTGTTCCAGTAGAAGCCGGAAGAGGAGGGCGCTCTCAGGCGCCCGCCGCCATGGTCTTGGGCGCCATGAGGCGCTGCGAAGCGTTCTTGACCGCCTTCTGCACCTTGTCGAAGGCCCGGACCTCGATCTGGCGGATACGCTCGCGTGACACGCCGAATTCCTGGCTCAGGTCTTCAAGCGTGATCGGATCGTCCTGCAGTCGGCGGGCCTCGAAGACCCGGCGCTCTCGGTCGGTGAGCTTGCCCATCGCATCCTTGAGAAGGCCGGAGCGCATCGAGCTTTCTTCCGACTGGGCCAGCATTTCTTCCTGGTTGTCGGATTCGTCCACCAGCCAATCCTGCCATTCGCCCTCGCTGTCGTCGCGCAGATGCGCGTTGAGCGAAGTATCCCCGCCGAGACGGCGGTTCATCGAGATCACGTCTTCCTCGGTCACGCCGAGTTTCGTCGCGATCAGCTTGACCTGGTCGGGCCGGAGATCGCCCTCTTCGAGCGCTTCGATCTGGCTCTTCACCTTGCGCAGGTTGAAGAACAGCTTCTTCTGGTTCGCGGTGGTGCCCATCTTCACGAGCGACCACGAACGCAGAACAAACTCTTGAATCGACGCCTTGATCCACCACATGGCGTAAGTGGCAAGACGGAAGCCCTTGTCGGGTTCGAACTTCTTGACCGCCTGCATGAGGCCGACATTTCCTTCGGAAATGACTTCCCCGATGGGAAGGCCGTAGCCGCGGTAACCCATGGCGATCTTCGCCACCAGGCGCAGATGGCTGGTGATGAGCTTTTGCGCTGCCTTGGCGTCGCCATGCTCTTTCCAGCGCTTGGCGAGCATGAATTCCTCTTCCGGCTGCAGCATGGGAAACTGCCGGATGTCTTGCAAGTAGCGTTGCAGGCCGGCCTCGCCGGAGGCAATCGCTGGGAGAGAAGTGGTCTTGGCCATGTTCAAAAGCCTTTCCTGAATACGTCCTGTTTATAGCTCTTAATTACGCGGAAAATAAGACACTGGACTAGTTACAGATAGTCACTCTTCCGTGTTGTTCAATCTCAGCGCCGTGAGAAGGTTCGCAAAATCCTCTGGCGCGGGGCTTTCGAAGCGCAACGGTTTACCCGTCCGTGGATGCTCGAAGCCCAGGATGGCAGCGTGAAGAGCTTGACGATTCAATGACTTGAGCGCCATCTGTGCAGTTTCCGACAACTTCTTGGCGGAAGTGCGGAAACCAGATCCATAAACGGAATCGCCCAGCAGCGGATGGCCGATATGAGCCATATGCACCCGGATCTGATGGGTGCGGCCCGTTTCGAGCTGGCATCGCAGGAGACTGACCACGGGTGGTGTTCCCAAGGTCTCCAGCGCGTCATAGTGGGTCACGGCCTCACGCGCATTGGCGCCCCGCGAGACGGCCATCTTCTGGCGGTTGGATGTGCTGCGGTCAATGGCGGCCGAAACCATGCCCTGCCGCCGTTCAGGCACGCCCCAGACGAGCGCCAGATAACTCCGTTCCAGCCGCCCGTCACGGCCGTGGGCGGCAAATTGCTCGGACAGTCCATGGTGGGCCTTATCGTTCTTGGCCACCACAAGAAGGCCGCTGGTGTCCTTGTCGAGGCGGTGAACGATGCCGGGTCGCCTCACGCCGCCGATGCCGGAGAGGCTTTCGCCGCAATGGGCGATCAAGGCATTGACCAGCGTCCCGGTCTCGTTGCCGGCGCCGGGGTGCACCACCAGCCCTGCGGGCTTGTCGATCACGATCAGGTCCTTGTCCTCGTGGACGATGTCCAGCGCCATCGTCTCGGGCTGGGGTTGGGCATTTGTGGGTTCTGGAACGACAACGTTCAGGGAGTCTCCCGGTTTCACCTTGTGGCGTGCTTCGGTGACGGTCTTTCCCTCGACAGTGACGGCGCCTTCCGCAATAAGGGCCTGGAAGCGGGCCCGGCTGACATCGGGAAACGCCTGGGCTAGCGCCTTGTCGAGGCGGTCTGCCAAGGTGGCGCGGGTTTCGAGGGTAACTGAAGGCACTGACATGAGTGAAACGGCCGATCTCCAGCAGGACAACGATACCTCCGCGGGCGTTCCGCCCTCGGCCAGGGTGTTGCTGCGCGTCGTCTATATCATGGGGATCGTGCTGGTGCTGCTCTTCCTCACGCTGGTGGGCGGCATCATCTGGAAATCCACCCGCAAGGCCGACCCGAAGGCCGTTGCACCGCCCGCCGCGCTCAACCTCGGGCTGGCATCGGGAACCGCCGTGCAGCCCGCGCAGATCGACGGCGACCGGCTGGTCATCACCACCAGCACCGAGATCATCGTGGTCGACATCCGCAAGAATGCGGTGATCTCGCGGATCGCAATCGGCGGCCCCTGAAACATGGAGAAGGAAGACCCGGTACGGTGGAAACGCGGTGGTTCCTTCGGGAAAGGGGCTGATCTAACCTGCGGCATGAGCGAATCCGGTATGCGTCTTGTCAACGGGAAGTGACGGAACGTGACAGTGGCGAAGGTCAAAAGAAAGCAACTCTTCGACGACCCCCATCTTTCGGCCGAGTACTTCCCGGCCCAAGGCCAAACGCTGGTCATCACCTTCAGCAGTTTTTCCGGAAACCGTGAAATCCCCAGCCGGTTCGGTTTCCCGTTCCTCATCACCAAGGGCATTCCGGCCATCTATATCGTCGCCAAGCAGAACCACTGGTGGCAGGTCGAGGGGCTGGTCGGGATGTGCGCCACCATCCGGCGATATTCAAAGCAGTTTGACCGGGTGGTCGCCTATGGATCGAGCATGGGGGGCTATGGGGCGTTGCTCACGGCGGATGCGGTCGGGGCGACCCATGTGCTCGCTGTTTCCCCGCAGACCGTCATCGGCAATCCCGATTTTCCACTGAAAGAGAACTGGGCCGCGTTCATTGCGCAGCGTCCCATCCTGCGCGACGACGTCAGGAACAGGCTTGGCGGCGCACGCGAGGTCATGGTGCTGTACGATCCCGCCCTTCAGCGCGATCTCCTGCATTTCGAGCATATTGCCGGATTGCCGGCGGTGCGCGGTTTCCCGACACCGTTCGCCTCGCACAAGATCCTGCGTTCCCTGCAGGAGATGGGAATTCTGTCTCAGGTCATCGTTAGCCTGTTGCGCGGCGAGGTTGACCATCGCGAGTACCGCGCTCTGGTCCGCGCAGGCCGGCACCGCAGCCCCTCCTACCTGAAGCATCTTGCCCTGAATTGCGACAGGCGCAATCACCCGCGCTGGAGCGAAGCGGTGCGCCAGAAGCTGGCCGCGCTATCACCGGATCCGGCTCCCGAAGGGCAGACCGAGTTGGCGAATACCTGAACCGGAACAAGGCGCAGCCCCGCGCTTGCACTTCTCCGGCGGCCCATATATAGGAAGCTCATTCCTCGGAGAGCTCCCTTCGTCTATCGGTTAGGACGGCAGCCTCTCACGTTGCAAAGGCGGGTTCGACTCCCGCAGGGAGCGCCATCTTTCTTACAGCCTTGATTTCTCGTTTCTTGCCAGTAGCTTAGTCTGGTATCTGCGGAAGCTGGTACCCAAGCTTGGTACCCAACATGGTACCCAAGAGCGCCGGTATTGCGAATGGCTGGCTTGGGGCAAGCCAGCAACAATGGCTTGTTTTCTCTCTCGCTTGCCCATCGTCCAGCATTGGGAGACACTGCCGCTTCGTCAGGAGTCGCAGTGCCTATGAACAATCAATCCCTGTCCGCCTTCATCTGGTCCGTCGCAGACCTTCTGCGGGGTGAGTACAAGCAGTCCGACTATGGCAAGGTCATCCTGCCGTTCACTGTGCTGCGACGTCTGGACTGCGTTCTGGAGGCCACCAAGGGGGCCGTGCTGGCCGAGGCCAAGGCGAAGCAGGCGATGGGGGTCAACCTCGATCCCTTCCTGCTCAAGAAGTCGGGCGAGTCCTTCTACAACATCACGCCGATGGACATGGGCAAGCTCATGGGCGACCCGGATCACATCCGCGAGAACCTCGAGTCCTACGTTCAGGGCTTCTCGGCCAACGTCCGTGACATCTTCGACCGGTTCAAGTTCATGGCTCAAGTCGAGGAGCTGGCGAAGTTCGGGCTGCTCTATCAGGTCACCGAGAAGTTCGCCCAGATCGACCTCCACCCCAAGGCGGTTGACAATGCCCAGATGGGAGCGATCTTCGAGGAGCTCATCCGCAAATTCGCCGAACTCTCGAACGAGACGGCGGGAGAGCACTTCACGCCCCGCGAGGTCATCCGCCTCATGGTCGATCTTCTCTTCGTGGAGGATGGCGACGTGCTCACCAAGCCGGGCGTGGTCCGCACCATCTATGACCCCACCGCTGGCACCGGCGGCATGTTGTCGGTCGCGGGTGAGTACCTCACCCAGCTCAACCCCAAGGCCAGCCTCGTCATGTACGGGCAGGAGCTGAACGACGCCTCCTATGCCATCTGCAAGGCCGACATGCTCATCAAGGGGCAGGACGTCGGCAACATCGTCGCTGGCAATACGCTCTCGGATGACGGCCACCCGGCCACGAAGTTCGACTACATGCTCTCCAACCCGCCCTTCGGGGTGGAATGGAAGAAGGTCGAGAAGCAGGTGCGGGACGAGCACGAGAAGAAGGGTTTCGCCGGGCGCTTCGGCCCCGGGCTTCCGCGCGTTTCGGATGGCTCGCTGCTGTTCCTCATGCACTTGCTGTCCAAGATGCGGCCCGCGAAGGACGGCGGCTCGCGCTTCGGCATCGTGCTCAACGGCTCTCCGCTGTTCACTGGCGGGGCGGCAAGCGGGGAGAGCGAGATCAGGCGGCATGTGCTGGAGTATGACATGCTGGAGGCTATCATCGGGCTTCCCACCGACATGTTCTACAACACCGGCATCTCGACCTACGTGTGGATTGTCTCGAACCGCAAGCCCGAGGCCCGCAAGGGCAAGGTGCAGCTCATCGATGCCAGCGGCTTCTGGCAGAAGATGCGGAAGAGCCTGGGGAGCAAGCGCAAGGAGATGAGCGAGGAGCACATCGGCATCGTCACCCGGCTGTTCGGCGCATTCGTGGAAGCGCGGCTGGCAACCGTGCTGGACAAGGACGGCAAGCAGATCGCCCAGCAGGTGG
Organism: Aestuariivirga sp.; assembly: GCF_041738905.1. GTDB lineage: Bacteria > Pseudomonadota > Alphaproteobacteria > Rhizobiales > Aestuariivirgaceae > Aestuariivirga. Next base: position 55,109 of record NZ_JBGSOZ010000219.1, read on the forward strand.
TTGAGCAAGGTGAGACGGCCCCTCATGCCCCGGAGGGCGGCAAGGTGAAGCTGGCACCGCTCTCGCGCATCTTCCCCAACGAGGCATTCGGCTATCGCACCATCACGGTGGAGCGGCCCCTGCGTGACGGGAACGGCAACATCGTGAAGGGAGAGAAGGGCAAGCTCAAGGGCAAGCCCCAGCCGGACGCCAGCTTGCGGGACACAGAGAACGTGCCGCTCTCCGAGGATGTGGAGGCCTACTTCGCCCGCGAGGTGCTGCCTCATGCGGCGGACGCGTGGATCGATCAAGACAAGACGAAGACGGGTTATGAAATCCCCTTCAACCGTCATTTCTACGTCTTCGAGCCGCCGCGACCGCTGGCGGAGATCGATGCCGACCTGAAGCAGGTGACCGACCGCATCAAGGCCATGATCGAAGGTCTGGCGGCATGAGCTTTCCGCCCTATCCGCGCGACAAGCCTTCTGGACTTGAGTGGCTGGGTGATGTGCCTGAGCATTGGGAACTGAAGCCACTCAAGGCAGTAGGATATTTCAAGGCTGGTGCAGGATTTCCTGATGTGGATCAAGGGCAAGACGGGGAGGAACTTACTTTCCACAAGGTCAATGCACTAGGTAAGGCTGGGCCCGATGATTTCTTGTTGCCAAGTGACAACACTGTCTCAGTCGTCACTGCAACTAGGCTTCGCGCGTACGTGTTCCCGCCGAGTTCAATTGTATTTGCTAAGATCGGCGCGGCCCTCTTGCTTGGACGCATCAGGAGGCTGAGGGAACCAGCCTGCATGGATAACAACATGATGGGGTTCATCCCACAAAGAGGCTGTGATGAGGGCTTTGTTCGATACGTGTTTAACCAAGTACGGTTCGACTTCATAGCTAATCCCGGGACTGTGCCTTCGTTGAACGAGAGCCAAATAGCTTCACTGCGCTTCGCATTTCCAGCCTTGAGTGAACAGAACTCAATAAACAGGTTCCTCGACCGTGAGACGGCCAAGATTGATGCGCTGGTGGATGAGCAGAAGCGTCTCATCGAGCTACTGAAAGAGAAGCGCAAAGCTGTTATCACGCAAGCCGTAACCAAGGGCCTCAACCCCAACGCCCCGATGAAGCACTCTGGCATCGAATGGCTGGGCGACGTGCCCTCACACTGGGAGGTGAAGCCTATCCGCAGTGTTGCGAACCTGCAGTCGGGACATACTCCGAGCCGGTCGCGACCGGACTGGTGGGCAAACTGCACGATCCCGTGGTTTGGTCTTGCCGACATATGGCAAGTCAGGGAGGAAGGCCGCACAGAAATCTTTGAGACAAACGAAAAAGTGAGCGAGCTAGGGTTGGCAAACTCGTCAGCTCGACTGCTTCCGAAAGGAACGGTGATGCTCTCCCGGACTGCCTCAGTTGGTTTCGCCGCAATCATGGGCGTTGATATGGCGACCACTCAGGATTTCGCAAACTGGGTCTGCGGTTCGCGACTCAATAACCACTTCCTTCTCTGGACGTTGAGGGCAATGAAGCCGGAGTTTTCGCGGATGATGATGGGCTCGACGCACAATACTATATACATGCCCGATATTGCTGCTTTCAGGGTTGCGCTGCCTCCGATGCATGAGCAGCTTGAGGTTTGCAACTACCTCAATACGGAGACGACCCTGATTGATGACTTGCTATCAGAAGTAACGCGGAGCCTCGGCCTGCTTGCCGAGCGCCGCAGCGCTCTCATCTCCGCTGCTGTAACCGGAAAGATCGATGTGCGTGGTGTTGAGATAGTCGTCCCGTCTGGGGCCAGAACCGTTCAGGAAATGCTCTCATGAATATACCGCTCTCCAAGCGCCTATTTGTGACGCGCTATCCTGCGGGATGCGCGACCAATGCTGAGCTGCTGAGTGCGATGCAGACGTTCGAGACAGTCATCGTTCTGATCGCATACAGACGCTTCCCACACGCCTTGACGAGCTGTGCGTCAGCTCTGGAAAGTCTTTTGCAGGGGTCGTCCATTGGGGCCGCGAAGAAGGACGGACTTCAAATACTGGTGCGCAAGGCTACGACAAAGTCTTCTGCGGTAGGCGCTTTCGCGCCTGATGAGATGAATGACCTTCGCGAACTACGTAACCAAATTGTTCATCGCGGGTTCAGCCCTCAGGACGATGGCCCTTCTGTTGATCTGCTGATCAGCACCGGAATCCCATTTATGGAGTTATGCCTTCGGGAGTTTCACCATTACGAGTTGCTCGGTAACCTGCTGCCTGAAGTCGAGAAGCACATACAGGTGGCACAGCAGGTTCATCAGCTGGCGAAGACAGTCGCGGGAGGCCGCATGTCACATTGCCTCGATAGTCTGAGCTATCTCGTGCGCCTGCGCTTCGCAGAAGGCAATCTGCCAGGGTGGGAAGACATCGCGCAGCATGGCGAAGCAACGGGCAATAGGTTAGAACGCGTGGAGAGGGCGAAGCAACAGCTGGAGCTGGCTGGTGAAGTCACTTGGCCATTGACTTGCGCGGTCTGTGGCGAGCCCGATTGTGCGATGGTCGAACTGGGTTTTGATGGTGCCAAGCCGTCTCGCCTTCAACCAATGGCGATGACGTGTGCGGATTGCGGGTTCTCGGCAGGACCAGCGCAGCCGTTCATGACCGAGGTGTTGACGACTGATCAGGTCAAGGCAGCAGAGCCGCTCATTCGGCAAGAGTATGGGCTATGATGAGCGAGGACTGCGGGAGAGCAGATTGAAGCGCTGGGACATGCCGATCCATGATCGCTGGATAGCTCAGGAACTCTCTGAGGCATTCTCGCTTGTCAGCCGCACAATCGTATCTGATGACCGGAGTCGCCTTTACCCAAAATCCCGATCCATCTTCTGCATCAGGTCCCGCACGAATGGCTTGCTCAAAAAATCGGAGTCTTAATCCGTTGATAACCAAGCGCCAGACTGTGATCACGTCGGCAACTCCTCATCGTTGAACTGGAAAGCGGACTTAACTTCGTTGTGGCAGCCTTGACATGGTTGGGGAGGTTGAATGTGTTGAATTTGCTCAGAAGTGCCGGGGTCTGGCGGGATGTCGGGATCAGTTTGGCGTGCGCAACTGCCATTTCAGGTCTGGCCTTGCTGGCTCACGACTTTTGGCAGAAGAGACACAATATTGGCGAACTGAAAACCCTTGCTGATAGCGCCATCAAACAAGTTGAATACAATATCGACTACGCCATCCTCGCTGCCTTCGAGGCTGTGGAAAAGGCTCCCCAACCCTGTTTGCCGGAAGCCCAGGTTGCGCTGCAGTCGCTCGTGCATGGAGGCAGCAACCTCAAGGACCTGATCGTACTCGATTCAATCGGCAAGCAATTGTGCGCCGCATTCCCGGGACTTGAACGGAAGTCGCAAGTCTCTGCCGGCGTGGCAACACGCAATGAAAATTTTGCCCTGCACCGTCTTTCTTATGCAGAACGCGACAATCTGGGCGTTGCCTGGCGTGATGGCACCCGCTCCTATGTCATCTCTCTCGACCTGGATGCCCAACTCTACACCACGCTCCCCGGTGAGATACGCGATGATGCCTACAACAGCATTGAGGTGGCGGGCCTGGGGGAAATCGCCAGTTTTGGCCGCGAAATGGGTGAAGGAGAAGCCGTGCCGGTTACCGCAAGCTCTGAACGCTTTCCAGTTCAGGTCGTGCTGAAACTGGAGAACGCGAGCTTTGCGGAATGGAATGGCGGCAACCGCTGGATCGTCACCATGTTCGGCTTGATCATCGGTCTGATGCTGGGTGCGTTAGCCGTGAGGGAATTGCGCCGCCCGGTGCCGCCGCGAGAAGCACTGCGGCGAGCTTTGGCCAACCGCGAAATCATACCCTTTGCGCAGGCTACATTCGAGCTTACGACGCGGCGCATTACTGGTTGTGAGATTTTGATGCGCTGGATCAAGACAGACGGCATCATGATCCCGCCCTCTCAGTTCATTCCACTTGCCGAAGTGACCAACATGATTGTGCCGATGACGCGGCATGTGATCACGCATACTCTGGGTGAACTGTCCGAATACCTTCAGAGAAACAGGGAATTCAAGGTCGCCTTCAACGTCGTTCCCTCTGACTTCATTTCACCGGACTTCGCCCGAGAGATTCTGAAGATCACCAGTCAGGCAGGAGTAGCGACGCGGCAAGTGGTTCTGGAAATAACCGAACGCCAAGCGGTTGATGACTCCGCAGCGTTGCGCTCGGCAGTGCAGCAGGCGCGCGACCTTGGCTTCAAGGTGGCGCTGGATGACATGGGCACGGGACAGAATGGGTTGTCGAGTGTTCAAGACGTGCCACTGGATATCATCAAGATCGACAAGAAGTTTGTCGATACTGTTGGAAAGGAAGTGGTGGCGGACGCCATCATCACGCTACTGGTTGGCTTGGCCCAAAAGCTCAATCTCAAGACTACGGCAGAGGGCATTGAAACCGTGGGCCAGCTTGATGCCTTGCACAAGGCCGGTGTCACGCATGGCCAGGGCTATCTCGTTGGCAAACCGATGCCCCTGGCTGAATTCTTGGCAAAGCAGGAAAGGGCAACGGCAGAGCCACAGTCGGTAACCCAACGGGCCGCAGCCTGAGCTATCGCAGAAGGGGCAGGTTGCGCGCAATCCAGCCCGGCCCTGCGTATGAGCCCAGCATGCCCTCAGGCACGTCGATAATGTCCTTATAGCCAGCTTCGCGCAACACACGTGACAATCTGCTGGAACGGGCGCCTCGCGCGCAAATCAGAGCGACCGGCATCCCGCGGTCACCCTTGAGCATACTATCCAGCGCGGATGCAAAGTCCTTTCGCCGCATGTCAAGTCGCCTTGCCCCTTGCCCTGAACCTGTCTCCGCCCACTCCTCCGGGGTCCTGATGTCGATCAACAGGAGCTTTCCGGCCATGGCAAGTTGATGCGCCTTCTCTGCTGACAGAACGCTCGCCGCATGAACTGGCAGGCCCGCAAACAGGAGACCGGCCGTACCCAGCACAAGTTTTCGACGGGTGTTATCCAACTGCAGATCCTCAATAGCGTGTCGTCAGTTCAGTCAACCAGTCCGGTGACCACTCCACCAGCCTGGATTCGATGGATTTGTCGGCCCCCGTCAAAATGCTCACACCAACGGCAACAAGAATGACACCCATGAGCGCTTTCAGAGTTCCGCTGGCTGACAGCATCTTGCCACGCCACTTCATCAACAATTCACGGGACAGGAGGCCAAGCACCAGGAGTGGAAGTGCCGCCCCGATCCCGAACGCCGTCATGGTCAGCGTGACTTCGCCCAGGTTTTCGCCTTGCGCAGCAAGCACAGAAGCTGCTCCAAGTGTCGGTCCCACGCAAGGTGCCCATACCGCCCCCAGAAGGGCACCCAGACCAAATTGGCCCGCCGAAGTCGAGCCCCCGGCGTTGCCCCATCTCTCGTTGATCCAGTTGCTCGCCGGGCCAGCTGCAAGTGCAAACTGCTGTTGAAAGACGGGGACCGAAAGCAGAAGCCCCACTGCGATCATGATGATTGCAGCGATGACGCGGAACACTCCCTCATCAAGGCCAATGGAATAGCCAACAAGGGCTACAAACAGGCCGATGGCTACGAATGATATGGTCACGCCCGCCGCCAGATATACTGGTCCCGTGCGGCCATGGCTTGCCGCAGCGCCAAGGACGAGTGGCAGCAACGGCAGCACACATGGCGAGAGAACAGTCAAAATGCCAGCCAGAAGTGCCAGCAGCGTTGTGGACATGATCGCAGCTATGCTGCCTTTGCCATCAGCTTGGCAATGGCGCTTTCACTCGTTATGCCGACGGCGCGGCCCTTCTCGCTCTTGCCCTTGAACACGATCAGGGTGCTCTGGCGACGCACTCCAAACTTTTTGACAGCTGACTTCTGGCTGTCATAGTTCACAGTGAAAATTGCAAAATCGTCATACTTGCTTGACATGACGGAACGCACGGCAGGACTTTGCGCACGGCAGGTGGGGCACCAGTCGGCATGGAACTCCAGAATGATGGACTTGCCTGCGGCCTGGGCTGCCTCAAAGGCGCTATCGCTATAGGATGCAGCGAAGGCGGGTGGGCCAAAGCCAATGAGACCTGCACCGGCAGCGGCCGAAGCAAGAAGGAAATTGCGGCGTGTGATCATCGGTTAACTCCATGTTGCAACCGAGTTAGCCCGCAAGGATGCGCGTGTTAATTCACAACTGCAGAGAGTGCATCACGATTGCTTGACAACGGACGTCATCAAAGGCCTTCAAACCAATCAATGGCCGCGTCTGCCCAGAAGCGTGGTACGGAATGTCCGCCGGGATGCATCACAAGCCGCAGGTTGGTCTGGCAACCCGACCAGCTTCGCGTGGCCGCAACAGTGATTTCGGAATCCTTGCAACCGCTGGCGCGTGCAAGTGTCGCAAGCGACTCCAGCAAGTTCGCCTGACGGAGGCCTGACCCAACGCTGCGTCCTGCAATCGGCATTGTGGTGTCCCTGAACCCGTGGGTGTGAAGATAGTTGACCGGACCGGCACAAGTCTTGGGCTCGGGCTTCCAGAAATTGCCCGAAACCGGCGCATAGCCCTTGAAGGCCTCCGGCGTGCGGCAGGCCACATAGGCCACCATGGAGCCGCCAACAGAAAAGCCCGCCAGCAAAATGCGGCCTCTCTCGATATTGCCTCGCCTCGTGGCGTCATCGGCAACGGCGCGAATGAATGCGACATCGTCACGGCCCTGTGCCCTGAAGTTCCAGCTGCCACCAATGCCTTCGGGGGCGATTACGGCATAGCCGCGCGCCAGCAGTGCCTTGACCATCTTGCCGTTCCTGATGAGGCCAAGACCCGAACCCTTGTAGCTATGAAGTGCTACGACGGCAGACACCGTCTTGTCTCTTGAAACGCCGGGTGGCCAGGCGACATGATAACTCCCACCAGCCACCTTGCATGCACCGGGCGAGTCAAAGCACGCCGCGTTTGCTGTGCCAATCTGCGATAGTGTGGCCGCAAGAAAAGCTGCAACGGAGGGCCTCATTGCTCCCATTGGTGGGCTCCTCGCGATGGCTGAGGCAGTAGTGATGAAAGAATTGGCGCGCCGATGAGAGGAGGTTTGGCCACACGAACAGAAGCGGACATCAGGCCAAATGCAACCTCAACACCGTGGACGCCGATCAGGACGGAAAATGACATCATATGAGCAGGGCGCACGTCCCTCGTCACCCTGCGGCCTACGCTGTTCGCGGCAGCCCTGCGTGTGGGCCCAAACTTGCGCATGATCACGACGCCGAATGGTTGTTCACCAGACGAGTGTGCCAAGCCAGACAAGGTTTCATGTGCACGGATGCGGAACAAGGCGCTATGATAGCGGCTCGCTGTCACTGATTGACGACAACCAGTTTGGGGCGCTCCGGTGTCTGCGCATCGTTCCCGGGGGACTCGCTTGTTCCCGCAGATGATTGCTTTCGCCACGGCTCGCTCTTGGCAAAGTCAGTGAACCACGCAACCAGATAGATGACAAGAAATCCAAGTGTGTTGACCATGAACGCTGGTCCTGCGCCGCCGCCAAGTGCAAGGAGCAACGCCCCCAGCACCCGCGCCAGCACAATGGACGCGGCAAAGACTGCCAGTGACTGACGCCCCACGCGGGTGAATATGGCGGTCAGCGCACGCATGGCCGGCGTGGAAGTCAGTCTTTCGCCGCCCGGACCAACCGCCGCCCAGGCGAGATAGGCCAAAGCCAGAAAATGCACATAGCGCAGAATGCCGAAATCCGTCTTGTCGTAGAGTATGCGCCATGCGCCGCGCCACGCCTTGATCCACGCAGATTCTGCGATGATGACATGCCACGCAAACGGGATCGTGATGAGGACAACGGAACCGGCAGCAAGAAGCAATCCGCGCGTGACCGGCGGTTTCGGCAACCAGCCGGACATGAAGGCAAAGCCGGTGAAGAAGATCAGTTGCCACGCGAATGGGTTGAAGAACCACTGCCGTCTGGAGTCGTTTGCAAACCAGAACTCTGCGGGCAAGTTGAAGGTGGTGAATGTCGCGATAGCCCAAAGCGCCAGGCAAAAGGCAAGCGCCAGGTGCACATGCACCCTGCTCAGTGCGTAGACGACAGGCAGCAGTGCGAGAATCACCAGATACATCGGCAAGATATCGAAGTAGTTCGGCACATAGGTCAGTGTGAACAAGCCAATGATGTTGTTGCCATGGGGCCGCAAGAATGGATGGAGATTGAGCGCGCTCACTTCGTCCCGTCCTGCAAGCCCCGTCTTGTTGATCAGCAGCATCATCATGACAGTGATCAGGAAGGTACCGATGTGAACCCAGTAGACCTGCCAGATGCGGTGCGCGACGCGAAAGCATCCGATCCAGAAGCCGGCTTTCGCAAACACCGCGCCAAAGGCAATGGCCGAAGCCATGCCGGAGCAGAATACGAACATCTCCGTCGCATCAGAGAAGCCAAAGCGTGCCGGAATGTAGAGTGTCCACGGGTTGTCTGTGATGTGGGCAATGAGGATAATGAACATGCCGAGTCCGCGGAAAAAGTCGAGGCGCACATCGCGCGAACGCGTTGCACGTTTTGCAGGTTCGCTTGCGGTCACTTGCATCAGACGGCCTGGGCTTGCGCGCGCGCCAGGAGAGCAAGGCGGCGTTCGGCGTAACCATCCCAAGTCTTGCCGCGAACTGTGCTGCGCTCCTCGATCATGCCCCGGGCTGCATCGAGGTATCCGCCGCGAATGGCCGCTTCAATGCAGATGCGCTGGAACACGTCACGCTGTACGTGGCTGCCACCAATCTGCTGCAAGTCCGCGCGAGCATCGCGCAGATTGAACCAGGCGTTGGCATATTCCCCGCGCGCAAAGGCTTGCACGCCAACGGCCATGCGCAAACCCGGATGGGCGATGATGCGCTGCGACTCGCAGATTTCACTCTTCGCCGCCGCCATGCGGGCGATCAGCCGGCTGGCGGACTCAAAACGCTCGCCCCCGCACAAGGACAGCAGGTAATGGAGATCGGCAAAGGCCAGACTGCCATCGGTTGCACGCTTTTCTGAAAGATCGGCAAGTTCGTCCCATCTGTCTCCGACATTGACACCTTCCAGTTCAAGCCGCGACAGCAACGAGGCCGCATTGGAAATGTCACGGTAGTCGTCGGTCTTGTCGGCGCGCACGTCCCGGTCATAGAGTGCCAATGCCTCGTCGAACTGTTGCAGATCAAGATGCATCAATGCCTGGTGCCACCAGACGTGATAGCGGAAGTTGTTGCAATGCATCCATGACGCCTCCCGGCCCCTGAGCCATTGCAAGCCGTCGGCAGAGCGCGCTGTCATGTCGTAGACATGGGCCACGGCGTGCAGCCCCCATGCGTCCTGCGGGGCAAGCTCGACACCCTTGCGGCCCTGCAATTCGGCACGGGCGTATTCGCCGGTCTCCTCAAGGGTGAAGGCGTGGCAACCCAGTACATAGCCTTGTGCCACATGGCCATCCCAGTGTGGCAGGATGTTCTCAACCGACTTGCGCATTTCCTTCGGGCGGCCCATCAGGAAATGTATGGCCTGAACAAGCTTCATGGCCAGGGCATCACGAGGGTGTTGCATCAGCACCGCTTCCAGCCGTTGGGTGGCGCGGGTGGGAAAACCGCCGAGCCAATCCTTCAGGGCCTGCACAAATGCAATCTCGCGCATTGTTCCGGGCACCGCAGCCTCCGCAGCGTTGAGAGCCTCACGCGCGACGGCAGTCATTTCTGCCCGGCCCAGCAACATACAGGCAAATCCACGAATGGCCTGTCCAAGGGCAAAATCAGGATGGAGTGTCAGGAGTGTTTGCAGTGCGGGACCCGTCTGCGCGGAATGAGACAGAATACCAACTATAACGCTGTCCCAGAGTTCGATGTGCGTCTTTGGCAGCGACGTGGGTATCCCGCTCAGGTCACTTGGCAACATTCCGTCCTCGACTGGCTAAAGGTCTCAAAAGATCAGCTTGCTTTGCTAGACGAAGCGAATCCCAAATGCGCCATCAAACTGGACCTATCACCCACATGTGAAAGCAAGTGAGCATGATGAATGATTCAGAATGCCCCATCATAGGCCCGCTCGCCAATGACAGCTGCAATGACAGTGAAAGTGTCTCGAGTCAGGGCGGTGCGGACGGCGGCCGCCAGCTCGGCCTGATTTGTCACGCTTTCACCTGCACCTCCGAAGGCGTGAGCCAGTCCGGAAAAATCAGTCTGCCCGGTCGTCACGCCAAGCCCCGGTCTTTGACTTGCTCTTTGCTTCATCTCGATCAAGGCGAGGGATTGGTCCACAAGCACGCAAATGATGACAGGCAATTTCATGTCGCGCAGCGTTGCCAGGTCTCCCGCTCCCATTTCCAGCCCTGCATCGCCAACCACACAGAGTACGGGGGCCGCAGGCCGGCCCAGCTTCGCTCCGCCAGCCAGCGGCATGGCACAAGCCATGGTGCAGAGACCGGAGGACTGCAGAATTTGCCGTGGTCGCGTGCTCGTCCACATCTGGCTGAAAAGAATGCGGTGCGCACCCGAATCCGCCGTTGCGATGGTTTCAGCCGGAAGCTCTTGCCGCAGCGTGCGGAACACTGCATGTGGTCCCCATCGCTCCGGACCCTGAAACGCATGCCCAAGGCTTTCACGCGCAGTCGCGAATTCCCGCTTTGGCCAGCGGGCTAGCGGGTCATGCGAAAGCTCTTTCAACAGCGATGCTGTGTCACCGATCAACACATGGTCGACACGATGCATGCCGTGATTGCGGAGTTGTGGAGTGATCTCGATGACGGCCTGCTGATTGGTCCATGGCGCGCGCCAGCCGATCCGCATCTCGATGGGATCGTAGCCGATAAGCAAAATCACGTCGGCCTTTGCGATCAGCGGCAGCAGCACCCCGTCGGCAAGAGGCGATAGCCCGGCACCGCCCAGACACAAGGGGTCGGTCTCATCCAGTAATCCCTTGCCCTTGTATGTAGTGACAAGCGGAAGGCCATGAGCCTGGCAGAAGGCCGTTATTGCCGGCCCGGCTCCGTCATTCACAGCATCGACACCTGCAATGGCTATGGGCCGTTCCGCAGTCGCGAGATGTTGCCTCGCCATGCCCATGATTTCTTCATTGGGGAATTCGGTGCACAATGCGGAGGCCGGGGTTTCCAGCTCTTCGCTCCACCCTTCGGCCACACCAATGGGTACGTCAATGTGGACCGGCCCCTTTTGACCCTGTTGGGCCAGATGAAGCGCCTCAGCCATTGTCTTGCCAATCCGGCCCTTCTCGAGCCGGAACGTGCCCTTGACGAGGGGCCGCAATACAGCCTGATGGTCAAAGACCTGATGTGTGTAATGCTCTGCAATGTCTGCATCGACGCATCCCGTGAGGAAAATCAGGGGCACGCGATCCTGCATGGCATTGGCCACGACATTGACGGCATTCGCCATGCCTGGGCCCAGAGTTGCGATCAGTACCGGCAATGCACCTGTCACATGCCAGAGGCCTTCAGCAAAGAAGCCACCCGCATTCTCGTGCCTTACCAGGACAAAGCGGATGCCTGCATCGTCCATGCCTTGCATCAGGGCCAGAACTTCTCCACCCGGAATGCCAAAGGCATGGGTCGCACCAGCGCGCGCCAGCTGGGTTCCGATGATGCTGGCGCCGGTGCGCGGTATTGCGGTCATGCCGTTCCCACGATGCCTTCCTTCACCAGGTCCAGAATCTCTGCTTCCGAGAGGCCCAGCCTTTCAGCAAGAATAGTCTTGCTGTCCTCGCCCAAGAGAGGTGGGCCCTTGTGATATTGAACCGGCGTTTCCGAATACTTGATGGGATTGCCGATCAATGCGACCTTGCCGTTATGAGCCGTCTTGTGGGGCAAGGCGATGCACATCTCACGGGCCTGGGCCTGAGCTCCCTCGAACACCTGCTTGAGATCGTTGACCGGCCCCGCGGGCACACCAAGTTCTTCCAGCCGCAAAAGCCAAACCTCTGCGGGCCGCTGCTGTGTCAGTGCCGCAATTTGTGGAATGAGCCTGTCCCGATTGAGCACCCGGTCCTTGTTTCTTGCATAGTCTGGACTATCAGCCAGATGCGCCGCACCGGCCTCTGTCACAAATCGGCGGAACTGCTGGTCATTGCCAATGGCCAAAATGATGTCCTGATCAGCGGCCGGGAAAACCCCATAGGGCACAATTGTGGGATGGTCGTTGCCGCGGCGCGGCGGAACCTTGCCGTCGGTCAGATAGCCCACACCCTGGTTGACAAGCATGGCCATCTGGCAATCGATCAGTGCCAGATCGATGTGCTGGCCTTCACCTGTGCGATGCCTCGCCTGCAGGGCGGCAAGGATAGCATTTGACGCAAAGAGACCGCAGACAAAATCCGCAACGCCAACGCCCGCTTTCATCGGAGCACTCTCGGCATTGCCTGTCAGGGACATGAGGCCGCCCTCGGCCTGCACCAGAAAGTCATAGCCTGCCCGGTGCGCATTGGGTCCGCTACGGCCAAAGCCTGAAATGGAACAATAGATGAGTCTTGAGTTGATCTTGCGTAGCGCCCCATAGTCCAGCCCATAGCGCTCAAGATCGCCCAGCTTGAAGTTCTCGACGAGAACGTCGCTATCTTCAGCCAGCCTCCGGATGATGTCCTGGCCACGAAGCACGGAGATGTCGACAGCGAGGGAAGACTTGCCACGGTTGGCTGACAGGAAATATGCACTTTCCTGAATCATGGCGTCTGGCCTTGTTTCAAGAAATGGAGGACCCCAGCCACGCGTGTCATCTCCGGCGCCCGGACGCTCAATCTTTATCACGTCGGCGCCCATGTCCGCCAGCAGCTGTGTAGCCGTGGGGCCGGCCAGGATGCGTGACAGGTCCAGAACGCGCAGCCCTTCAAGAGCTCCGCTCTTGCGGGCAGTTCCTGTTTGCGCGTTCAGAATGATGGCCCCCTTGCACATGCCATCATGGAGTGGGGGCGCTGGATGTAAAGTTTGGGATGACAGCTTTGGAAGCAGCCTTGCTCTCCAGCTTCTTCCAGTTCTTCTGGGCTGTCTTGATGTTGCCTGGAATGTTCTCTTCCCATTGCGACACCACGGTGTCCTTGATGTTGAGGTAAAGCTTGCCATCAACAATCCGCCAGAGCTTCGGATTTCCCGGAACCTTGCCGCCCTTGGCAACACCGAAAGCGCAATGTCCATCATATTGCGGTGCAAACTTTGCAGGATCGGCAAGAAAGCGCTTGCGGTTGTCTTCGGTCGCGAAGGCGAACTTCACGCCATTGTATTCGGCAGTGATGCTCGCCTTGCCCGGCAACGGCGAGGCTTGTGGCGAACCAATTGCGGATTGAGACAGGTCGAAGTATGACACCGTATCAAAGCCAGAGACGGCAAATTTGCTGCTGTCAATGAATTGCGGTCCGGCCCAGGCACTGGTTGCCATCGCAATCGCAAAAGCCAGTCCGGCTATGGAATTCTTGAACACAAGCAATCTCCTCTGATCCTCACAGAATGAGAGAATAACCAAGAGAATGCATTACACGAGCCCGTGACTTGCCGCGCTTGTGAGGAGCCGTGAACACTATTTCAGCTGCGCTCGGATGGCATTGCAGAGATCCGTCTTGACCAAAGACAGGAATTGCCGTGCCGAGTCCTCTGTCGGGTGATAGGGGTCTTTCACGGTTCCATCTGGTCTACGACGGAAATTTGCAGCATTCCCGAGATTGGCCGCAATAGTGGCTTCAGTATAGCCCCTTACGAAGCTGCACCGGTTGCCCGTTGCGGCAAACGCCCTCTCGACATTGTCCTGGGCTTGCTTGCGTTGCTTCACCACGTTCCTGGTATAGGCGGGCGCTGTTGTCATGAAGACACATGGCAGGTGCCGGGGCAGGTCCTTGAGAGTGCGTTTGACGTCATGAAGCGCATCGGCGTAACTGCTGGCCCAGCGCTCTGTTGCATTGCCGAGAATAAAGAAGACCAACAGCTTCGGGTCATAGTAGGCATCGGCGAACATCGCCTGAAGAGGGGAGAGGCCGGGCTTGCAGAACTGGTAGGCCGTGCCTTGCCCGATCTGTACGTACTTGTTGTTCGTCTTGTTGATCACGCCAAATGATCCGGCATTTACCTTCCACTTCGGATCCACGTCACAGATTGACTTCTTGCCCCGATCGTCGCGTGCTGTCCAGGCGACAAGCTGACTGGATCGCACGCCGATGACGCCGATGCTGGATTGCCTTGGCAGACCGCACGAAACCCCGTGCTGCTTGAAGAACTCCAGGAACGCCACACCGGCACCGAAACTCAGCTGAGAGTCGCCGAGAACCAGTACATCGGGGCTTTCAAAGCTGTCCTTGGCATGGACAAGACCAGACGCGAGGCCAAACCAGAAAGGCATGGTGACGGCCAGGCCGAACAGCACTTGCAATCGCGACATCGGGGAATCACTCCAGTCTTGAGTCTGGCCTGCCTGCATGCGCCAGGAAAGCATGCAGATAACACTAACAAAAGAGTGATCGCACCAAATCTGACAACGGAGTGTTCAGCTCAACATCTGCCAATTCACCGAACTGTGATTCGCCGGTGGGGCAAGTTCATTTCCATCCCGCAAGCATCTGGGGCTATCGAACGTCAAGTCCGGGAACGACCCGGGCGCCTGCCAACCTCACTGGAGCTCCCAAATGACCAATCGCCGAGTTTTCAATTCTACAATTCTCGCTGCAGCTGTTGCCGCAGTTGCTTCGACTGTAGCCTTCGCCCCCGCAGCCCAGGCCGCTGGCAAGGAAAAGTGCTATGGCGTTTCCAAGAAGGGGCAGAATGATTGCGCTGCTGGCGCAGGCACCACATGCGCCGGCACGTCTACCGTCGACTATCAGGGCAATGCGTGGAAGTTTGTCAACAAGGGCACCTGCACTTCCATCAGCACGCCCAAGGGCAAGGGTTCATTGAAGCCGAAGAGCGCCTGATAGAAACTGATCACTGCAAGCGAGGCAGGCGTGCTTGCGCAATCTCAAACTCGCAATTGGGGAGTGATGCCCATGCGTCTGCCAATTTTTTCCACACCGCGAATTGCGGGCGTGGGCTTCAAGCCTGAACATTTCGACGCAATCGTGCGCGATCCGAATGCGGTTGGCTTTTTTGAGGTCCACGCCGAGAACTATATGGGCAGGGGCGGGGCGCCCCATGCCACGCTGGAACGGATTCGCCAAGATTACCCTGTCTTCGTTCATGGTGTTGGCCTATCCATCGGCAGTGTGGGACCACTCGACAAGGACCACCTTGCCAGGTTGAAGTCCATGGTTGCGCGCTACGAGCCACAATTTGTTTCGGAGCATCTGGCCTGGTCCACCCACGACAACAGCTATTACAACGATCTCCTGCCCGTGCCATACAACACCGACACGCTGGTACGTGTGGCTTCGCATATCGATGAAGTGCAGGATGCACTTGGCCGTTCCATCCTGCTTGAAAATCCCTCGACCTATGTGATGCTTGAATCCTCGACGATGCGTGAGACCGACTTCATCGGGGAGATTGTGAGGCGCACGGGGTGTGGCCTGCTTCTCGACATCAACAATGTCTTCATCTCTGCGACAAACCACCGATATGCGCCTGAGACCTATCTTGCCGAGTTTCCCCTGGACAAGGTGGGTGAAATTCACCTGGCCGGCCATGCCACAGAAGAAGATGATGAGGGTTGCCCCCTTCTGATCGACGCCCATGACCGGCCAGTTGCGTCCCAGGTTTGGGCTCTCTTTGAGAAGGCGATCGCGTCCCGCGGTCTGTTGCCTACGCTTATTGAGTGGGACAATGACTTGCCAGCGTGGTCCGTTTTGAAGTCGGAGGCAGAGAAGGCCAATATGATTCTTTCGCGCTTTGCCTCCCCCGCCCACCCGGAGCTTCTGCGACGTGCAAGCTGATTTTCCGCGATCCATGACTGGTTTTGCCGCAGGTCTGCTGAACCCTTCCGCGCCCGTGCCGGATGACATCAAGGGCCGGTCACCCAGACGCTACTCAGTTTACAGGAACAATGTCACCGTTGGCCTCATGCGTGCCATGGAGGCCAATTTTCCGGTGGTGCGGCGGCTGCTTGGAGAACAGTACTTTTCCGGACTGGCCCGTGAATTCGTTCAACAGCATCCTCCCGCTTCACCCTTGATGTTCCACTATGGCGATCGCTTTCCCGCCTATCTGGAGGCCGAGGAGGATCTGCGCGGCTTCGCCTATCTCGGCGACGTGGCACGGCTCGAGCAGCAGGTGCGACTTTCCTATCATGAGGCCGATGTGACACCTCTGGCAGCACAATGTCTTGCAGCCATGGCTGAGGAAGAATTGTTCGATGCTGTTTTGACCCCACATCCGGCCACGGCCATTCTTGCCTCCAGATTCGGTATTCATGCCATCTATATGGCAAACCAAAGCGGTGAGGCAGGGCGGGTCAATGGTCAACTGCAGGCACAGTCGGTTCTGGTGACGAGGCCGTCGTTTGATGTGGAACTGCGCCTGCTTGACGCCGCGCAGCTTTGTTTTTTCCGGCAACTTACTGCAGGGGAGTCATTGGGCGAAGCTGCCGACAGTGCTGCAGAAGTTCAAGCTGACTTCGACCTCACTCATTCACTTGGGCTGCTTCTGGTCTCAGGTGCATTTCAATCCATCCATTCCAAGAAAGAACCATCATGATCGCCCTGTTGAACAAAGCTGAAATGCTGTCGAAGCGTCTGGCACCGGACTGGCTCACAAGTGCCGCATTGCGGGTGGCGCTGGGCGTGCCGTTTTTCTTGTCGGGTCTCACAAAGTGGGATGGTTTTGGGAAGCTGTCTGAATCGGCCGTTTTCCTGTTCACGGAAGAATTCAAACTGCATGTGTTCGGCAGCTTGATTGACTATCCCTTTCCCTATGCCTCTGCCTTTGCTGCGGGTGTCGGCGAGGTTGTGTTGCCGATATCTCTTGTGCTGGGCCTCTTTACGCGCTTTGCCGCTCTTGCCCTGCTGGCAATGACCGCCATCATTCAGATCACCGTGCCATCAGGCTGGCCAATCCATCTCACGTGGGCCGCCATGGCACTTGGCATCATCGCCATTGGACCGGGCAAAGTCTCGATAGATCGAATGTGGCGCAATACGTGAATCAGGCCGATGCCGGCCACATTCAAGTCTGAGCTGATATAGATGTGCATGCATTGTTCGATGTGGCTTTTGTCTCTTCAACAAGAAACTCACTGAATGCCGGGAGCCTCGGTTCAGACAGGCAGCAGAATGGCCCGACTGATCAGACGTTAGAAAGACCCATGCCTCACGGGCTGTGGCCTCTCTGTCCTGACGGATATCATGGTTGCCAATGGTATTGCGGATGGCCACCTTGTCCGGGCGCTCGTGGACCGCGAACCCAAGGAACCGCCTGTCTACGCGTCCTGTCTCACGCACCCTTCTTTTCGCCGGACATCACGATTCCATCCAGGGCCTGAGCGCTCAAGACTTCGATTTCGCGATGGTGAAGGGCGTAGGTGCCCAAATTGCACGAATGGGTTCAGAGCCTGATGCACGGTCTAGCGGGACAGGCAACCGGTGAGAGCCAGCTTTTCCTGCATCATCGATATCACTTGGGGCGAAGCGGGGAGGGTGCCATTCTTTCACAGCCCTCTCGTGCCCGGCATCGCCTTGACGGGCTGCAACTCCTGCGGGCTTGTGTGAGCAATCGCCGTCAACCTTCATCTGGTCAATCAGGGATATCCTGCGTGGTCGCGGACAGATCGCGCCAGTTGGATCGAATCGGGGTATTGGTTTCGCGAGCAATGTATACAATAATTTGACATACAAGATGCTCCCCGATATTGTCTTCCAACCGAATGAAGGATCATGTCATTTTGTGAATCGTCCCTGACGCGGTCGCGAAGGGCAAAGACAATCTGATGGGATGGACAATGAAAACAGCCACGTCAGCGGCCTTTGAAGACGACGGCGGATCGCTCCGGATCGAGCGTGTGCGGCCAACCCTGCGGGACCAGGTGCTTGAGGTGATCCGCAAGGCCATTCTCGATCTGCGGTTCAGGCCCGGTGACAGGCTGATCGAGCGAGAGCTCTGCGAGTTGACTGGCGTGAGCCGCACCAGTGTGCGCGAGGCGCTGCGGCATCTCGAGTCGGAGGGACTGGTCCGCAATCTTCCCAATCAGGGCCCGATCGTTGCCATCGTCGATACGAAGGAGGCGAGGGAGATCTACGAGTTGCGCGAGGCGCTCGAGGGCCTTGCCGGGCGGCTTTTCGCCGAGCGTGCTTCCGAAGCCCAAATGCTGGCCCTGAAGGGCGAACTCGACTCGCTCGCACAGGCTTTTGCCTCCGGTGACGTGAGAAGCATCATCCGCCAGACCATGCGGTTTTACGATGTGTTCCTCGAAGGTTGCGGCAACTCGCTCATTGCCAGCACGATCCGTTCGCTTCAGGCGCGCATGGTGCTGCTGAGGGCCTCGTCCATGTCGCAGCCGGGGCGCGCACCGAAGAGCCTTCGGGAAATGCAGGAGATCGTGGCGGCATTGGCAGGGCGCAATCCGGATGCAGCCGCTGAAGCCTGCATGAACCATGTGAGATGTGCCCGTGATGCGGCCATGGCCATGCTGACATCTGCCGGCGAAGGCCATTGAAGAAGTCTTGTGATGATCCATGCCGGTATTCTGAGGGAGTGAGACGATGAAATTCCAACTCGCGATCAATCTTGAGCGGATGGACGAGAGCCTCGACATGCGCGAGGTGGCCCGCCACACGCTGGAGATGGTGCAGATGGCGGAGCGGGGCGGTTTCAACATCGCTTGGGCCGCGGAGCACCACGCGCTGGAAATGACGATCGCGCCCGACCCTTTCCAGATCCTCACCTGGTGGGGGGCGCATACCTCGACGATCAGGCTCGGCACGGCCGTTGCCGTGGCGCCCTACTGGCATCCGATCAAGCTCGCGGGCGAGGCCGCCTTCACCGACCTGATCACCGGCGGACGGCTCGAATTCGGCATCGGGTCCGGTGCCTACCAGCGCGAGTTCGATCGCATGCACGCGGGCCTCAAGCAGACCGACGGGTGGAAATACATGCAGGAGATGCTGCCCGCCGTGCTGGCCCTTTGGAAGGGTGACTATGCACACGCGGGCGAGTTCTGGCAGTTCCCCACGTCGACCTCGGTGCCCAAGCCCCTGCAGCAGCCGCATCCGCCGGTCTGGGTCGCGGCGCGCGCGCCCATCACCTATGACTTTGCGGTGAAGCACGGGCTCAACATCATGTCGTGGCCGCTGACGCGGCCGATGTCGGAGGCCGAACTCTACTCGTCACGCCTGGATGAAGCGATGGCCGCCAATCCCGGCAAGGCGCGCCCGGTCTTCGCGATGATGCGGCACACGGCGGTCTATGACCGGAAAGACGAGTGGATGGTGCCGGTGAAGGCGGCGCAGCGCCAGCTCGGGCAGTTCGAGAACCTGTTCAAGAACCTCGGCGACGTCAAGAACGGCTTCCCGAAGGAGCTCGACCTCGGCGAAATCTCGAACCGGGCCGAGTACGATCCGCAGATGCTGTCCACCAACCTGATGTTCGGCACGCCCGACGAGGTGATTGCCAAGCTGAAGCCCTATGCCGCGCTGGGCGTGGACGAGTTCACCTACTACGCCAGCCTCGGCCTCGGCTTCAAGGAACAGAAGCGATCCCTCGAACTCTTCTGCAACGAAGTTATCCCCGCGTTCGCATAGGCAAGGGAAGGCGTCAGCATGTCCTCCAGGAAGATCATCGGCGGCCCGCTCGTCATTGGTGGCAGAAAGCTATCGCTGTCCCGCGCCGTCGAAGCCAATGGGTTTGTCTTCCTGACAGGTCAGGTGCCCTTCAAGGATGGCATGGTGATGACGGATGGCACGATCGAGGAGCAGACGCACGCCGTGCTCGGCGCGATCAAGGCGACGCTGGCTGAGGCAGGCTGCAAATTGCCGGATGTCGTCAAGGCGATGGTCTGGCTGCGGGACCGTGCAGATTTTCCCGGCTTCAATGCTGTCTATGGCGAGTATTTTCCAGTGGATCCGCCCGCCCGCTCCGCAGTCCTGAGTGACCTTCTGGTTGATGTGCGGGTCGAGATCGAAGTCGTTGCCTGCAAGCCGGCAGATGCATGACATGAGCAGTCCCGGTGCGGGCATCCTTGCCGGCATTCGCGTGCTCGATTTCAGCCGCATGCTGTCGGGACCCTATTGCACGATGATGCTGGCAGATCACGGAGCCGAGGTCATCAAGATCGAGAGCCCGGAAGGCGACACCAGCCGCACCAACGGTCCCTATCGCAGCGACGATCCGGAAAGGCTTTGGGCGGGGTATTTCGTCAGTCTCAACCGCAGCAAGAAAAGTGTCGTCCTCGATCTCAAGAGCGATGAGGGCAAGGCCGCCGTGCGTGACCTTGCGAAGACGTCTCATGTGATTGTGGAGAACTACCGGCCAGGCGTCATGGAGCGTCTTGGCCTTGGCTATGAATCACTTGCCGAGTCCAACCCCGCCCTCGTCTATGCCGCGATCCGGGGCTTCGGCGATCCACGCAGCGGCAGCAGTCCCTATGCAGACTGGCCGTCCTACGATGTCGTCGCCCAGGCCATGGGCGGCCTCATCAGCATGACCGGACAGGACCGCGATCATCCGATGAAGACCGGCCCAGGCATCGGCGATGTCTTCACCGGCCTGATGATGTCTTTTGCCATCGTCGCCGCCGTCCGCCACGCGGAGAAGACGGGCCTGGGCCAGTTTGTCGATATCGGCATGTATGACGCGATGCTGAGCCTGTGCGAGCGCATGGTCTATCAATACGACATGGAAGGAACTGTCGCCGAGGCTTCGGGCAATGGTCATCCGCTGCTGGCACCCTTCGGCCTGTTTCCGGCGTCGGATGGCTGGATCTCCATCGGTGTCGTCGACGATGCCTTCTGGCGCGAACTCGCCCGCATCATGGAGCGTCCGGATCTGGCAACGGACCAGCGCCTGGCCAGCAAGGCCGGGCGGCGGCGCCATTCTGCCGAGGTCAACGACGCTGTCGCGGGCTGGACGAGAAGGTTCAGCAAGGTGGAACTGGCGGAGATGCTCGGCGGCAAGCTGCCCTTCGGGCCGGTGAATGACGCCAGGGATGTGTTCGCCGATCCGCATGTCGCCGCGCGCGGCCTGATTGCCAGCATTCCTCATCCGGTTGCGGGGCATGCGCCGTGGCGAGTCGCAGGCAATCCCGTCCATTTCAACCGGACACCCGCCATCACACCCACCACGCCGCCGAAACTTGGCGAGGACAACACCCGCATCCTCGCCGCCGTCAAATCTCCGGCAGCCTGACAACAGGAAGGAACCAGACATGGAACTCAAGATCAGAAAGCTCGTGAACTTCGAAGAAGAGATCAGGATCGAGGGCGAGCGCGTGGCAGACCCCGTGCTCCGCGTCTTCGGTGTTGCGGCTGTCGTCAGGAATCCCTGGGCGGGCAGGGGATATGTCGAAGACCTCAAGCCCGAGATAAGGGCCTTCGCTCCGGTTCTCGGAAAGCTGCTCACCGAGCGCATCCTTGCGCTGGCGGGTGGCGGCGACAAGATCGAAGCCTATGGCAAGGCTGCGATGGCGGGGCTGGATTGCGAACAGGAACATGCGTCGGCCCTCATACACACGCTGCACTACGGGAATTTCTTCCGGCAGGCGGTAGATGCCAAGAGCTATCTCGGCTTCACCAACACCCGTGGGCCTGCGAACACGCAGATCAACATTCCGCTGATGGACAAGCATGACACGGGCCGGCGTTCCCATTACCTCACGGTTCAGTTCTCGATCTACGATGCGCCAGCCGATGACGAACTCGTCGTCGCCTTCGGTGGCGCAACGGGCGGCAGGCCCCATCACCGCATCGGCGATCGCTATCAGGACCTTGCGGAAATCGGGGCCGACGTGAACAATCCGGCACGGCTGTAAGAACCATGCACTGATGGCATGTGCAAGACGGGCATTGTCGTCACCGATCGATTGCCCGCCTCAGCCGTGATGACTCGCGGCCTGCCCATCTCCAGACGAATGAGTGAGTGTTGCGCCAAAGAAGTCGATCAGCGCCGCATTGAACGGGGCCGGGTCCTCGAACAGGCCCATGTGCCTGAGCCCGGGGACAATCACGGCTCGGGCGTTCCGGACCAGGCCCGCCATTCTTTCGGCCATTGCCGGCGAGTTCCCGTAGTCATGCTCGCAACTCATGAACAGCGATGGGCAGGCGATGTTCCTGATCGGGTCCGCCAGTTCGGCATCGCCCTCGACCAGCCGCTCATAGGCGGCGGCGTAGCCTTGCCTGTCATTGGCCATCACCCACTGGCGCACCAGTGCCAGGTCTTCCGGGTGACTTTCCGCATGTTCCGTGGTGAACCAGCGCTGGAGGGCCACGTCTACGGTGGCCGCAGGGCCACCCGCTCTCACCTGTTCCAGCCGCTTGCGGATGTCGGCGCGCTCGGCATCGGTCCGGCCATGCGGGCTGTTCAGCACGGCCAGTGCCGCGATACGCTCGGGCATGGCGAGCGCCGCGGCGCGGGCAACCATTCCGCCAAAGGAAAACCCGGCAAGGCCGAACAGGTCCAGTTCGAGATGATCGGCAAGTTCCCGAAGCTGATTCACGAAATCAGAGAAGGCATAAGGACCGGGAGGCTTCGGGCTCCGGCCGTGGCCGAGAAGATCATATGTCACCACGCGAAAGTGGCTGGCGAGGTCTCCAGCCTGCCGGTTCCACATCTCGTGAGTCATGCCGACGCCATGCATCAGAACCAGCGGGAACCCTTGTCCCGTTGTCGCATGGAAGGTTCCGGCTGGCGTGACGGGCATGGCGCGGATTGAAGACCTCAAAGTTGCGAACACGCGGCGGATCGCCGCCCATGCCTGTCTCTTTACATACCGTATGATGGCATAGCATAATTGTCAAACGAGCGCGATTGCCCGACCTTGCGCCCAACCACCAGAGGAGACGTGCCCATGGCCGACGTACAGAGCTACCGGATGTTCATCGATGGTGATTGGGTTGAGGCCTCGGATGGCGGCAGCTTCGAGAGCCATAATCCGGCGACCGGGCAGGTGTGGGCCATGATCCCCAGTGCTACGGAAGGCGACGTCAACCGGGCCGTGGAAGCCGCCCATGCGGCGCTCAAAGGCCCCTGGGGCAAGCTCAACGGCACCGAGCGCGGGCGGCTGCTGCGGAAGCTGGCGGACCTCCTAGCCGAGCAGTCAGAGGCGCTGGGCCGGATCGAAACCATCGATACCGGAAAGATGTTCAAGGAAACGCGCTGGCAGGCGCGCTACATCGCCGACTACTTCCATTACTATGCGGGGCTTGCCGACAAGATCCAGGGCGACACGCTGCCCATCGACAAGCCCGACATGTTCGCCTGCACCATCCGCGAGCCGCTCGGTGTCGTGGCGGCCATCGTGCCGTGGAACTCGCAGATCTTCCTGGTGGCGGTGAAGATCGCGCCGGCGCTCGCTGCGGGGAACACCGTGGTGCTGAAGGCATCGGAACACGCCTCCGCCCCGATGCTGGAATTCGGCAAGCTTTTCGAGAGGGCAGGCTTTCCGAAGGGCGTCGTCAACATCGTGACGGGCACGGCCGACCCTTGCGGACGCGTGCTGACCAGCCATCCCCTCGTGGCGCGCATCAGCTTCACCGGCGGTGTTCCGGCCGCGCGCAGCATCGTCCGCAACTCCGCCAACAATCTGGCAGAGGTGTCGCTCGAACTCGGCGGCAAGAGCCCGGTGATGGTCTTCGCCGATGCCGATCTCGAAAGCGCCACCAATGGCGTGATGGCGGGCATATTCGGTGCCAGCGGCCAGAGCTGTGTTGCCGGTTCGCGGCTCTATCTCCAGGACTCGATCGCCGAGCAGTTCCTCGACGGGCTGGTGCGGAGGGCCAAGGCGATCCGCATCGGCGATCCGATGCTCGAGGAGACAGAGATGGGCCCGCTCGCCACCCTGGGGCAGATCGCGCATATCGAAGCGAACGTCGCCATGGCCCAGCAGCAGGGCGGGACGGTTTTGACAGGGGGCCGTCAGCCGCGCGAGCACAACAGCGGCTGGTTCTACGAGCCCACCATCGTCGATTGCCCGCGCCAGGACCTGCAGATCGTCGGCACCGAGCTCTTCGGCCCGGTGCTGAGCGTGCTGCGCTTCAGGTCCGAAGAGGAAGTTCTCTCCTATGCCAACGACTCGGAATATGGCCTCGCGGCTGGTATTTTCACGCGCGACTCCGCCCGCGCCATGCGGATGGCAAAGGCCGTTCATTCCGGCATCGTGTGGATGAACACCTACCGCATGGTCTCGCCCATGGCCGAGTTCGGCGGCTTCAAGAACAGCGGTCACGGACGCGAGGCGGGCATGGAGGCCGTCTACGACTACACGCGCACCAAGACGCTTTGGCTCAACACGTCGGACAAGCCCATGGCCAATCCCTTCGTCATGCGGTGACGGCGGCCGCCTCGACCTGCATCAGGACATCGACAGCGCAAACGCCGTCCGCCATCACGAAGAGCGGGTTGATCTCAAGCTCCACCACTTGGCCGCGCGGCGACATCGCGAAGGTCGCAAGGCGTTCGAGCGCATCGAGCAAGGCATGGCGGTCGGCGGCGGGCTTCCCGCGATAGCCATCGAGCAGAGGCGCCATGCGGAGGCGTGAGAGCGCGGCATTCATCGCGCCGCGCGAGGTAGGCAGGAGCAAGGTCACGGCATCGGCCAGGAGCTCAACCAGTATGCCTCCGCTTGCGAGGGTCATCGCAAGCCCAAATTGCGGATCGCGGCGGATGCCGACCATGAGTTCCACGATGGCCGGGCCCGCCATCCGCTCCAGCAGGAACAGGTCGGTCACCGCCGCCGGATCATGCGCCGACACGTCCCTTGTCATGCGGCTGATGGCCTGAGCGACGGCCCCGGTGTTTCCGAGGCCGAGTTTCACGGCGCCGGCTTCCGTCTTGTGCGGCAGGCGCGCGCTCACCATTTTCAGCGCCACGGGAAATCCGATCTTCGATGCGGCGTCCGGCGCATCGCTTCCCGATGCGGTCATGCTGCTGGGCACGCTGATGCCGGCGGCCGAGAGCTTTGCCTTTGCCTGCGCCTCGTCGAGAAGCACCGCGCCAACGGGGTCTCCATGGCCGGCCATCAGGGGGCTGGGCCAGTCCTTCAGCAACGCCTCGCGGCGTTCATTGAACCAGGCGCCATGGCCGAGCGCATTGAGGCACTCCTCGATGCCCTGCATCGGCGCGACAGACTGGCCGACGAGGAACGCGCGGGTCTCCGCATCGAGGTTTTCCGGCAATGTGCTGCACACAGCGGCGACGAGGCCACGCTCCCTTGCGGCTTCGAGAAACGCGACCGTATCATTGCGATAATAGCGCTTGCTCTCGTCGAGGCCCGAAGCTGGGTAGTCCTGCACGATCACGGCGCAGTCATGTTCGCCCGAGAACAGGGTGCGGAACACGGGAGCCGTTTTCTCAGGCATGCCCCAGATCGGTGTCGTGTAGTCGAGCGGGTTCGATACGGTCGCTGTCTGCGGGAGCAGTTGCCTGAGCCTGGTTGCGATCTCGTCCGGGGGCAAGGGGAATGCGAGCCCGACCCTCTCTGCATGATCTGCCAGCATGGTCGCTCCGCCGCCGGAGCAGGTCAGCCCGGCAACACGCCGTCCCTTGGGAATACCCGAGACGCTGAGCAGCTTCACCGTCTCCAGCAGTTGCGACGGGCTGGTGACGCGGATGATGCCCAGTCGTTCGAAAAAGGCGTCATAAATTTCCTCGGTGCCTGAGAGGGAGCCCGTGTGACTGACAGTAAGTCTCGAACCGAGTGCCGACGTTCCGGTCTTCAGCGCAACGATGGGCTTGCCCATCTTCAAGGCCTTGAGAGCGGCGCGTTCGAACTGCCCCACATCCTTCAGGCCTTCGATGTGAAGCCCGAAGGCGCGGACCTCGTCGTGGTCGCAGAGCGCGTCGATGAAGTCCTCAAGATGGATCTGCGTCTGGTTTCCGGCCGACACCATATAGGCAAACGGCACCGCGCGCTGGCTCATGGTGAAGTCGGAAGAAAGCATTCCGCTTTGTGTGATGATCGCCGCGCCGTATCCCGGGCAGGAGCCGCCATGCGCGAAGGGCCAGAGCGCCACGCGGTCGATGTAGTTGATGATGCCGTAGCAATTGGGGCCGACGAGCGCCAGGTCTCCGGCGGCGGCGATCAGCCGGGCTTCTGCGTCAGCGCCCTCGGCACCGGTCTCGCCGAAGCCCGCAGTGTAGCAGACGACGCCGCCTGCACCCATGTCGCGCAGCTTCGCCAGTGTCTCGATCGCAACTTCGCGCGGAATGGCAAGGTAGACCGCATCGGGCGCGTCCGGCAGGTCGTCCACGGTGGCAAAGCACTTGTGCCCCTTGATCTCGGGCCGCCTGGGATTGACCGGCCAGAACGGCCCCGGAAAGCCGATGCGGGCGCACTCGGTCGCGACTACCTCCGCATCGCGGCCGCCGATCACCGCGACATGGCGCGGCTTCAGCAGCCGCTGAAGATTCTTCCGCTGCCGTTCGTTCATGCCCCAAGCGGCCTCAGGATCGCGCGCGAAATGATATGGCGCTGGATCTCGGAGGTTCCATCCCAGATGCGCTCCAGCCTGGAGTCGCGCCAGAGCCGCTGAACGGGAAGTTCCTCCATCAGTCCCATGCCGCCATAGATCTGCACTGTATTGTCGGCAACGCGGTTCACCATTTCGGAGCAGTAGAGCTTCACCATCGAGATGTCGGCATCGGTCAGCGTGCCGGCATTGGCGCGGCGGACGGCATCTTCGACCAGAAGATCTGCCGCGCGAAGTTCCGTCGCCATGTCGGCAAGCTTGAAGCCCGTGCCCTGGAACTTGCCGATGGCCTGGCCGAATTGTTTGCGGCTTGCCGCCCACTCGGCCGCGAGACCCAGCAGCCGCTCGGCCTTGCCGCAGCATGACGCGCCCACGAAAATCCGTCCATAGGTGAGCCATTTTCCGGACATCTCAAGTCCACAGCCTTCTTCGCCTAGGACTTGTCCGGGGCCGAGGCGCACGTTGTCGAAGTGAAGCTGGAACGTCTTGTAGCCGCGATAGCTCACGCAATGCGTGCCTTCGCTGATGGTGAAGCCCGTCATGCCGACATCGACGAAGAACGCGGTGACCCGCTTGCGAGGACCGCGCTTTGTTTCGTCGATGCCGGTGGCGGCGAAGACGATGGCGAAGTCGGGCATCACGGGCCCCGAGATGAAATGCTTCGAGCCGTTGAGAATCCAGTCTGCGCCGTCGCGCCGCGCGTTCGACTTCATCCCCATGACATCCGATCCCGCCTCGGGCTCGGTCAGCGCGAAGAGTTCGCGCTTTTCCGCTCGCACGCATGGCAACAGGTAACGCTCGATCTGGTCTCCCTCGCAGGCCAGCAGCAGTTCGGTCGGGCGCCCGATCCACGAATGCAGCGCGTGGCTGGTCTTTCCGTACTCGCGCTCCATGAGCACCTTGGTTTCGAGGCTCAAGCCGCCGCCGCCGACATTCTCGGGCATGTTTGCCGCATAGAGGCCCGCCGCGATGGCGCGCCTCTCGATCTGCCGGCCAAGTTCGAGGGGGACTTCGCCCAGTCTGTCGACCTCCGCCTCGTGCGGCGTGAGTTCCGCCTTCATGAAGGCTTGCACCGTCTCGAGCAGCAGCCGGTTCTCATGGGAGTGGTCCATGTTCACGAATACCTCCAGAATTCAAGCGGTGTCGTCGCCCCGGCGGCGCGACGTGAGATTGAAGATGACGAGAGCCGCGAGCGTGATGAGGATGAGCACGACCGCCGCGGCAGCGACCGTGGGATCGGTGTTTTCGCGCATGCCGTTCCACAAGCGGCGGGGCAGGGTGAAGACGTCGAATTTCGAGATGAAGAGCGTCACCACGATTTCGTCCCATGAGAGAATGAAGGCGAAGACCGCTCCCGCGGCAATGCCCGGCTTGATGACCGGCAGGATCACCCGCCATACCGTGGTGCTCATGGAAGCACCGAGGCTTCGCGAGGCCTGTTCGAGCCGGGGGTCGAAATTGGCGAGCGAAGCCGAAACGGTGATCAGCACAAGGGGTAGGGCCAGGATCGCATGCGCGATGATGATGCCGAGATAGGAGTCGATCAAGCCGAGCGGGATCCACCAGCGATAGAAGGCCATGGCGGAGATGATCGGCGGCACCATGAGCGGCAACAGCAGGAAGGCGCGGACCGCTTCGCCAAACCGGCTGGAAATCCGCCAGAGCCCGATGGCGCACAATGTGCCGCTCGCCGTGGCGATGAGCGCGGAGAGCACCGCGATGATGGCGCTCTGCCCAAAGCTGCTGAGCCATTCCGGGCTGGTGAGCAGGTTGCGGAAATGCTGCCACGAGACGCCCTCCCACGGGAAGGACAGGTAGGTCTTGGACGTGACAGAGACGGGAAACGACACCAGCGAGGGAATGATCAGGAGAAGCAGGATGATCCATGCCGCAGCTTGATTGAGCCTGCCGCCAAGCGAGCGCTTCATCGGGCGGCTCCACCGAAGACTGTGCCGAGCTTCATGGACCTGTTGAGGGCATACATGAGCGCCAGAACGCTGATGAGCATGAGTGTCGCCAGCATCGCCGCCGTGCCCCAGCGCACGGTGACAAGAAGCTGTACGGAAATGTACTCAGCGATCATCTGCACCTTGCCGCCGCCAAGAATGGCGGGTGTCACGTAGAAGCCAAGGCTCGAGATGAAGACGAGAAGCGATGCCGCGATCAGCCCGGGCTTGGTGAGGGGAAGGAACACGCGGAAGAATGTCTGCGTGCTGCTGGCGCCCAGGCTGCGCGATGCGCTCATCACACGCGGATCGATGCCCTGCATGTTGGCGAGAAGGGGCAGGATGGCATAGGGAATCATGTATTCGGTCATGCCGATCAGCACGCCCAGTTCATTGCGGACGAAGGCGATGGGCTCGGAGATGAGGCCGGTGGACAGCAGTGCGTTGTTCACCAGGCCATTGTGGCCGAGCAGCATGAGCCAGGCGAAAGACCGCACCAGCACGGAAATCCAGAACGAGACAAGCAGGATCGACATCATGCGGCGCCGCACGCCGGCCAGCGCATGGAGCATCGCATAGGCGACGATGTAGCCAAGAAAGACACTGAAGACCGTGGTGATGAGGCAGATGCGGATGGTTGTCCAGATCAGCCGGGCAACCGTCTCGCTCTCGATGATCCTCTGGTAGTTGCCGAGGCCGGGCTTCGGGTCTGTGAAGCTGAGCCACAGGATGTTCAGAATGGGTGCGGCATAGAGCAGCGTCAGCGCCACCAGGAATGGCGCGACAAGCAGCCAGTAGGGGCTCGCATTTCGAAGCAGCGCGGGGCGTGCCATCTCGGCTCCTGGTGTAAATCATGATATTCCGCGCGCCAGACATCACGCCGGCGCGCGGAATTGTTTCAGAGGTCAGCCAATGGCATCGAGGAAGTCATTGACGGCATCGCCGCCCATGTCCGCCCACCAGACCGGATCATTGAAGAGAACCCTGTCGATGTTCTGCGCCGAGTTGACTGCATAGGGTTGCATCGCCTCGGGGATCCTGGCGAAGGCCTCGGGGTTGGAGGGCGTCATGCCGAGGCAGTCGAGAATGGTGAGCTGCGAGTCGACCTGCAGGGCCTGGTTGATGAACTTCATGACGTTCTCGCGCCCGGCAGGGTTTCCACGCGGTACGATATAGGCGCCGGGCATGGCGATCGCCTCGTTCATCACCAGTTTGTAGCGTCCGTTTGTGCGCTCCTCGATGGCCTTGCCGCGGTTCTGCCAGACCATGCCGAGCGCCACTTCGCCATTGACGATCATGTCATGGGCTTCCGAGCCGGACCCCCAGTAGAGGCTGTCGGCCTTGATCGACTTGATCTTCGCCAACGCGCGCGGCATGTCGCAGGGGTAGACCTTGTCCTTCGGCACGCCGTCCGCCATCAGTGCACCTTCGATCGAGCCATTCGCCCACTTGTAGAGCGAGCGCTTGCCGGGGAACTTCGCGGTGTCGAAGAAATCCGCCCAGGAGTTCGGAGGATTGGCGCCAAAGGCCTGCGTGTCATACATGAAGGCATAGCCGTAGAAGATGACCGAGACGCCATATTCCAGCGCGAAGCCATCCTTCACCTTGCTCTTCTCGACAATCGCATAATCGATGGCTTCGAGATGCCCGGACTTGCCGAGCGCAATCGCATCGAACCCGTCGGCGTCGCAGACGTCGGCCGTGACCTTGCCGGAGTCGACCATCTCCTTGATCTTGCCCTGGAGAGGACCCGAGGTGTCGAACTTCAGCGGAATGCCGGTGGCGGCCTCGAAGGGTTTGCCGATGGCATCGCCGTGGCATTTTTCCGATTCACCGCCCCAGTTCCACATCACGATCTCGTTGGCGGCCGCTTCCGCATCGCCTGCTGATACAGCCAGCGTGGCAACGCCCGCCATGACGCACAGCATCAGGAAGCTCCGGCGGTCGAGCTTGCCGCTCTTGAAGGCGATGGCGCCCTGCCGTGCCATGTCACGCATAAAATTCTTGTCTTGCATGCCTGTTTTTTCCTCGTTGTTGCGCGTGTTGCGCAGTTTCATGATCCCGGTTGCAGTCCGGACTTGGTCGCAGCGGATCTGGTGTCCGCTTTCGTATTTTCGCTGTCTTCGACCTCGACGGCAGCACCTTCGGTCCAGGACAGGCCGACGGGCTGGCCTTCCTCGAAACGATGTTGCGTGCGCCAGGCATCGAGGTGAACCTCGATGTCGTCCATGCCATCGACCGCCACCGCGATCTTCAGCGCCGAACCCATGTAGGTGATGCTGCGCACACGGCCTTTCAGCGCGGCAGCGCCTTGCGGCATCGCTGCTGGTGCAATGTCGATCTTCTCCGGCCTCACCGCAAAGGTCTTGCCGCCGTGCCGCAGGAAATTGCTCTTGCCCAGGAAACTCGCCGCGAATGCCGTGCGCGGCCTTTCGTACAGATCGACTGGAGAGCCGACCTGCACGACCTTGCCGTGATTCATGATCACGATGCGGTCGGACATGGTCAGGGCTTCTTCCTGGTCATGCGTGACGTAGATGAAAGTGGTGCCCACACGCCGATGAATGGCCTTGAGCTGCTCCTGGACATCGACCCTGAGCTTGCGGTCGAGCGCACCCAGCGGCTCGTCGAGCAGCAGAACCTGCGGTGAGAAACACAGGGCCCGCGCCAGTGCCACGCGCTGCTGCTGGCCGCCCGAGAGCTGTTTCGGCATGCGGTCCGCGAGACCCGTGAGCTGCACGAGTTCGAGCATCTCGTCCACGCGTGCCGTTATCTCCGCCTTGCCGCGCTTCCGGATCTCGAGAGGATAGGAAATGTTCTTCCGGACACTCATGTGCGGGAACAGCGCATAGCCCTGGAAGACCATTCCGAAATTGCGCTTCTCTGGCGGGATCGCGGCAATCGACTTGCCTTCGATCCGGATATCGCCGCTGCTCACGTCCTGGAAGCCTGCGATCATCATGAGGAGAGTCGTCTTGCCCGATCCCGAAGGGCCGAGAAGCGTCAGGAACTCTCCGGGCTGGATACTGAGCGTTACATCGTCAACGGCCTTCACAGGTCCGTAGCGCTTGCTCAAGCGGTCCAGATCCAGCCCGATGCCCGCCGGCATCTTCGCCATCAGAGCACTCCGGCCTGCTTCTTGAGGCCCAGCTTGTCGCGGGCTTCCTGCGGCGTCAGCACCCGCGCACCCATCCGCTCGATGATGCCGACAACCCGTTCGACAAGCTGCGCATTGGTCGCCAGTACGCCACGATCAAGGTAGAGATTATCCTCGAGTCCCACACGGACGTTGCCGCCCATGGCAACGGCCGCGGCGGCCATCGGCATCTGCATGCGCGAGATGCCGAAGCTGGCCCAGCTTGCATCGGGTGGAAGCTCGTCCTTCATTGCCTTCATGTTCGCAACCGTCTGATCCGCACCCCAGGGTATGCCGAGGCAAATCTGGAACATCGGCGGGTCGTTGATGAGACCTTCCTTCATCAATTGTTTCGCAAGCCGGATGTGCCCCAGATCGAAAACCTCGAGTTCGGGCTTGACGCCCCACTCCTTCACCAGTGCCGCCATGCGCCGGAGATAGGGAGGAGTGGACATGTAGACATAGTTTCCGTCGCCGAAGTTCATCGATCCGCAATCGAGGCTGCAGATTTCCGGGCGCATCATTTCAACATGCTTCAGGCGTTCGTCAGGGCCGATCATGTCGGTGCCGGGACCAAACCGCGTGGGGTCGTCTTCGCTGATCATCCAGTCGCCGCCCATGCCGGCTGTCAGGTTTATGACGACGTCGGTGCCGCTCGACCGCACGAGGTCGACAGTCCTCCTGAACAGCTCGGGATCGCGCGACCCTTTGCCGGTTTCCGGATTCCGAACATGGATGTGCGCCGCCGTGGCGCCGGCCTTGGCGGCGTCGATCGCCGCGGTGGCAATCTGCTCCGGCGTTACCGGAACACCGGGGTGCCTTCCGAGAGTATCTCCCGCACCGGTCACGGCGCAGGTCACAATGACTTCAAAGTTCACGGCCCGTCCTCCTGGCGTCTTCACGCGCTGTGCATGGGATAAAATGATTTGCCGGAAGACGCGAAGACGTTATAAATTATTCGCCAAAATTGCTTTTTTTCCGCCGCAATGGATCGGCGCTCCGCTGAACAGAGTTGAGGGCCGAAACAGAGAATGATCAATCCCGCACCCACGACATTGAAGATCATTCCCACACGAGTGAACTTCGTTCTCGTTCCGCGCTTCAACATGATGACGCTGACGATGCTGATCGAGCCAATGCGCATCGCCAATTATCTGGCGCCGCAGCCACTCTTCGAGTGGGATTTCATCTCGCCGGACAGCGGCATCATTTCGGCAAGCAATGGCCTGTCCGTCACCTGTGCAGCGCTGGTCCATCCCGGGCATCCGCCTCCCGACATGATCTTCGTCTGCGGCAGCTGGGGGTCTGAGCACTACGAAGACCAGCGCCTGTTCCGCTGGCTCCGGCAACAGTCGCGCGCCGGAAAGCAGATCGTGGCGATCGAGCTTGGCATCTATGCGCTGGCAAAAGCAGGACTTGTGGCCGATCAGAAGGTGACGACGCACTGGTCCATGATGGCTGGCCTGGCCGAAGCCTTCCCGCGCCTGCAGGTGGTCGAGCAGCTCTTTACCGTCGATGGAACAATCATGACCTGCTCCGGCGGTACTGCGGGCCTTGACCTCATGCTCCATATCGTTGCGAAGCAGCAGGGCGAACAGCTTGCGGCCGAGGTCGCCAATCAGGTCATGCATCATCCGAGACGCCCGCCCGAGAGCCTGCAGAGATACGCGACCGGAGGAAAGAAGGACGATGTGCACCCGGATGTCCGTGCCGCGATGACGTTGCTCGAAGGCCGTATCGAGGAGCCTTCACCGGTGCCGCGCGTCTGCCGGGAGCTCGGCGTGTCGCAGCGCAAGCTCGAACGCCTTTTCCGCCGCGACACAGGCTGTACCATCGTGCAGTACAGCAAGCTGTTGCGGTTGCAATATGCGCGCGTCCTTCTCAGCAGCACGCGCATGTCGATCCGCGAGGTATCGGCAGCTTGCGGCTTCAATTCGATGTCGTATTTTTCGCTGAGCTTTTCGGAAACCTTCGGCAAGAAGCCGAGCGAATACCGGCAGGCGTGGCCCGACAGCGAGACGGCACCGTCCTGGCCCGGAACGGTCTATTCCTTCATCGAAAGCGAAAGAGGCAAGAAGCCGAAGCCAAGGTAGCGAACCGGTTTCGCCAGTCTTACACGCCGCCGGCGCGGGCGGCCTTCACGGCCTTCAGGATGCCCACGATGGCGCGGTCTCGTTCGGCCGCCATCTCCTCGAAGTGACGCCCCGCGGCTATCGCGTCACAGCCATCGACCATGCGGTCGCGCAGTTCCTTTGTTAGTTCCGGTGCCTGAAGCCGCGTCCACGGCAGCTTGAGCGCCGGGCCGAACTGGTCGAGGTTTGTTGCCATGCCGCCTTCACCGCAGGCAACGTGAAATGCCATGCACTGGCCCTGGATCGCCAGGCGCGGGGCAGGACCGTTCATCAGTGCGATGTCGATGTCTTCGGGCGTTGCCTCGCCATTGGCCACCATGTGAAGGGCCTCGCGCCAGATGGCTTCCTGCAGCCGTGTCGCCACGAAGCCGGGGATTTCCTTCTTCATCACCAGCGGTGCCTTTCCCGCATGGGCATAAAAGTCGCGGGCCCATTCGACGGCATCGGGCGAGGTCTTCTTGCCGCCGATGATCTCGACCAGCGGCAGCAGGTAGGGCGGGTTGAACGGATGCCCGATCACAGTGCGTTCCGGTGTCGGGCACAGCATCTGGATGTCGGTCATCATGAAACCTGACGTGCTCGAGGAAATAACAACGCCTTCCGGCACCAATGTCCCGAGCTTCGCATAGAGCGCCTGCTTCAGGTCGAGGCGTTCGGGGGCGCTCTCCTGCACGAAGTCAGCGGTTCTGACTGCATCTTCCAGATTGTCGGTCAGGCGCAGCCTCTCGCGTGATGCGCCTTCCGCCAGCCCGAGTTGTTCGAGGCTGAGCCAGGCCGTGTCGAGGATCTTGCGGTAGACCGCTTCCTCCGGCATCGCGTGCAGATAGCCGGTGACGTCATAGCCGCGCGCCAGGAAATGCGCCGCCCAGCCAGCACCAATCGGCCCGCCGCCGATGCTGACGACATGTTTCACATCTTGTGGAAGTGGCCTTGCCATGATCCTAGCGCCCTTTGAACACTGGTTCGCGCTTTTCGACGAAGGCCTTCACGCCTTCGGCTGCGTCCTCCGACTTCAGCATCGCGCGATAGGTCGGAAGGTCACCTGTTCGCATGGTGACGAAGGTCTGTTCCAGCGGCTTGCACTCGATGGCGCGCAGGACCTCCTTCACCGTCTGCATCGCGAGTGGCGCAGCCCTGGCGAGTTGCGAGGCCCAGGCGCGGGCAACGGTCATCAGCTCCGCATGTGGAACCACCTTGTTGATCAGGCCATAGCGGGCGGCCTCTTCCGCACCCATGCGGCGTCCGAGCAGCAGCATTTCCATGGCGATGTTATAGGGCAGCCGCCGCGGCAATCGCTGCAATGCTCCGGCATCCGGAACAATGCCCAGCGGCATTTCGGGCAAGGCGAATTCCACATGATCGGCGGCGATGATGAGATCGCAGGCCATCGCGAGCTCGAAGCCGCCGCCGATTGCCATGCCGTTCAAGGCGCAGATGACGGGCTTGTTGAGTTTCCAGTTTTCCGTCAGGCCCGCGAAACCGCCATCGCCGTAGTCGCCGTCCTCCCACCAGTTGTCCAGCTTGGTGTCGCCGGCATTCAGCGCCTTGAGGTCCCAGCCCGCCGAGAATATCCGGCTGCCTTCCGCAGTGAGCAGACCGACGCGAAGTTCAGGGTCTTCGCGCAGCAATGCGAATGCCGCACCAAGTTCACGGCTCATCGCTTGATCGATGGCATTGACCTTCGGCTTGTTGAGCTTCACTTCGAGCACATGCCCGGTGCGCGTCACTTCCACGTGGCTCGTCATGGTTTCTCCAGTCATTGGAACGCGGGGGATGACTTCGTTTGACCTGTTGCCGGATAGTCGATTGCACAGTTCGCAATGATTGTAAGAAATTCGACATCTAACTCGCGATTTCGGCGTCGCTGACAGCGACTCTCCAGATCAACGGGATCAACCGTTCATCGCTCAACAAGCGGCGCCATGGCCGAATCACGATGATCTGCCGTAACCAGAGACACGTTCCAGGCAGCGAGGTTTTCATGCGTCTCACTTCAATGGTTTTTTCGGCAGTTCTTCTCGTGGCACTGTCCGGTCAGGCATGCGCCCATGAGGAGAAGCTTGAAGGCAGCGAGTGGGGCGTGGTGGGCGATGAGGGGCCTAAGGCGCGCTACATCAGCTTTGCGGGCTCTGGGCGGGTGTTCGGCTTCGGCGGCTGCAACCGCTTCAGCGGAACCTACGAGCAGCACGATCATCATCTCACCCTGTCGCCGATGGCCGCCACGCGCATGGCCTGCCCCGAGGACGTGATGAAGAAGGAGAGCGACTTCTTCGCGTTGCTCTCCAGGGTGCGCGGCGTGCGGGTGGACCACACGCTGCTGCTCTTCCTCGATGAAGCAGGAGCCGACCTCAAGGCGCTCACGCGGCGCGACACCGGCTCAGGCGGCGGCTCGGACGAGCAGCAGTGAGGCAGCGCCGTCAGATGTCGGCGTAGCACTGCGTCTCGGCGGCCCCGCCCGGATGGGTGACGGCGCCATTGACGGCAGGCCCCACCTGCTGGGCGTATTTCCACAGCGTGCCGGAGTTGTAGCCATGAGGATGCGGCTTCCAGTCCTTGGCGCGCACCGCGAACTCCGCATCGCTCACGTTGCACGAGAGCGTGCCTTCGACAGCGTCGATGGTGATGATGTCGCCATCCTTCAGGAGCCCGATGGGGCCGCCCTGCTGGGCTTCGGGTCCGACATGGCCGATGCAGAAACCGCGTGTTGCGCCCGAGAAGCGGCCATCGGTGATGAGCGCCACCTTGTCGCCCATGCCCTGGCCATAAAGCGCCGCGGTGGTCGACAGCATCTCGCGCATGCCGGGGCCGCCGCGCGGGCCCTCGTAGCGGATAACCAGCACATCGCCTTCCTGATACTGCTTCTTCGACACGGCCTCGAAGCAGCGCTCTTCCGAGTCGAAGCAGCGGGCGGGACCGGAGAACCTGAGGTTCTTCATGCCCGCGACCTTCACGATGGCGCCCTCGGGTGCCAGATTGCCCTTGAGGCCCACCACGCCGCCGGTGACGGTGAAGGGATTGTCGGCCGGGCGGATCACGTCCTGGTGCGGGTTCCATTTCACGCTCGCCATGTTCTCGGCCATGGTGCGGCCGGTCACCGTCATGCAGTCGCCATGAAGGAAGCCGTGGTCGAGCAGCGTCTTCATGAGCAACGGGATGCCGCCCACTTCGAAGAGGTCTTTCGCCACGTAGCGGCCGCCGGGCTTCAGGTCGGCGATATAGGGCGTGCGCTTGAAGATCTCGGCGACATCGAAGAGATCGAACTTGATGCCGGCCTCATGCGCGATGGCCGGAAGATGAAGTGCTGCATTGGTCGAGCCGCCGGACGCCGCGACGACGGTCGCCGCGTTCTCGAGCGACTTCAAGGTCACGATGTCGCGCGGGCGGATGTTGCGGGCGATGAGTTCCATCACCTTTTCGCCGGCCGTGTAACAGAAAGTGTCGCGCACTTCGTAAGGTGCGGGCGCACCGCAGGAATAGGGGAGGGCCAGGCCGATCGCTTCCGCGATGGTCGCCATGGTGTTGGCCGTGAACTGGCCGCCGCAGGAGCCTGCTGACGGACAGGCGACCTTCTCGATCTCGTCGAGGTCGGCATCCGACATGAGGCCGGCCGAATGCTTGCCGACGGCCTCGAACATGTCCTGGATCGTCACCTGCTGGCCGCGGAAGATGCCGGGCAGGATCGAGCCGCCGTAGATAAAGACGGAGGGCACGTTGAGACGCACCATGGCCATCATCATGCC
The DNA here is from genome assembly GCF_041738905.1 of Aestuariivirga sp. Classification (GTDB taxonomy): domain Bacteria; phylum Pseudomonadota; class Alphaproteobacteria; order Rhizobiales; family Aestuariivirgaceae; genus Aestuariivirga. Next base: position 92,610 of record NZ_JBGSOZ010000219.1, read on the forward strand.
GGGCAGCGACTTGTCGCAGCCGGCGAGGCCGACGAGCGCGTCATAGCAATGGCCGCGCATGGTGAGTTCGACAGAGTCCGCAATCACCTCGCGCGATACAAGCGACGACTTCATGCCCTGGTGGCCCATGGCGATGCCGTCTGTCACCGTGATGGTGCAGAACTCGCGCGGCGTGCCGCTGGCGGCGGCCACGCCCTTCTTCACGGCCTGGGCCTGGCGCATGAGCGCGATGTTGCAGGGGGCAGCCTCGTTCCAGCACGAGGCGACGCCGACGAAGGGCTGGGCGATCTGGCCCTGGGTGAGGCCCATGGCATAATAGTAGGAGCGGTGCGGCGCTCGCTCAGGCCCCACGCTCACATGTCGGCTGGGCAATCGTGCCTTGTCGAATGTCGGCTTGTCCATCGTCGTTCCTCCCGATGCCCGAATTTGTAGACTGGGCATGGGGGCACGGCAAGGCGGGACGCCGCAGGTTACGGCGATGTCATGTGCGGATTTCGAAGCGGCAGGCTTCTGCGCCCGCCGCGATGCAGCAGGTCTCGACGACACGGGCATCGGCATCGATCAATTCACGGAACAGGTGCTCGAAGGTCGCGGCATAGTACTGGCAGCAGGGCGAGGCCGCCTCGTCATAGCGGCAGAGCGGGCAGTCCTCGAACGCGAGTTCGATCGGCGGTCCCATGCGCCAGGTGAAGCGGCTGGTGCCCGCGAAGGTCCAGGCATGGCTGCCGATGGCCTTCAGCAGGATGAAACCCGCAATCCGGCGGGGAAGGATCTTCAGCAAGCGCTGCACCGGCTTCGGGATGCGATTGGCGAGCAGATAGTCCGCCGTGCGCAGCCCCGCGATCCACGAGACGCTGGCGGCGCGCTCTGCTCCCATGTCATGCCGAAGCTTGCGGTGCAGGACGGTCACCTCGTCCTCGGCCACCATCTTATCAGGCGGCGTCACGACATAGGATTCGAGATCGACGGACCGGAACAGCTTCGTCGTCACGGTTCGGCTCTCGATGGCATCGAGGGCCTCCACGAGGCGGATCACCGCATTGGGGCCGATGCGGCCCGATGTAACCGCGCTGTTCATTCGGCGGGCTCGACGGGCTGGCGCTCCTCCTGCATGTGTTCCTTGCTTCCACCGCAGGCCATGAGCTCGGCCTGCTGCTGGCCCTTGACCTTGCGGTTATGGGTCGTCTGCCATTCGACCTTGCCCATGTCAGCGCGTTTGCGCGTGCGGTCGAAGCCGAAGTCCACGGTGTCCTTCTTGCCATAGTAGTTGACGCGGCCCAGGTCATAGAACTTCCGCTCGAAGCCCGACTTCAGGAAGGCCTTGAGACAGCCCAGCAGATAGCGGCGGCGCTCGCCTGAGCCTGCCCATGGATAGGAGAACAGCGCCTTCTTCATGTAGAATCGCCGGTAGTTGTGCATCACGCGATCGAGCAGTTCGGCGCGGTCCATCGCGTCGGGCTTCATGATCGGCGTCACGAAATTGTACTTCTCGTAATCGAAGACCTCGACCTTGTCGCCAAGTTCACGGAACAGATCGGAGAAGGGCCAGGGCGTGTACATCGACCAGTTGGCGAGGTCGGGTTTCCAGTCCTGCGCCATCCTGTAGGTTTCTTCCAGCGTCTCGCGGGTCTCGTTCTCGAGGCCGACGATGAATTGCGCTTCGACCACGATTCCGGCATCGCGCAGCAACTGGATCGCCTTCTTGTTCTGCGCGACCGTCGTTTCCTTGTTGAAACGGTCGAGCTGAAGCTGGGCTGCGGCTTCCGTTCCGAGCGATACGTGAATGAGGCCCGCCTTGCGATAGAGCGGCAGCAGGGCCTCGTCGCGCAGGATATCAGTGACGCGGGTGTTGATGCCCCACAGGATCTTGAGGTCGCGCGCGATCAGCTCTTCGCAGAAGGCGAGGAATTTCTTCTTGTTGATGGTCGGTTCCTCGTCGGCGAGGATGAAGAAGCCCACGTCGTGGTCACGCATGAGAGTTTCGATCTCGTCGACCACCTTCTTCGGATCGCGAATGCGGTAATCGCGCCAGAACTTCCACTGCGAGCAGAAGGAGCAGGTGAAGGGACAGCCGCGCGCCATGTTGGGAATGGCCACGCGCTTGCCCATGGGGATGTAGATGTATTTTTCCCAGCTCAGCACCGACCAGTCGGGGCTGATGGCGTCGAGGTCCTTGACGGTGGGGGCGGCGGGTGTTGCGGTCACGTCGGCGCCGTCGCGATAGGCGATGCCGCGAATGTCAGTGCGGCATTGGGGCCAGCGGCCTTCGTCGATGGCGCGGATCAGGTTGGTGAAGATCTCCTCTCCTTCACCGCGCACGATGCAGTCGATCCAGGGCGCTTCGCCAAGCACCTGATTGTACATGAAGGTGGCGTGGATGCCGCCCAAGACGGTGACGGCGTTGGGGTGGATCTCCTTGGCGATCTGCAGCAGGCGCTCGGCCTTGTAGATCGACGGCGTGATGGCGGTGCAGCCGATGACGTCGGGCTTTTCCTCGCGGAGAATCTTGCGGATCGCCTCTTCGGAGAGGTCATTCGTCATGGCGTCGATGAAGCGGAGGTCGGTATAGCCCGCCTTCTTCAGGGAACCCGCCAGATAGGCCACCCAGGCGGGGGGCCAGTTGCCGGCGATCTCGGCTCCGCCGGAGTGATAATTCGGGTGGAGCAACAGTATCCGCATGACAGCCTCCCTGGATAGCTGTCAATCAGGCTAGACGTCAGTTTTAGATTACACCTTGATTTTGATCAAGGACAGGCCAGAAATCCGAGGCGTCAATTATTTGTGTTGAGGCCCTTCTTGAGGTCCCGGATGCGGTTGGCCAGAGAGATCACGTTTGCCACTGCCGTCGGGCCCGTTGGCCCATCCACGGGCTGTCCGGGCTGCAATTCCTCGATCCGGCGCGACCATTCGGCGTCGAGGTCTTCCAGTTCCTTCTGGAGGTCGCCCGTTGCCCGCTCCGCATGTTCAAGCCTTTCAGCCACTTGCGGGGCGGAATAGGCCATCGTGTCGGGGGGCAAGGGTGCGCGGGGCGCCGGGTCGGCCCGTTCGCGGGCGCGGACGGAGGCCATCTGGTTCAGCTTGGCGATTCGCTGGCGCAACCTCTCCTCCGGGTCGCCTGGGGGTGAGGGCGGCGGGGGCGGCTGATAGGGTTCGGGGGCTTCGTCCGGCTCGGACGTCCACACTTCAGCGGTGTGCGGCCGGTGCAGCTTGCGGAGCGCTTCTTCCTTTGCGGCCAGCGCCATGCGCAGATCGACCTGTTGAGCCGTGCTCTCGGTCAGGCGCCGGTCGAGTTCGGCGGCGAGCTGTGTCAGGCGGTTCACTTCGGCGTCACGCTCGGCGATGGCGCGGTCGACATTTTCCAGCCGGTTGCGATGGCGGCTGACCTCGGCCATCTGCTCGGCCATCTTCAACTGCGCGGCCTCAAGCTTCGAGCCAAGCCGCTGGGACATCATGGCGTAGTCCGCCCGCAGCCTGTCGCGCTCGGTCTGAAGGCCCACCAGGGAAGAGGGAACCTGCTTGCGCATGCGCCGCGCGCCCAGCCTGATGGCCATGCCCCACATCATGCGCCCGATGAAAAGGGCGATGAGGCTCGCGAGCGAAAAGCCCAAAATGACCAGCAATATCGTCTCGGTCTGAGACATGTGTCCTCCGGCGGCTCCGCCTTACTACCCAATTTCGGTCCGACTTGCAAAAGGACCGGCAGTACCGCCGATTTCAGCCGTGCCGCAACCGGTCAGTTGGCCTTCACGAAGGTGTTGGTCTTGCAGAATACGCTGGCGACGCAGCCCTTGACCTTCATGGTGCCGCCGTCGTGGCGCACCGTGGCGCTATAGGTCTTGCCGTCGTCCGGATTATAGATGGCGCCTTCCCACTTGTTGTAGCCCGCGGGCTTCATGCCGATGAGGATCGACAGGCCGATGAGCGGGCGGTTGCGCTTGCCGGGATCCGGGTTCTCGCGGTCGACCTTGGGCTTGCCGTCGATCTTGCTGATCGGCTCCTTGAGGCCGATGATGGTGGCGCAGAGATTGCCGCCGCAGTCCGAGACCTTCACGGTTACCTTGCCATTCGACATCGACCACACGCCCTCGGGATTGGCGGCCAATGCATCGTAACCAAAGGGCTGGGCCAGGAGGGGCAGGGCCAGCGCGCCCCATTTCAGCATGTTCATCATGAGCGGATTCCTTTTCGCCACACGTCAACAACCGAGAATCATGGCCAAAGCATGATCCCCGGTTGCGCCGGTTGATTGAGGAAAAGAACGCCGTTCGGTCAGAACGGGTTCCAGTTGGGGCGCTTGGAGTACTTCAGATAACCCACATTGGCGCCCAGACGTGCGCCGACGCCGGTGCGGATGGGTGCGAGGATGATGTTCTCGCGCTGCTGGAAGTTCACGCCGACGCCGCCGATCATGTAGGCCGAGCCTTCCACGCCGCCGAAGCGGTCGTAGAGATCTTCGGGGCTCGTCGAGTTGTAGACGAGGACCAGGCTGCGCGAGCCGTTGGCGCCGAAGTCGAAGCCGAGCGAGGGCCCTTGCCAGTAGATCCGCTGCTTGGTGCCGTTCTTGTAATAGATGGTGCCTTCGCCATAGCGCAGGCCGCCCACGAAGGCGCCGGCACCTTCCTCGCCCACGATGTAGGCAGAGGGTTCGCCTTGGCGCTGGAAGACATATTCCACGGCCTTGGCCAGCCCACGCGTGGTCTTGCCGAAGAACTGGTGGCCGACGGTGAGCATCTCCTCGTTGGAATAGGTCTCCGCTCCCGTCTGCTCGGACTTGGAGACCGAACCCGTGGTCTGGGCCATGGCAGGCACTCCTGCGCAAAGCAGCAGCGCGAGCGCGAGAGGGGCAATCAGCTTCATCATCATGGTATCCTCACTGTCAGGGCCGGGAATGCCAAAGGCTCATGGCAAGTCCAAGGCGGCCGGCCTCGATGAGGTCAGGCTAGCAGCCGGGTGTTTCGGGATGGTTAATGCTTCGTCAAGAGGCCCCGGCCATCCGGGACCGTTCAGGCGCTGGCGATGAAGCCCGGATTGTCGTAGCCGCGCTCGCGCTTGCCATAGGAGAGGACGGGACCCTCGACGCTCATCACCTTGCCGCCGGCCGCCAGAAGAACCGCATGGCCCGCGGCCGTGTCCCATTCCATGGTGCGGCCGAAGCGCGGATAGAGATCGGCCTCGGCGGCGGCGACGAGGCAGAACTTGAGCGAGGACCCGGCCGAGCACAGCGACTTCACCTTGACCGTCTTGAGGAAATCCTCGGTCGCCTGGTCGCGGTGCGAGCGGCTGGCGACCACGGTGGCGCCGTCATCTGGGAGTGCGCGCACGCCAAGCGCCTTCCAGACGGTGGCAGCATCGCCCTCGATCATGCCCTGGGCGGCTCCAACACCCTTCTCCCCCCAGAACATGCGCTTCAGGGCTGGCGCATAGACCACGCCCGCCACCGGCACGCCATGTTCCAAGAGGGCAATGTTGACGGTGAACTCACCGTTTTTTGAAATGAACTCCTTGGTGCCGTCGAGCGGATCGACAAGGAAGAACCGCGCGGACACTTCCGGGATGCGGCCAGCGGACGCTGCTTCTTCCGAAATCACGGGGATCGACGAATCGATCCGGGCAAGACCTGCGAGGATGATCCTTTCGGCCGCTTCATCAGCATCCGTCACTGGCGTCAGGTCGCCCTTTTCCTTGGCTGAAAAATCGGTGGCGTAGATCGCCATGATTTCACGGCCTGCGAGTACCGAAAGGTCAATCAGCGACTGCACGAGGGGGGACGGGACGAGGGACATGCTGTGAAGCTCCGTGAGGGCGGTTGCGGGCGTGTTCTTGGTCGCTCGGGGGGCTGCCGTCAATGCGGAAATTCCATCGGTCTGATGGTACAAGAGTCATGCGAATCACTCTGCAGGTAGGCCCATGTCCGCAACGATGTCCGAACCGATGCCCGAAACCATGCCCGTCGAAGCCAGGCTCTCCGACCTCGATCTTGCGGCCCTGTTGTGCAGCCGCGTCTGCCACGACGTGATTTCACCGGTGGGCGCCATCGCCAATGGGCTCGAGCTGATCGACGATCCGGAGATGGACGAGGAGACCAAGGAGACGGCGCTCGACATGGTGCGCTCCTCGGCCCGCACGGCCTCCGCCAAGCTCAAGTTCTGCCGCATCGCCTTCGGCGCTGCGGGCTCTGCGGGCGCACTCATCGACATGGGCGAGGCGGGCGAAATCGCCAAGGCCTTCGTGGGCGAGGAAAAAGTGAAGCTCGACTGGCAGGCGCCGCGCGAGAACCGCCCGAAGCAGCAGGTGAAGCTCGTGCTCAACATGCTGCTGATGGCGATGGCAGGCATTCCGCGCGGCGGCGTCGTCACCGTGAGCGCTGAAGGCGACAGCTTCTCGGCACGCGCCGCGGGCGACCGCGCCAAGGTGCCGGAGGCCATCGCGCAGGTTGTCGAAGGCACCATCGAACTCACGACCCTCGATGCACGACTCGTACAGCCATATTATGCCAAGCAACTGGCGCGGTCCGCCGGTCTTATGCTGACGATGACGATGGATGGCCCCGATGTTCTGGTGAAGGCCGCCTGATCACGACTTTGAGGCGTCAGCACCTGACCGTAACCATCCGTTAGTCCAACCTGCAGCCATCTTTCAATTTTGAATGATGTTGTTCAGGTCACGCACAAGCCTTCCCCCTCATAGACAAAGTGTACTCAAGGGAAGGCAAGTCGAGCTATGGCAAGCATCAAGGGCACTGCAAAGAATGACATCCTCCGGGCCACCAATGCGGTGGACCAGGTCTATGGCGATCTGGGCGATGACGTGCTCGTGGGGCTTGGCGGATCGGATACGCTCTCAGGCGGCGACGGCAACGACTTGCTGTCCGGCGATGGCAGCTACACGGTGGCGGACGCCGTGCGAGAGACAGGCTACGCGCGGATCGACTATGCCGGAACGGTTTCGAGGCCATCGGGCCTGTTGCTGACCTCGATGGGAGCGACGTTTGCCATGGATGGCGAAAAGCTGGGCGTCTGGCGCATTCGCAATGCCTCCACCACGGAGCAGCTAGTCACGCTTCAGCCGATTTCGGGGGTTGCCGCCGTCACCGTGCGCGTTCCACCAAAATCGGACGTGTTCGTCACCAGCATCGACTTCGGCACGCACAAGCTTCTTCTCGGCTCGGCGCAGGTCGACGTCAAGGCAACCGGTACCCAGGCTTTCGCCTATGATGCCGCCTATGGCGAGTCCATCGAGGGCAACGATACGCTCGATGGCGGCGCGGGTGACGATGCGCTCGCTGGCAATGGCGGAAATGACATTCTCACCGGCGGCGCAGGCGCTGACAAGATCGACGGCGGCCTCGGTATCGACCGCGCCGACTATCGTCACTCGAAGGAGGGGGTCAGCGTCGATCTTCTCGTAGGCGCGGGTTTCAGCGGAGACGCGGAGGGTGACGTTCTTGCCGGCATCGAAAACCTTTCCGGCTCCAACGCAGACGACAAGCTCACGGGCGATGACGGCGTGAACCGCCTCGTCGGGCGTCAGGGCAATGATGTTCTCTCGGGCGGCGCAGGCGACGACATGCTCCTCGGCGGTTCGGGTGCCGATGTCCATGATGGCGGCGAAGGCATGGATACAGCCGATTTCACCAGTTCCTGGGCCGGCGTCACCGTCGACCTCCTGAAGGGGGCCGGTTCGGGCGGCGAGGCCAAGGGCGACACCTTCATCAGTATCGAAAAACTGATGGGCTCGCGCTTCGACGACAGGCTGCTCGGCGATGACAACGTGAACAGGCTCAACGGAGGCGAAGGCAATGACAGTCTCGATGGCCGCGGCGGCAATGACTACCTGGTGGGCGGCGCTGGCGACGACAGCCTGGCTGGCGGCAAGGGTCAGGATGTCTTCGTGTTCGACAAGGGCGGCTTTGGCGTCGACACGATCACCGACTTCGAAGCGGGCGCGGGGCGGACCGACCGCGTCTGGCTGACCGGCCAGGGCGTGGCCAGCTTCAAGGACGTTCTGGCGAACATGGGCGACACGGAACTGGGCGCGGTTCTCAAGCTTGATGGCGGTGCAATGTTCTTCACCGGCCTGAAGACGGCCGACTTCGTGGCCGACGATTTCATCCTGTAGAGCGAAAAAACCCCGGCGCGGCCCAAAGGGCCAGCATCGGGGTTCTGATCAGTCGCCTTGACGAGGGAGGCGCGCTCAGGCGGTCTCGCGCAGGTCGATGTCGCCCATCGGCGGTGCGTTCTCGCGGAGCACATAGCCGCGGCCCCACACGGTTTCGATGAAGTTCTTGCCGCCGGCCGCATTCGCCAGCTTCTTGCGGAGCTTGCAGATGAACACGTCGATGATCTTGAGTTCCGGCTCGTCCATGCCGCCATAAAGGTGGTTGAGGAACATTTCCTTGGTCAGCGTCGTGCCCTTGCGGAGCGAGAGCAGCTCCAGCATCTGGTATTCCTTGCCGGTCAGGTGCACGCGGGCGCCGCCGACTTCAACTGTCTTGGTATCGAGATTGACGCAGAGATCGCCGGTGATGATGACCGATTGGGCATGGCCCTTGGAACGGCGCACCACGGCGTGAATGCGGGCGACCAACTCATCCTTGTGGAACGGCTTGGTCATGTAGTCGTCGGCGCCGAAGCCGAGACCCTTCACCTTGTCCTCGATGCCGGCAAGGCCGGACAGGATGAGGATCGGCGTGTTGACCTTGGCGACGCGGAGAGTCTTGAGGACCTCGTAGCCCGACATGTCGGGCAGGTTCAGGTCGAGGAGGATGATGTCGTAGTCATAGAGTTTTCCGAGGTCGACGCCTTCTTCGCCAAGGTCGGTCGTGTATACGTTGAACCCTTCGGACTTGAGCATCAGTTCGATGCTCTGGGCCGTCGCGGTATCGTCCTCGATCAGCAGTACCCTCATCTCGAATCCCCTTTGGTCCGGACTCCGCCGTGGAGCCCTTCTGTCCTGCGCGCCCGACGAGGCCCGCGCACAACTAACCGTTAACGTTGTCGCTTAAGATAAGCCGGGAAAGGTTAACAAAACCTAATCCCTGCCACGCAACTTGTTGATGTTCCAATCGAGATGTAGTGGCGTTTCACAAGTAGCCCCCACATATAGATCGGACCAGGGCGCAACGGCGCCGAAGTTGCCTTAAACCGGTTGCCCTCTCCGGTTTACCCACCCTTAAGCTTACCGGTACATCATGTCTCTTCATCGAGCACCGGAATCATCTGCGTAGTTGATTCGGTGAATCGTGAAAAGGGGACGCGAAGCACGTGCCCCATTGTTTGTAGTTTGAGTTTGAGGGGTCATCATGCGTTCACGCGAAACGCTTCTCCGTCTGCACCGTTTCCGCACGGAGGAAAAGCGCCGGCAAGTCGCCGATATCGACGGCATGATTCAGGACTTCATGCGGAAGTATGACGATCTGGACGCGCAGGTGAAGTTCGAGGAAAGCCGGAACGGCGTCACCGATCCTGCCCATTTCAATTATTCGCTCTCGGCCAAGGCCGCGCGCGGCCGCCGTGACAATCTCATGCGCTCGATCGCCGAACTCAAGGACCAGCTTGCCGATGCCCAGTCCGCCCTCGAAGCAGAGGCGCAGGAATTGCGGCGTGCCGAGATGCTGGTGGAGAAGGAGGGCGGGTCACCCGCGCCGATGATCCCCCACAGCCTCGCGGCACAGAGCATCCGCTGATCGATCAGGTGAGGCGGTAAGGCCTCATCTTCTCATAATAGGGCCGGGCGGCTTCGGCAATCTTCGCCAGAGCCGCCGGCAACTCCACGGGCTTCGTCTCGGGCTTCGACAGCCCGGTCGAGGCCCAAACGGCGTTGTACCAATGCGGCGCCCACACGCCGTCGAAGGGCTTGGGGCCTGCAGCCCACGACAGCATCGCATCATCGAAGGGAATGCCGCAAGCCGCGCAGAGCCTGCCCAGAACGCCGCGCGGATCGGCGAGGATGTCATCCGCATCGACAACGGGTGGTACGGAGCCCAAGTGATCGGCTACCATGTCGAAGATTTCAGCCTGCTCGACGAAGCCGATGTCGCGCAGCGACACGTCCGACCATTTCTTCGTGTAGCTCGCGAGAACCCGCTCCGGCGTGCGGACGAGGAAGGCGTTGACGAGACCCTTGATCCACGAGCGGTCATAGCCCTTCAGCATGTGGTGCGTCATGTGCTTCTGGTAGAACACCGGCTTGTCCGCAGGTGCGAGGCAGCGTGACACGAGGCGATTCCAGTCGCTGTCGTTGGCGGCGATGATGTCGTTGCGCATCGGATGATCGTTGCCGTGATGAACCAGCGAGAAGGCATAGAAGGGCTCGTCCCACGCCACGCAATCAAGCCGGTTGCCGAATGCATACATCATGGCCGTCGAGATGTTGCGCGGGCCTGACCACATGGCAATGTTGGTGCTCACAGGTGCCTCCGCGAATCCTTCGCGCAGAGTTCCTTGTAGGCGGCGGACAGGCGTTGCGAGACAGGCCCCGCGCCCGACCATTCGTCTGTGGACAGAGGATGCCGCACGGGCCTGCCGTCGATCTCACGCACGGGGATCAGCCCCGCGAAGGTGCCGGTGACGAAGGCCTCGTCGGCGCCATAGACGTCGTAGAGCGAGAAGTGTTTCTCGAAGACCGGAACCCCTATGTCCTTCGCGAGGCGGATCATGTTGCCACGCGTGATGCCGGGGATGCAATACTGTCCTGTCGAGGTCCACAATTCGCCACGGCGCACGATGAAGAAATGGGTGGAATTGCACGTCGCCACGAATCCATGCGGATCGAGCATCAGGGCTTCGTCTGCGCCGGCGTTGGCGGCCTGTATGCAGGCTGTGATGCAGTTCAGCTTCGAATGCGAGTTGAGCTTCTGGTCTTGAACGTCCGGATAACCGCGGCGCACGTTCACGGTGTGAAGCGTGAGCCCCTTGGCGGATTTCTCGGGGTTCGGCGTCTTGTATTCGGGAATGATGACGATGGTTGGTGCGGAGATCGTGACGCGAGGGTCCTGATAGGGGGTCGCCTTCACGCCGCGCGTGACCATGAGGCGGATGTGGACGCCGTCGTTCATGTGGTTGGCGTCGAGGCAATCGAACAGCCGCTTCACGAGGTCATCCGGCCTCAGCCCGATGTCCATGAAGATGGCTTTCGCACCTTCATAGAGGCGCTCGATATGCTCGCGCAGGAAGGGCACGCCGCCCTTCACCATGCGGAGGCCCTCCCACACGCCATCGCCCAGGATGAAGCCTGAATCGAAGACGGAGATCATGGCCTGCGCGCGCGGTACGAGTTCACCATTGACCGAGATGAGAATGCCGAGATTGCGGGGATCGATCTTGACGTCGTGAATGTTGGTCTGTTGCATGAGGCCATATAGCCGCGAACGCGGGGTGATTTGAAGGGGCAGCTACTCGCGTGTCCTGTCGGGGGCTTCCCAGGCGTGGTCGTGGGGCAATTCGCTGTCCCTGACGTCCTGCCCGAGCACGTTCTCGATTTCGGCGCGGCCTTTCCGCGCAATGTCCACGAGGGCAACCGCATCATCCACATGAGCGGCCGACTTCCTGATCAGGCGCTCGTCATGCGTGGCAAACGTGAGGGCTGCGCGGTGGGCCTCGAAAGGGTGGCGGCCCAGCGCGCCCAGCACATCCTTGCCCATCTCGACCGAGGACGCAAAGAGTTCGCGGTGGACATGATCCACGCCCTTGTTGATCAGTTCATAGGCGTGCGTCCGGTCCCAGGCGCGGGCAAAGAGCTTGAGGTGCGGGAAGTGATGCCGCGCGGTGTCGGCGATCTCGTTGACCTTGGCGCGGTCGTCGACCGCGATCACGAGGGCCTGGGCCTCCTTCGCTCCAGCCGCCTCCAGCAAGTCGACGCGTGAGGCGTCGCCGTAATAGACCTTGTAACCGAAGCGGCGGAGCGCATCGATCTGCTCGGCGTCATGGTCGAGCACCACGGCCTTGACGCCGCTGGCGCCGAGCAGGCGGTTTACCGTCATGCCATAGCGGCCATGGCCCGCGATGATGACGTGGGCGCCGTTCTCCTCGATGCTGTCGGCTTCGCGCTCTGCCGCCGATGGCGACAGACGGGGTTGCAGAACCTTGTCGTCAAAAATCATGAGCAGGGGGGCGAAGGCCATGGAGATCGCCACCATGGCGACCAGCATTCCGGACTGCGTGCCAGAGAGAAGTCCAAGGCCCGCTGCAAACGAGATCAGCACGAAGGCGAACTCGCCGCCTTGTGCCAGTGAAAACGAGAAGCGCGCCGGATCGCCATCGCGCATGCGGAAGAGCTTGCCCAGCCCGAAGAGCACGGCGAGCTTGATCAGAACGAAACCGGCGACAAGGCCCAGAAGCGTCAGCGGCTGGCTGATGAGGAGCGAAAAATCGATGCCGGCTCCCACGGCCATGAAGAACACGGCCAGCAGCAGGCCCTTGAAGGGATCGAGGTCCATCTCGAGTTCATGGCGGTATTCGCTCTCCGCCAGCACCACGCCGGCGAGGAATGTGCCAAGCGCTGCAGAGAGGCCGACGAACTGCATCAGCAGCGTGATGCCCACCACGATCAGGAGCGCGAAGGCGACGAAGATTTCGCGGATGCCGGAGCCCGCCACCAGCCGGAACAATGGGCGCATGAGATAGCGGCCCGCAAGGATGATGACGGCGACGGCTGCCAGCACAAACACGCCTTGCGCCCAGCCCGGAAAATCAGCGATGAGGCTGGTGCCGTGTTCATCCGCGCCATGCGCCACGGCGATCAGCGGCAGCAGCGCGAAAATGGGAATGATGGCGATATCCTGAAACAGCAGGACTGAAAAGCACGACTGCCCGGCTGCGGTCTTGAGGAGGCCGCGCTCCTGCAAGCTCTGCAGGACAATTGCGGTCGACGACATGGCAAGGATGAGGCCCACGGTGATCGCGGTCTGCCATGTGGTGCCGAGCAGCCATGCGGCAAGGCCAATGGCTGCGGCGGTGACGACCACCTGAAGACCGCCCAGCCCGAGGATTGGCTTGCGCAGTGACCAGAGCTTCGAGGGCTGGAGTTCGAGGCCGACGAGGAAGAGCATCACGATCACGCCGAACTCGGCGAAATGCATCACGTCCTGGCCTTCGCGTCCGATCAGGCCGAGTACGGCCGGGCCGATGACGATTCCGGCGACGAGATAGCCCAGCACCGAGCCCAGGCCCATCCGGCTGAACAGCGGTGCCGCGATGACGGCGGCGGTCAGGTAGACGAAGGCGCCGATGAGAAAATCCGAAAGATGCATCAGGCAGCCTGCCTGTCAAACGCGGGCGGCAGGCTGTAGCCCGAGGCCAGAATGGAGAGCGGGTCGATCCGGTGGTCGCGCAACCCCACGATCAGGTCGCGGTAGGTTTCGGCGGCGGCTGTCAGGTCCTCCGGTTTCATCCGGCGTCCGGCATGGATCACGAATGGCTTGAGATAAGCCATGGAGCAGAGCCAGGCCGTCTGGTTGAAGGGAGCGAGAAGCTCCTCCATCTCGAACCGGTTGCGGCCCTGGGCGTGATAGGCGGGCTCGGTGCCGCCCGTGGAGACGGCAGAAAGAAGAAACTTCCCCGCAAGCTGCGTTCCGCCCGGCCCATAGGCCCAGCCGTTCTCCAGGACGAGGTCCTGCCACTCTTTCAGGATCGCGGGAGAGGAGTACCAGTAGAAGGGATGCTGGAACACGATCAGGTCATGCGCCAGCAAACGCTGCTGCTCGGCCACGACATCGATGGCGAAGTCGGGATAGGCGGCATAGAGGTCGTGGAGCGTGACGCGTTCAAGACCGGCAGCCGCCTTCAGCATCGCCGAATGGACGACGGAGTTCCGTAGGCGCGGGTGGGCATGAAGGATGAGAACGTTCATCGGGCCACAGTGCAGGAGCGGCACCAAAAAGAAAAGCGGCACGTGAACGAGTGGGGCTGAAATGGCCGGGGCCGGACCTTTTTCAGGCCCAGCCCCGGCGAAGCTCTCACAGGGGATGTCCCGCTCAATGTAGAAAATTGGAGTGAGGTTGGCGTTGCTCTCCTCGAGCCGTAGGCTCGGGGTGTTCAATCCTGAATGGAGAGCAACACCATGAAGAAAGCTACCACGTCTATCGAGGCGCTTGCCAGTG
>NZ_JBGSOZ010000221.1:0-49386 GCF_041738905.1 Aestuariivirga sp.
CACTGGCAAGCGCCTCGATAGACGTGGTAGCTTTCTTCATGGTGTTGCTCTCCATTCAGGATTGAACACCCCGAGCCTACGGCTCGAGGAGAGCAACGCCAACCTCACTCCAATTTTCTACATTGAGCGGGACATCCCCCAGATGTCGTCCAAAACAGGCTAGCGACCATGCTTGCCGTCCCCTTCAAAAATCAGCAACTAGCTGGGCGCCCACTCCTCGAATGATACTGCAATGGAAAAACATGCAACGCAAGCGTTTGGAGCAGCACGTCAACCAGCTGGGTCTCGCCGGAGCTGAGTTTCAGCCGGCGACAACCTAAATGCCTATAGCAATTCGGAAACATCCATAACATGTCCGGGTGCAAGCACCCTCGTTGTCGACAATCCCGCTTCCCGACTTTGCAGGCTCAAATTGAGAATGAGAAGAAGACAGGCTGAGGCCTGCGGGCGCCTGACACATCCTTCAAACAGCCTGTTCCAGCAGACGATCCATTACCTCCTCACGCTTGAGACCGGCAGTACCCACCGCAACAAGGTTGCCGGGAAACTTCTCCGCGTTCTGGAACCACTCAGGCGGTTGAGTGTTTTTATCTGGGTGTACATTTCAACACACAAGAGTTGAGGGTGCTGCGGATCAATCACGGGAGAATTGCCATGGCTGAATTCATCAGTGTTCATCGCCGCTCGTTTCTGGCTGGCGGGGCTGGCGTCCTTGCCGCTGCGGCTTGTGCGCGAACCGGTGTTGCCGTTCGTGCCCAGGAGGCAACCAAAGCTTCGAAACCGCTGCCAGCCTATGTGGACTGGAAGAATGCCGAAGGGTTGATCGTCCACAGCGAAAACACGATCGAGACCAAGCGCGAGTTCATCGGCACCAGCGGCGTGACGCCGAATGATCTGGTTTATGTCCGGAACAACATTTCGCCGCCCGATCAATCCATCCTGGCCAACCGGGATGCGTGGGAGGTCACGTTCGAAGGTGTCGCCAATCCACGCAATGTCACGCTCGGTGAACTGAAGACGATGGGTATCGAGACAGTTGCCATGGTGCTGCAGTGCTCAGGCAATGGCCGTGGCTTCTTCGAGCACAAGGCAAGCGGCACGCCGTGGCGAACCGGTGCCGCCGCAAATGTCCTGTGGAGCGGTGTGCCGTTGCGCACGGTGGTGGACGCGCTGGGCGGTGCCAGCGCTGGCATGAAATTCTTGACGAGCACGGGCGGTGAGACGCTTCCCGAGGGCGTGGACCCAAAAACCGTCGTCGTGGAACGTTCGATCCCGATGGACCATGCGCTGGAGAATGCAATCCTCGCCTGGGAGATGAACGGCGAACCGATATCGCTCGCGCACGGCGGCCCGCTTCGCGTCATCACACCCGGCTACTATGGCGTCAACAATGTGAAATATGTGAAGCGGGTGGCGCTGACTGCGGCCGAGACCGACGCAAGCATTCAGTCAACGGGATATCGCATCCGTCCAGTCGGCGTGGAAGGTGCGCCGGATCAGCCTTCGATGTGGGAGATGAAGGTGAAATCGTGGGTCACGCATCCGCTCGCAGATGCGAAGTCCGGAAAGATACAAATACATGGTGTCGCCTTCGGCGGTTTCAGTGCGCTGAAAGGCGTGGAGGTCTCGACCGATGGCGGCAACACCTGGAAGGACGCGCAGCTGCTGGGCCCCGACATGGGCCGATATGCATGGCGGCCCTTTGTCTTGAGTGCCGACCTCGCGCCAGGGACGCATGCAATCACCAGCCGCGCGACGGACAGCGAGGGCCGTGTTCAGGAAGAGACGACGGAGCCCAACCACCGTGGCTATGACTATAGCGGCTGGCGGCGGCTCGCGGTGGAGGTGACGGTCGCCTGATGCGGTTTGCCCTGGGTGCTGCCGTGCTGATCGTGGTTTCGGGTCGGTTGCTGGCGTCCGACGCGGATGGGCAGGCCGCCCTTGAGCTTGGCAAGGACGTTTTCACCTCTCTTGCCGAGCCGCGTTGCAGCGTCTGCCATACGCTGGCTGACGCGGGCGCCGCCGGAAAGGTGGGCCCAAGCCTCGATGAGCAGCAACCCACGGAGGACGATGTGAAACTCTCGATCATGGAAGGCGGAGGTGTCATGCCGCCTTACGCCGGGATACTCACGCCGGAGCAGATTGATGCCGTAGCCAAATATGTTTCCAGTGTCGCGGGCAAGACGCAGTAGAAGGAAGAAGAGACCTGAAAGAGCTGAGGTCTCGGGATTGGCCAGCGGCGGCAGGTGTTCGTACCGAGACTGGCCGATGACCCGCATCCGAGAGAACAGGCGGCGCCTGATGTCACGATGAGCTTTGCGGAATGCGGAAGATTGTGATTGACGGGGTAGCGCGCAATAAGGTCATTCTCGCGCCTTCCACCGGTCTGGAGCGGGCGCTTGCGGCGATTCATTTCAATCCTTCTACTCATTCTCGCCCTCGCCGCGCTGGCGATTCTGATTGCGAGCGCGTGGGCCACGCTGGCACTGTGGTATCGCCTGCCGGTTCCGGACTGGGGCAAGGGCCTTGCGGCCACGCTGTTCGCGCTGGCCGGGCTTGCCACAATCGTTGGCCTGTTCCGTGGGCCCCGGCTGCGGTCCCTGACGGTCTTCGGCGTGCTGTTCGGCGCCGTGCTGATCTGGTGGGGCACGATCAAGCCCGTAGCCGATGCGGACTGGGCGCCCGATGTTGCCCGGCAGGTGACAGGGACTGTGAATGGCGACCTGCTCACCCTCACCAACGTTCGTGCCTTCGCGTGGCGGAACCGGACAGACTCCACCGAGGTATGGTCCACGCGCAGCTATGACATGTCGACGTTGAAGAGCCTCGATCTCTTCCTGTCCTACTGGGGCAACCCCAACATGGCGCATGTGATGATGAGCTTCGGCTTTGAAGGGGGCGACTATCTCGCGTGGTCGGTGGAGGTGCGGCGGACCCGGAACGGCGTGTTCTCGCCAATCGCGGATCTCTTCAAGAGCAATCCGCTGGTGATCATCGCGGCGGAGGAGCGCGATGTGATCGGCGTGCGCTCCAATTTCCGCGGCGAGGACGTGCAGCTCTACCGGCTGCGCGCGAAGCCTGCCCTCGCACGCGAACTGCTTGTGGAATATGTACTCGACGCGAATGAACTGGCGGTCACGCCTGCGTTCTACAATTCACTCACTTCGAACTGTGCGACGACCGTGTTCAAACTGGTCCGCGCGGTGGGCGACAAGCTGCCGATGGACTGGAGGCTCGTGGTCGATGGCTACCTGCCAGGTTACCTCTATGACCAAGGCTCGATCGACATCCGGCTGCCGCTGGACGAACTCATCGCGCGCTCGCATATCGACGCGCATGCCAAGAAGGCCGGCCTCACGGCTGAATACTCCCGCCTCATCCGCGTTGGCGTGCCGTCTCCGCACGAGCAATAAGCACGCCACTGCGGACAAGGTCCATGACCCCGGCACACTCGCTCAAGAGGACAGTCCTCCACAAGGAGAGTGTGCCGGGGCCTTAGTCTCGATACTGTCAGCAGTTGTAAACGCCAGCTGCGCAACGGCGCACGGTCCGGCGTGTCGCGCCCGCCACGCTCACGGGTGTCAGCGGACGGCCGACGCGCGCCTCGGCGGATGAGACAACACTGAGCGATCCGACGCCTGACACCCTGTCAGCGGCATAGAGGCTGCCAAGACCGGCTACGGCCACAATGACGGCAATCTTCAATTTGCGGGACAGGTTCATTGTGCACCTCCAGAGAAATGTTTGGGCAATTCGTCGAGATCGGCTTCGCCAAGTTTCGAGAACTCGATCTTGGTCGCGCCTGTTTCGTTCTTGAACTCAAAACTGGCCGTAGCATCGCTGCCGGTTTTCCAGTCTCCGACCTGAATGGTATATTGAGGAGAAAGGTCGACGGTCTTCGTCGAAATCACATAGCGGCACGGATAGGGCTTGTCGCCCTGGGCGATCCAGATCTGCCAGTCGACTTCGGGGGTGCGAAACGCGAGATGATCGCATTCCAGGCCGCCGACAATGCCGCTACCGAGATCCTTCACGTCGGTGACATCGGCCATCAGGACATCATAAGTATTGGCAAGCAGGAGGTCGGCTGCGGGCAGGGGCCGATGCAACTTGTCGCGCAGCTCATCTACGAGATTTTCGACGCTGCCCGGCACTTCGGTCTGGGCATAGACGTTGGCATCCTTGCCCAGAACCGTCAGCGTCTTTCCGTCGAACATCATCGCGACATCGGCAAATCCGCCATGGCGGGTCGCAACGATCTTGTCGGGACGGCTCAACGCGACCGCGCCGGAACTCGTGAGCTGCAGCTTCTGCTGATCCTTGGTGACCACCTCGAACGATGAATCATATGTAAATGACATCGATTGCTGGCTGCCCATGTAGTCGGACATCGCCTTGAGCAGAGACTTCGCCTCCGCCTCTCCGGCCTCGGCACCAGATAGTGCTGCCATTCCCGCCATCAGCACCGATGCGGAAATGGATGCCGCCGTCACCCGCAGATTGTATTCTCCACTATTGAACATAGGGACATCCTCCATTGAGCCTGCGTGAGCGCTGGCTCTGCTGCAATACCGTATCCAATTACATGCAAGTCTCCTTCTTGTTTTTGATCTGTATCAGATCGGGCATGAATTCTTGTCGCGTGCGGCAGCAGGTTTCGTAGCAAATGTGGAATCGGGTCCCCAAGTTGACAGGGCTTTTTTCTGCCCATATGGTCCGCGAGCCAAGTCCTTACGATTTTCTTGGTCAAAAGCAAAAACAGAATATCCTGCGCAAGCGAAACCCCGATCAAATCCGGGTTTCGCCAATACATAAACTTGCGTTAAAACTCCTGGGAGGACGTCCGATGAAGACCTCATCATTTCTGAGCCGTTTTGTAAGTGTGGGGGCGCTCGTCGCCGCCGGGTTTGCCTTTGCTGCACCTGCGCAGGCCGAAGGGCCTGAAGTCGTGGCCGGTCCATCCGCCGAACCTGAGTGCTTCGTGCCTTGGACTGGCGACACGAAGTTCTTCAAGTTTCCAGCAAAGCAAGGCCCCTACCGCATCGCACTCGCCAATGGCTACATCGCCAATACATGGCGCATCCAGATGATCCAGACGGCGAAGGCCTATGCAGCGCAGCCGGACGTGGCCGCCAAGCTGAAGGAATTCAAGGTCGTGTCGACCGGCGAGGACGTGCCCGCGCAGATTTCCGCCATCAACAACTTCATCGACTCCGGTTATGACGCCATCGTCGTGAATGCGCAGAACCCCACGGCCTTCGGCCCGGTGATCAAGCGCGCCAAGGAAGCTGGCGTGATCCTCGTGGCCTTCGACAACATTCTCGACACGCAGGACGCAATCAACGTCAACGTCGACCAGAAGGGCCTCGGCGTGCTGTGGGCCAACTGGCTGATCAAGAACGTTCCGAATGGCGGCAAGATCCTGGAAGTGAAGGGTGTGGCTGGCACCTCGGTCGATACCGACCGTCATAACGGCATTCACGAGACGCTCGGTGCCTCGGGCAAGAAGTGGGAAATCACCGAGGTCGTCGGCAAGTGGGATGACGGCGTGGCCCAGAAGGCGACGGCCGACGCGATTGCCACAAACGGGCCCTTCGACGGGATCACCGCGCAAGGCGGTGACACAGGCGTTGTGCAGGCGATGATCGACGCCAAGCATCCCTTCGTGCCGTTTGGCGGCGAAACCGAGAACGGCTTCCGCAAGTTCTGCGCCAAGCACGCGGCCGAAGGCCTTAAGTGCTCGTCGGCAGGCACCGGCCCCGCACAGGTCGCGGTTGCCATCAAGACGGCCATCGCCGCTCTTGAAGGCAATGTCGTTCCGCAGTCGGTGAAGCTGCCGCTGGCCATCGTGGAAGACCCGAACTTCAAGGAAGGCCAGGATTTCTTCCCTGACCAGTCCGACAATTTCTTCGTCGGCAATTCCTTCCCCACCTGCGGCATCAATTTCACCGCGCAGGAAATCATGGGGCAATCGAAGGAAAACCAGTAGCCTCGTCACAATGACAGCCGGAGCGCCACGCATGAAAAGACGTGGCGCCCGGTTTCTCATCTTTACCGTTCTCGGGGGGAACCAATGACGGGTGTTGCGCCGCTCTTTCGGATGGAGGGCGTTTCCAAGCGCTATGGCGGTGTGCGTGCGCTGGAGAAGGCCGATCTCGACGTGAACGCCGGGCGCATCCACGCCATTCTCGGCGAGAATGGTGCTGGCAAGTCGACGCTCATCAAGATCATGGCGGGCGTCGTTGCGCCCGACGAAGGCCGCATGCTGCTGGATGGCCGCGAAGTGACCTTCGCATCGCCCGCGACGGCAAACGATGCCGGAATCGTCTGCATCTTCCAGGAACTCTCCCTCATCCCCGACTTGTCGGTTGCGGACAACATCGTCATCAGCCATCCGCCCACGCGCTTCGGCATGATCGACCGCGGAAAGCAGCGGCGGATCGCCGAGGAAGCACTGGCGCGCGCTGGCGCGGAAGACATTCACCCGCAGATGCTGGTGAAAGACCTTCCGCTGTCCCGCAGGCAAATGGTGGAGATCGCCAAGGCGCTGGCGCGCAAGCCCCGCATCCTCATTCTCGACGAGGCAACATCGGCGCTCACCGCGGCGGATGTCTCGAAAATCTTTGTGGTTCTGAAGCGCCTGCGTGAGGAAGGCCTCGCCCTGCTCTATATCTCGCACCGCATGCACGAGATTGCCGAGCTTGCGGATGAATGCTCGGTGTTCCGCAATGGCCAGAAAGTCTCGACCTACGCAGCGGGTACCAAGTCCGATACCGACGTGATCGAAATGATGATCGGGCGCGAATACAAGAACGTGTTTCCGCCGAAACCCGCGAAGGCTGCCTCAGCGCCTGTGGCACTCGAAGCGCGGTCCTTGAGCTGGACTGACAGGCTGAAGAACATCTCGTTTTCCGTGCGCGCGGGCGAGATCGTCGGATTGGGTGGTCTGGACGGCCAAGGCCAGCGCGATCTTCTGCTGGCGTTGTTCGGCGTGTTGCGCGGCTGCACGGGTGAGGTGCTCGTCCATGGGCAGAAGGTTTCAATTTCGAGCCCCGCCATGGCCAAGGGCGGCAAGATCGGCATGGCGCTGATACCCGAGGACCGGAAGACCGAAGGGCTCATGCTTCCGATGACGGTGCGCGACAATCTTTCCTTTGCTTCGCTTGACCGCATCTCAAGCGGTGGCATCGTCAATCGCGATACCGAAGGCGCGCTGATCGATTCCATGATCAAGCTGCTCGCCATCAAGACGGCTGGGATCGACATTCCGGTGGGGGCACTGTCGGGCGGAAACCAGCAGAAGGTGGTGATTGCCAAGTGGCTGATGAACCAGCCGCGCATCATCCTGTTGAACGATCCGACGCGCGGCATCGATGTCGGCACCAAGCAGGAACTCTACGTGTTGCTCCGCAAGCTGGCCGACGAGGGCGCCGCGATCCTGTTCTATTCGACCGATTATGATGAACTGATCGGCTGCTGCGACCGCGTGCTGGTGCTCTACGACGGCGCGGTGAAGCGCGAACTGGCAGGCGACGCGATCACCGAGAAGGCACTGATCGCCAGCGCCCTCAACATCGACATGGAAGGGGCGGCGATGCAGCCGGCTGAACTGGCATGAAGGACTGGCGCTTCTGGGTTGCCGAGCAGCGCGGCACGCTGATGGCGGTCGGCATCTTCCTCGTGATGTTCATCATCTATTCGTCGAACCATCCCGCGGGCTTCACAGCGAACGTGGTGCAGACCGCGTCGAACAAGGGCGTGCTGCTGGCCTTTGTCGCCATGGCGCAGGCGCTGGTGGTGATCACGGCGGGCATCGACCTTTCGGTCGGCATGATCTTCACGCTCACCAACTGCCTTGCATCGTGGGTGGTTGTCGGCTCGCCCATTCAGGTGGCGGGCGGCATCGTGCTGGTGCTGCTGGTGGGCGCACTCTGCGGTGCCATCAACGGCGCCATCGTCATCTATGGCAGGCTGCAGCCCATCGTCGCCACCATCGCGACGGGTGCGGTCTATTTCGGCATCGCGCTGGCGCTGAGGCCCTCGCCGGGCGGCAGTGTCGACGAGACGGTGGCGGATGCGCTCACGGGGCGCATCTTCGGCTACATTCCCGCGAGCCTCGTCGCCTTGCTGGTCGTCGTGCTTGTCGTGTGGGTGCCGTTCAGCCGCTCGGTGACGGGGCGTGCCGCCTATGCGGTCGGGTCGTCGGAGCCTGCGGCCTACATGTCCGGCGTGCCCATCAAACGTGCGAAAATGACGGCCTACACCCTCTCGGGACTGCTCGCCGCCATCGGGGGGCTGTTCCTCACCTTCTTCACCTATACGGGTGACGCGGCCTATGCGAGCGGCAACGCCTATACGCTGTTCTCGATCGCGGCCGTGGTGCTGGGCGGCGTCTCGCTGTTCGGCGGACGCGGCAGCGCCATCGGGGCCATCTTCGGCGCGCTTGCATTCCGCACCATCGGCGACCTGCTCTTCGTATTCGATTTCGATCCCTTGTGGCAGCCGCTCTTCCAGGGCGTTGTGCTGCTCATCGCCGTCAGTCTGGGCGCCTTCGGACTGTTCCGTGTACGCAACAGGCTGGACTGGTTCGGATGAGTGACATGACGAGCATGGCCAAACCGGCATTCCTGAAGCGCCTCGACCCGGCGGTGACGACGGCCTTCGTGTGCATCTTCGTGCTGCTGCTGGTGGGCAGCATCTACTCACGGAATTTTCTGTCGCCCGAATACTTGCTGCAGCAACTGAAGGTGGCCTCGTTCCTCGGCGTCATCGCCAGCGGCATGATGCTGGTGATCCTGCTGGGGCAGATCGACCTGTCGCTGCCCTGGGTGGTGACGGTGGGCGCCATGACGTCCAGCGCAATCGCGGGCTATGGCGATGCCGGCGCGATACTTGCCATTCCCTTCGGCATCTTCTGCGGCATGGTCATCGGCCTCGTCAACGGCGTGGGTGTCGCCTATCTCCGCATTCCGTCGATGATCATCACGCTCGCCACCAATGCGGTCGCCCAAGGATTGATGGTGGTCTACACCGGCGGCTTCTCGCCCAAGGATTCAGCCTCGCCCGCAATGCGCTACCTTGCGACAGGCTTCACCATTCCGGGCATTCCCAATGCCGTCATCTGCTGGGCGGTAGTTGGGGCGGGCACGGTGTTCCTGCTGACGCGCACGACGTTCGGGCGGGCGGTCTATGGCATCGGCAACCGCGAGCGCGCGGCCTATCTCTCCGGCATCGACACCCGCCGCGTGGTGATGATCGTGTTCGCCATATCGGGCGCGCTTGCGGCCTTCGGCGGCGTGCTGCTGGCGGGCTATGCATCGAAGGCGGCACAGTCGATGGGTGATGCCTACCTGCTGCCAGCAATCGCAGCAGTGGTGCTGGGCGGCACGTCGATCCTCGGCGGCCGCGGCAGCTACCTCGGCACCGTGGCGGGCGTCATGCTCATCACGCTCCTGCAGTCGATCCTGTCGGTCATGCAGATGCCGGAGTTCGGCCGCCAGATCATCTATGGCATCGTCATCGTCGGCATGCTGCTGCTCTACGGCCGCGAGCGGGCCCACCGTTAACCCGGGCGTTCCTACCGGGTGTCGGCGACGACCAGATCGCGGGTGAGGTCTGAAACGCGGGCCGCGCCCAGCAGCGCCATCGACCGGGCAATCTCGCGCGCGAAGATATCCAGCACATGCGCGACACCCTGCTCTCCGGCAATGGCAAGGCCCCAGAGCTGCGGGCGCGCGATGAGGCAGCAGGCAGCCCCCATGGCGATGGCCTTCACTACATCGGCACCACGCCTGATGCCACCGTCCATCAGCACGGGGATTTGACCCTCCACGGCTTCTACTACCGCGGGCAAGGCCGCGATGCCAGAGGCCGCGCCATCGAGCTGGCGGCCGCCGTGGTTCGAGACGATCACAGCGTCTACGCCGCGCTTCACCGCTTCGCGCGCTTCGTCGGGATGGAGCACGCCCTTGAGGATGAGCGGTCCTTTCCACACCTTCCGCAGCCGGTCCACGTCTTGCCATGACATGCCGGCATCAAGCAGTTCCGACATGCGCTTGGCGAGGCTTCCGATGTCGATTGCTTCGCCATCGCGGACATAATTGCCGAAGGTGATGCGCGGCAGTTCGGAGCGCATGCGCAGGAGCCAGTTGATGCGCGTGGCCATGCCGGCCAGATCGCGGGCCGGAAACTTTGGCGGGATGGCAAAGCCGTTGCGGATGTCACGCTCGCGGTTTCCCAGCACCTGGTTGTCGGTGGTCAGCACCAGTGCATCGAAGCCGGCGGCGGCGGCGCGGTTCGCCAGTTCATCGGTGAAGCCGCGGTCGCGATAGACAAAGACCTGCATCCAGCGCGGAGCCGCATCGGACTTCGGCAAGTCCTCAAGGCGGCAGACGGAGCCGTGGCTGAGGCAGTAGGCCGTTCCAGCGGCCGCGGCGGCGCGGGCGGAGGCCGCTTCACCTTGAGGCCACATCAGCCCGGCGAGCCCCGTGGGACCGACCATCACCGGCAGCGCATGGCGGCGGCCGAACAGTTCGATTGAAAGATCTGGCTTGCCCGGGCCATTCAGAGGCTTTGGCAACAGGGTCAGGCGCTCGAAGTCACGCTCGTTGCGCTTCAATGTGGTTTCGTCTTCGGCACCGCCATCGGTGAAGTCGAACACGGGCTTTGGCAGAATGCGCTTTGCCGCCTGCCGGATCGTCGCGACGTTGTAACACTTCGTGCGCCAGCTCTCGTTCATCGTTCCCCCCGCCTTGCCCCATGCCAAGTCGCTGGCCGATGTGAGCGCGGTTCCGAGGCTATGACAAGTTCGCAGTCTGCAACAGTGACCATCGGCTGAGGTGTGGCTCATTCCTGTTGCTTGGGTCTAGAGTGTCCTCCAGCAGCCAGAGCAGGGAGCACGAAAGCCATGATCAAGGACCCACCCATACTGAGAATCAGCCGGAACTTTCCGCGCCCGCCCAACGATGTCGTCAAGGCATTGACGGGCGCCATGACGGGCCACCTCGTCGATGCGATGGGAGGCGGCGGTGCCCTCGACTGGCAGATCAAGGCGCTTGGCGGTGGCCCGCAATCCTTCTGCGGTGTCGCCGTCACGTGCGATTGCGGACCATCCGACAACCTTGCCCTGTTTGGCGCGCTCGATGTGGTGAAGCCGGGAGATGTCATCGTGGCGGCCACGCGCAGCCATAGGGCCGCATCGGTGACGGGCGATCTCCTCGTCGGCATGGCGCGCAACTGTGGCGCTGCGGCCATCGTGACCGACGGCGTCGTGCGAGACGTGGCGGGCATCCTTGCCGTGGGACTGCCTGTGTGTTGCGCGGGCGTCTCGCCCAACTCGCCGGTTCGCAATGGTCCGGGCACCGTCGGCCTACCCATTGTCGTGGGGGGTGTGGCCATTGCCTCGGGCGACATCATTGTCGGCGATGCAGATGGCGTGGTGGTCGTGCCGCAGGCCATCGCGGCGGATCTGGTGAAGCGCCTCGTCGATGTAAGAGCGGCAGAAGCCCTGCTGGAAGCGAAGGTGAAGTCGGGACTGCGGATTCCCGATTTCATCGCGGACGTTCTCTCGTCACCACGCGTGGAAAATATCGATTGACCAGTTGAAGGCAAAGAATGTCGAGGAGAGACAGATGATGGTGACGCCTACAGTGGAAAGCCTGCACGACCAGTGGGTCGCGGCCTTCAACAGCCACGATCTCGACAAGCACATGGCGCTTTACGCCGAGGATGCAATGATGTTCGGCGCGGTCGACGAGCTGCAGGATGGCCGCGACGCCATCCGCGCTTATTTCGGCAATCGTCCGCCGGGTATGCGCGTGAAATCCTATCCGATGCCGCTGGCTCGCGTGGTGTCACCGGACGTGACGATCACTGCCGGGCATGTCGACTTCGCCAATGGTGAAGACCTCATGCCCTACCGGATGACGTGGGTTCTGGAGAAGACGGACGGCAACTGGCGCATCGCACAGCATCACGGTTCGCCGCGCCGGTCTGCCTGACGGGCTTCAGTCCTTCAGGCGCGGCTTTTCGATTTCGGCCATGTCGCACAGGTTGTCGACCATTGCGGAGAAGTCCTTGGCCCCCATGCCGAAGTCCCTCATTGAAATGAATACGCTTGAGACCGGTGCAATGCCCTGACATGGACATGCCTGCACCTATATCGATTCAAGGCCGAGCGCCGCGCGGAGCCTTGCTTTCAAGTACACGCCATCCCGGCTGGGAAGTTGCCTCGGCTTCTCCTCGCCATCGATCTTGACCACGCAGATACAAGGACCATCGCCCAGCAGGTGAATGCGCTCGCACAGAACTGCAAGACCGGCCTCATCCCGCACGGTCATGGTTTCGGACATTCCGCAGGCCGCGGCGACGGCGGCGAGATCGGTCGACATGGCCGTGTGGCTTCGCTGGCCGCCGGTTTCTCCATAAAGGCCATTGTCGAGGATCACGACCGAGAGATTGCGCGGCGCCTGCGCGGCGATGGTGGCGAAACTCCCCATGCCCATCAATGCCTCGCCATCGCCCGTGAGGACGAGGACGGGTACATCGGGTTGCGCGAGAGCCAGGCCCAGGCCCATCGGGAGCGCGCCACCCATGGCGCCCCAGAGATAGAAGTTACGGTCATGATCGCCTGCCGCCGCCAGATCATAGGTGGGCGCGCCGAGGCTCGAGATGACGAGGAGGTCCTGGCGATTACGCACGAGTGCGGCGACCACATGCCGGCGATCGAGCATCTCTGAATCCTTGCTCATTTCACGAACTGCTTTGCGCCGATGAGCTTCTGCGAGAGAAGCACTACGCCTGGCGTGCCGCCTGCGAAGGCCATGCGTGCGGCGGCCTCCACTGTGGGTTTCACGTCAGCCGGTTCATCTGCACGCAGGACCGTAATGTCCATGAGCCTGAAGGCGGCCTCTGTTGCCGAGCCCATGGGCACTTGCCACGGATTGAACTCGCCCCATTCGCCGCGCATGGTCACCAGCGCCAGAAATGGAAAGCGGCAGGTCTTCACCAGCGACAGCATGTTGATGCAGTTGCCGACACCGCTCGACTGCATGAGGAGCACGGCACGCTGCCCGCCGAGCCAGGCACCGGCCAGAAGGGCAACGCCTTCCTCTTCCGTGGTCAAAGGCACTGACATCATGTGCGGATCAGCGTCGATGCTGCGGATCAGGCTTGCATGACCTCCATCCGGAACATGAGCGGCCATGCAAATGCCGGAGTCCTTCAAAACCTCGTAGATATCGTCAGGCCACGACGTCTGCTCTTCCGTCTCACTTCCAGCAGCTTGCACAGAGGCACCTTTGTTGAGGTCGTTGGTGCGATCCTAGGTCATCGCCGCGTGATGGTCGAGAAAAAGGGATTTGAGATTGACGCGCGGCAGGCTTGCTCACCAATATCGATCGAGACACAGGAGAGCATCATTCATGGACGTGGCGATCATTACCGGAGGAACACGCGGCATCGGCGCTGCCATTGCAACGGCACTGGCTCACCGCAAGGTACGCCTGGTGCTCAATGGCCGGACTGAGGACGCTGAGGTGACGGCACTTGTGGCCGAGCTGGGCAAGGTGACGGAGACCGTCTTTATGGCCGGTGATGCGAGCGAGCCGGAGATGGCCGCGGCGTTGGTGAAAGAGGCCACGGCACGCTTCGGCAGGATCGATTACGTGGTGCCGGCGGCAGGCGGACCGAACCCCGGAAAGATCACCGATCTTTCATTCGACCAATGGGCCGAGGCCTTCAGGGTTCATGTCGATGCGGTGTTCCACCTGTTCCGCGCGGCGCAGCCTGCGCTGGCGGTTCGGGGCGGCGGCTTCCTGATGATCGGGTCGGTGGCTGGAAAGCGTGGCTGTCCGTCAACCGTGGCCTATCAGACGGCCAAGGGAGCCCTGCCGCAAATGGCGCGGGCCTTGGCGCGCGACCACGCCGCTGAGGGAATCCGCGTGAACGTGATCGAGCCCGGCATCATCCGCACGCGGTTTCACGCCGCAATGACGGCGGAGGCGGAGCGCAACAATCTTGACAACCGGATTCCGCTGCGCCGCTTCGGCACGCCGGACAATGTCGCTTCGGCGGCCCTCGAGCTTCTGACCAACCCCTTCATCACGGGCGAGACGCTGACCATCGATGGCGGCATGTCGATGCGGATGGTGTAGCGAAGCTTGGACAAGAAAAAGCCCGCGGGCGTTTTCACGCGCGCGGGCTGCAATCGAATGGGACAAACTTACGAGGCGAGCGCGGGCTTGCGCGTGTCGAAGCCCTCGGACTGGCCAAGCGGGCGCGGTGTCGCGCCCGGCGAGGTTGCCGCGAAAGGATTTGGGCGGGCCGGCGCGCGGGGCTTGGGCTTCGGCATCGGGATCAGGCCTTCGCGCTGGGCCTTCTTGCGAGCCAGCTTCTTGGCGCGGCGGATCGATTCGGCCTTCTCGCGCACGCGCTTTTCCGACGGCTTCTCGTAGGCGGCATGCGCCTTGATCTCACGGAAGAGGCCTTCGCGCTGCATCTTCTTCTTGAGGAAGCGAAGGGCCTGGTCGACGTTGTTGTCTCTGACGAAAATTCTCAAAAGCTGTACTCCGGAAAATCAGTTGGTCTTGGCGTTGGCGGCCGCGATCGTGTTGTTGCGCCAGAGCTGGTAGCCCTTGGCGTCGATGCCGGATTCGATGGCTTCGCGGGACATGCGGTGCGGCGGAATCTGGTCGTATCGCAGGACGCCGAAGGCCTGCCATGGTGCAAGACTTGCGGGCAAGCCACCTCCCTTTGAATCGCGGGAGAAGCAGTAGAGGCCCTTGGTCTTGATCGATTGAAACATATAGAGGTTTCGATTGGCAGTCATGTTTTCACTCCTGACCGGGTGAGGATGAAGCCGCCATCCGCAAAAAGCGTTGCGCCGGTGCATGCACCGGCGCTCCTGAGGGATCCCGTTCACCCGCCACCAGTACATCCGTGGCTTGCAGGTTCTGAAGAGGACCCTTGTCGTTAGCTGGTGGCCTGAAGACGGTCGGCCGAAGACTTGCCGTTGCGGCGGTCGGTGACGATCTCGTAAGAGACCTTCTGACCTTCGTTCAGGCTGCCGAGACCGGCGCGCTCAACTGCGCTGATGTGGACGAATACGTCCGGGCCGCCCGACGTCGGCTGAATGAAACCAAAGCCCTTCTGGGCGTTGAACCACTTGACGGTACCAGTTTGCATGATCGTTCCTTGACTTATGCAATTGCTCTTTCGTGCCAATGCAACATGCACGGGCACAACTAAATCGATGTTCTGGAAGTGAGGGAAAGGGCTATTGCACTGTCTTAGACGTCTTAGAAGCGCGGAGCCAAGCCAACCGGCCGAAACTCGATGGGTGTTACATAGGCGCATCGGCCAAAAAATACAAGCGCAAACCCCGGGTGATGGTTTCAACCTCCCGAAGCGGCAGCGTCATCGCAAAATATCTCTTCGTCTCACGAATATGAAGACGCAATATGCGCCTCGAAATCAGACAAGCCGGGAGACGACACATGAATTTCGATCCACTTCGCAGGGTAGCCATGGGCCAGACCGGCTTGTCGGTCAGCCCGCTCTGCTTCGGGCTGGCGCCGCTGGGCGACATGCCGGACACCTACGGCTACAGCGTCAGCATCGCGCGGGCGCACGAGACGGTGCGGGCGATCTTCGACAGCCCGGTGAACTTCATCGATACATCCCGGAACTATGGCATGGGCCGCAGCGAACAGCGGATCGGCGAGGTCATTGCCGAGCGTGGCGGCATCCCCGAAGGCTTCGTGATCTCGAGCAAGCTCGACCGCGACATGGACACCTTGAAGTTTGACGGCGCCCGCGCAAGGCGTTCCCTTGAGGAAAGCCTCAAGGCCTTGAACGTCGACCGCATCCAGCTTCTCCACCTCCATGACCCGGAACACGCGGCCTCGCTGGAGGAAGTGAGCAGCCCCAATGGTGCCTTGAAGGAACTGTTTCGCATGAAGGAGGAAGGCCTCGTCCAGGCCGTGGGCCTCGCCGCCGGCCGCGTCGACATCATGATGCCCATGATGAAAGACTG
Organism: Aestuariivirga sp.; assembly: GCF_041738905.1. Taxonomy (GTDB): domain Bacteria; phylum Pseudomonadota; class Alphaproteobacteria; order Rhizobiales; family Aestuariivirgaceae; genus Aestuariivirga. The sequence goes on from NZ_JBGSOZ010000221.1 coordinate 16,034, forward strand.
GGACTTCGACGCCATCATCACCCACAACCGCTTTACGCTGGCCAATCGCAATGCGGAAGAAATGATGGATTATGCCGTCTCGCGCGGAATGGCCGTGCTGAATGCGGCGCCCTATGCCGGCGGCGTGCTGGCCAAGGGATCGGCCGCGCACAAGCGCTATGTCTATCAGGAGGCTTCTGCCGCGATGCTTGAGCCGATCGCCCGCATCGAGGCGGTATGCACCAAGTATGACATTCCGCCGGGTGCCGCGGCTTTGCAGTTCTCGATGCGCGATCCGCGCGTCGCTTCAACCGTCATCGGGATCAGCAAGGCGGAGCGCATCGCCGAGACCATCACCTGGGCGCAACATCCCATTCCTCAGGCCGCATGGGACGAGTTGATGGCGCTCCCCTTCGAAACGAGCGATCCCGAGGCGACGCGCGTCTACAAGCCGACCTGAGTTTTCGTGTAGTACGGCAAGTGCTCGACGCGGGGGCTGTAGAGCCCCTCGTCGGTGACCTTCTTCACGTGGGCGATGATCTCTTCAAGCGGTGCGAACCAGACGTTCTTGGTTTTCAGCGTGTGCTCCAGCCATTGTTCCACCTGCCGCCAGCGGGCCAGCCGCCCGGTGAGGAACGGATGCCAGATGCCGATCCAGAAGCCGCCCGCCTCATACTGCGCGTCGAACTCTTCCCAGAAGGCCTTGAGGCCTTCTGACGGCGCCTTCACCGGCATCATGTAGTCGATCTCGGCATAATGCGCGAAGGGCGGCCAGTCGTCGGTGCCCCAGTGCACGGGCGCTTCCCACAGTTCGCCTTGTGCCGTTCTCATCAGATAGGGGATGTCGTCGGCCATGAGAGAAGATTCATAGGAGAACTTGTGCTCGATCAGCAAGTCGATCACCTGCTGCGTGACGTTATAGACGGGTGCCCGGTAGCCGCGGGGCCTGGCGCCGATCCGCGCCTTGTGAATGTCGAGGGCCTTCTCGAAGGCGATCCGCTGCGCCTCGCCCTTCGTCTCGATCGGGTCTTCGTGGATGAGGCCGTGGTGGCCGATCTCGTGACCGCCCTTGAGAATGGCGTCCACCGCATCCGGGTACTGTTCGATGCACCAGGCCGGAATGAAGAAGGATTGCTTGAGGCCCAGCCGCGCATAGGTGTCGAGGATGCGCGGAATGCCGACGGTTGGCCCATAGCGGCCCATGGTGATGGGATAGAGCCGGTCATGCCCGTCCTTCGGGCGCGAAATGTGGATGAGGGAATCCGCGTCCATGTCGAAGGTGATTGCGCAGGCGCAGCGGGCGCCGTTGGGCCAGGGAATGGGATTGCGGATCATGGGCCTAGCCTTTCAAGACGTGGGCGTGGGACGAGTCGAACGAGAGATGAAGCTGCTGGCCCGGCTCGCGGGAAATGCCTTCCAGCATACGCTCCTGCACCTGCACCTTCACCTCCATGCCGCCTTCGGCCTCGAAGAACAGCGTCACCATTGAACCAACGAATTCTTCCGAGATCAATTGCGCCGTAAACGTGTTCCTCGCGTCCGTCTTCGTCATCGAGAGCGAAACCACATCCGCCGCGACGACGAAGCTCACAGGCGTTCCGGGGTTGGCTTTCTCATCCAGTTCAAATGTGCCCGCCGGAGTTTCGACAAGGCCCGCCGCATTGGCCTTGCCTGAGAAGATGTTGTTGCGGCCCACGAACTCGGCAACGAAACGGTTGGCGGGCGTGCGGTAGATGTCGCGCGAGGAGCCGATCTGCGCGATCTCGCCCTTCGACATGATGACCACGCGGTCCGCCATGGCGAAGGCTTCGGACTGCGAATGCGTGACATAGACGAAGGTGATGCCCAATTCGCGCTGCAGCTTCGTCAAGACGCCCTGCATGCGGATGACGAGATGCGCGTCGAGCGCTGAGAGCGGTTCATCGAGCAGCAATATCTTCGGCTCGGTCACAAGTGCGCGGGCGAGCGCCACGCGCTGGCGCTGGCCGCCCGAGAGCGAGTTGACGTCGCGCTCGGCAAATTCACCGATGCCGAGACGCTCCAGCCAGTCGAGTGCCTTCTTCTTGCGGGTGCTTACGTCCTGGCCCCGCATCTTCAGGCCGAACTCGACATTCTCGCGGGCATTGAGAAAGGGGAACAGTGCCAGCGACTGCCACACCATAGGCGTGTCGCGCTCGTGCGGCTTGACACCCAGCAGTGAGTTGCCGGCGAGCCTGATGTCGCCCTCGGTCGGCTGCTCAAGCCCCGCCAGCATGCGGAGCGTGGTGGTCTTGCCACAGCCCGACGGCCCCATGAAGGCGAGGAATTCGCCCTCGTGGATTTCGAAGTTCATGCGCTTCACCGCCTCGAAGGTGCCAAAGCGTTTGACGACATTGTCGAAGACGACGAGAGGCGAGGCCATCAGGCGGATTCCGGTTTCTTCATGCGGCCCATGATGAGGACCTGTGCGATGACGACAAGGGTGATGGAGACGAGGAAAACAGCGGTGCCGATGGCGTTCACCTGCGGATCGATGTTGCCGGTGAGGATTTCCAGGATGACGACAGGGACCGTCTTGTTGAGGCCGGAGACGAACCAGGCCACCGCGAATTCATCGAACGACACCGCCGCCGTGAGGCAGAGGCTGGCGATGATGGAGGGTAGCGTGAAAGGAATGACGACAGTCTTCATCGTCACCCATTCCGATGCGCCGAGGTTCCAGGCGGCAGGCTCGAGATTGGGGTCCATCTGGTTCAGCCGCAGGCGAATGACCGCCATCGCGAAGGGCGCGCAGAGCACCGTGTGCGCAATGATGATGGAAACCGTCATGCCCGACGCGTTGAACATCGAGAGCCAGCCCAGCGTGGCCAGCGCGAAGATGATGAGCGGAATTGTCGGCGGCAGCAGCGCCAGCACGAGGAAGGCCTTCTTGCCGAAGAAATCATAGCGATAGTCGGTGTAGGCCGCCGAGAAGCCGATGATGGTCGCCAGCACCGCCGCTACCGAGGAGACGATGAGGCTGCGCCGCGCGGCATCCCAGACTTCCGGATTGGAGAAGGCCTTCACATACCAGTCGGTGGTGAAGTGCCCCAGCGGGATCGTTGGAAAGCGGTCGGAGTTGAAGGAGAACACGAGGCTCGCGGCGATGGGCGCGAAGACGAAGACGAAGACCAGTGCGGTATACAAGGCCAGCAGCCAGCGGAGGAGCGTGTCATTCCTCATGTGCGCTTCCTGTAGGCATAGCCGATGGCGGAGACGGCAACGGCGAGCAGCGTCACGATCATCATGATGGCGACGACCGCCGCGCGCGGCCATTGCTGGCCCGACTTCGATGTATCGACGATCATGATCGACAGCGTCGGCGGCGTCGATCCGCCGAGATAGTAAGGCGCCACGAAATCACCGAAGGACAGGATGAAGCAGAAGACCGCCGCCACGACGAGGCCGGTCTTGGCGAGGGGAACCACCACCGTGAACACGGTGCGCAGCCGCCCGCAGCCCAGATTGTGCGCGGCCTCGATCAACCGCCTGTCGATGTTGGCGAGCGCGAAGGTCTGCAGGATGACGGCGAGCGGCAGGCACAGCGTCAGGTAGCCGACCATGGTGCCGAACTTGGTGTTGAGCATCTGCCACGGCCCGAGGCCGAGGAACGACAACCCCGCATTGATGACGCCCTGCTGCGCCAGGATCACCTGCCAGGCGAAGATGCGCACCAGATAGCTGGTGAAGAAGGGAATGATGAGGAAGAACACCGCCCAGCGACGGACATTGTCCTTGACCTTGAAGGCAAGGAAATAGCTCGCCGGAAAGGCCACGGCACTGGCGACGACGGTTGCCAGGAGGGCGATCCAGAGTGTGAGGAAATAGGCATCCCAGAAGAAGCCACGCGACAGCACTCTCTCCCAGTTCTGGAACTGGAAGGCGGGCTGCATCCGGTAGTTCTTCACGAGGAAGAACGACATCGCCACCATGAAGGCGAGAGGACCGACAAAGAAAAGCCCCTGCCAGATGATCATCGGCAGCCGCCATGCGATGGCATAGAGATCGGGTTTCGCGCGCGCTGTCATTGATTGATCGCGTCACTCTCGGCTGGCAGCGCCCTCATCCGGCCCCTTCGGCCAACTTCTCCCACCCTGCGGACGGGAGAAGGGCCACCGCCAAGAGCCTTCTCCCGTGGCCAAGCCATGGGAGAAGGTGCCGGCAGGCGGATGAGGGCTCTTGCCCGTTGGAATTACGCGTTCTTGTATTCCTGCCAGAACTCGTTCCAGTCCTCGAGGCTCTGCTGCTTGGGGATGTCGCGATAATGCACGCGGCCTTCCTTGAGGAGCGTGATCGGATCATTGGGAGCGCCGTCGACCTGGCCGGTGCGCTGGGCTTCCTTCGGGTCCTTCTCGTTCAGCAGCTTGCGGCCACCCTTGGTGACGGCAAAGCCCGGATAGGCGAGCATGCGGGCCGAGTGAACCTGGCCTTCGGGCGACATCATGTACTGGATGAACTTCTTGCAGATGTCGGCCTTTGGCGTGCCCTTGCCTATCGAATAGGACTCCGTCCACTGGATGCCGCCTTCCTTCGGCACCACCGACTTGACCGGGGCGCCATCGCGCTCGAGAACGCCGGTGATCCAGTCGCCGATGCCGGCCATGGCCATCATCTCGCCGTTCTTGAGACCATTGAAGGTGCCGCCGTAGTCGAAGAAGCCGCCCACCTGAGGGCGAAGCGACATGGTAGTTTCCTTGATCTTGCTCCAGCCGGCCTCATCCTGGTCCCACAGCTTGGCGGCGTTACCGTTGGTAAGGCTCATCTGACCAAGGCTCGGCAGGTGCCAGTCGAAGTGGCCAACCTTGCCCTTGATCTCGGGCTTCCAGAAGGCCTTGTAGCTCATCGCCTCTTCTTCCGACATGGCGGTGGTGTTGTAGGACACGCCGAGATGCCCGCAGCGCAGCATCACCGAATAGAGCTTGCCGTCCTTCCAGTGGCCGGGGAACTGCTTGAAGTCGTCATAGATCATGTCGTCGAAGGGGTAATCCGCCGCGTTCAGCTCCTCGATCAATCCACCGTCGTTGAGCTGCTGCACGAATTCGCCATCCGACAGGATGAGGTCGTAGGTTCCGGGCGGGGACTGGGCGATGAGGCCCAGCATGTTATCGCCGCCAGCATAGTATTTCGGCTTGAACTTCACATTGTTGGCGGCTTCGAACTCGCCCACCATGTCGGGCTCGCCATGGCCGTACCAGGCCAGCATGTTGATTTCCACAGTTTGCGCCCAGGCCCGGCTCACATAGGGTGTGCACAGTGCCGTGGTGGCTGCGGCGGCGCCGTATTTCAGCACGTCACGGCGTGACGGCGTCTTGATCTTGGTCATCGCGTCTCTCCCTTTGGCCGGAGGGTTTGCCGGCGGGTTGTTCCCATTCACCCTTTAGACCCGCATGGCATCATGTCTTGGCGCCGAAGTCCAGCGAGGCTGTTGAAAAACTAGACCGTGAACGGCCATGCGGGAAATTTATGCTTCTAATGAAAGCATGATGCCCGCTTATCGAGCGGCGGCAGCCTTGGATGCGGGCACGGCGGCCTGGTCCATGTGGGAAATCAGGGAATCGACCAGCATGAGGCCCGCTCCTGTCAGGCGCTGGTGCTTGTAGAACAAGCCAATGCGGATGGGCTCCAACGCCGGAAACCCATCGCGCGCGGTGAGGACGCGCATGTTGGGCAGAAGCGTCTTGCGGGTGAGCGCGGTGACGCCCAGGCCAGAACCGACGGCGCTCTGCAACCCGCTGATCTCAGGGTTGGTATAGGCGACCCGCCAGTCACGGCCCGCCGCCCGAAGTGCCGACGTCATGCGCCGCCGGTACTCGCAACCCTCAGGATGGGTGACGAGCGGAACCGGCTGCTGCTTGTGAACGGCCAGATCGCGCGCTGCGGCCCAGATCGGCTTTTCCTCCCACGAGCGCACCAGATAGGGGTTTGCCTCGCGCGCCAGAAGGGCCACCGCGATATCGAGTTCATCGGCGTGAAGCCAGTCGAGCACATTGCGCGACAGGTCGCAGTGGATCGACATGGTCACGTCCGGCTGATCTCTCGCGAAATCCAGCATCGCCTCTTGCAGGAAGGCCACGGAAAAATCGGTCGGGAGCCCGATACGCAGCAGGCCCTTGGCGGAGCGGCCCTTGAGCTTGGCGACGGCCTCGTCGTTGAGCCTGAGTAGCTGGCGCGCATAGACGGCAAGCGCCTCGCCCTCCTCGGTGAGCTTCAGGCCGCGGCCCTCGTGCGTGATGAGCGTCGCGTCGAGCAGTTCTTCCAGGCGCTTCATCTGCAGGCTGATGGCGGGCTGGGTGCGGCCGAGCGCATTGGCCGCGCGCGTGTAGCCGCCGAGATCGATGACGCTGATGAAGGCACGCAGCAGGTCGGTCGGCAGGTTGATGACGCGCAATTGGCGATCCTTATGACTTCATCATCATTATAAATTTCTGAAATCCCGGCAAGGCTGTATTTTTCCTCCCATGAACAGATACGCGTTCCGGAAATTCTTCAAGACGGTGGGGCCAGTGGTTCTCCCTGTCATCCATGTGCTGGACAATGCCCAGGCCGAGCGCAATGTGCGGATCGTCATTGGCGAAGGGGCGGCCGGCTGCTTCCTCATCAACCATGATTTCGGCGTGGAGCGCTTCCTGCCGATTGTTGCACATGTGCGCGAACGCTTCCCGGCCTTGTGGATGGGTGTCAATTTCCTGGCCGTCACTGGCAGGGATGCGTTTCCCGTGCTCGGCAAACTCCAGCGCGAAGGCATAGCTGTCGACGGTTACTGGGCCGATGATGCGCGGATCGACGAGCGCCGCCCCAGCGACGATCAGCCCGAGGCCCAGGACATTGCGACGGCGCGGGAGGTTTCGGGCTGGAATGGCCTCTATACCGGGGGCACCTGCTTCAAGAAGCAGCGCGAGGTGGCGCCGGAGCACCATGAATATTCCGCGAGGCTTGCCACCGGCTTCATGGATGCGGTGTGCACATCGGGCGTCGCCACGGGCCACGCGATCGACCTCACCAAGATCGCCGCTTTCCGTCGGGGGATTGGCGATCACGCGCTGACACTCGCCTCCGGCATCACGCCGGAAAACGCCCATCACTACATGGATGACATCGACGGCTTCATGGTGGCGACCGGCATCAACCTCGACGGCGATTTCTACAACATCTCCGCGCCCAGGCTGGCGCGCCTCATCAGACTCACCCGCGAAAATGGAGCCCGCTCATGAGCCGCAACAAAGGTCCCCGCGATGACCGCTGGTATCTCAACATCATGGCGCCGAACACCAAGGGCCCCAGGTTCGCCTGGCTCGACCCCACGTCGATCTATATCAACGGCGAGGCCTTCCACGACCTCCTCGACGATCTCGTCGCCGACCTCAAGGGCTGCGACTGCGACGTGGTTGGTGGCCTCGACGCCATGGGCTTCGTGCTGGGCGCAGCGCTTGCCACGCGCCTCGGCGTGGGGTTCCTGCCCATCCGCAAGGCGGGCAAGCTCTGCGTCGACACCGACAAGGTGAGTTTTTCCAACTACTCGGGCCGCACGCAGGACATGGAAATGCGGCTTCCCGCCTTTGGCCCCGGCACGCGGGTGCTGCTGGCTGACCAGTGGGTTGAAACCGGCGGCACAATGGACGGTGCCATCCGCCTCGTCGAGCGGCAAGGCGGGACGGTCACCGGCATCGCTGCCGTCGCAATCGAGGAAAATCCGGTTACGGATGGCTATCGCCAGAAGTACCGCTGCGTGTCAGGCGTTGTGCAGGGAAGCCGCTGGCAGACGGAATGCAACGCGCAGAAGCTTTCGAGTTTCGCGACCTACAAGCCGGAAATGGCATTTCCCGCGATCGGGCGGAAGAACTAGGGGTCCGCGCAAGGCTCGTTGAGACGTAAAGCGCCCCGGTGGCGGCAATTTCGCCCGGAGATGATCCCTGATACCAGTTCCTGACCGGTTTCGCGCGGCATCGGGCTGAGCGGCACGCAGACGTGGGCAATCCTCGGGAAAGGCCACTGGTGTGAGATTGGCAGGGAGAAAATTGACACGGGCTGTGGAGGTCCACTTAACCATGCCCGGCAAAGCCACATCGCCACCCGGTTTTCTAAAGGGCTGTTAGCAGTCCCATGGCAACCTTGACGCTCAAAGGTTTCCCGCAAGGGAGGGGGTTGAGGAACGGGAACACATGCGTGCAAACCAAAGTCTTCAGTTTACCGTTCCAATCAGGTCCGGCGTTCCGGCGCATGGGCCAGTCCGTAGTGCCGTATGCCCCGTCATCGCTCTCGACCGCCGCGACCCTCACATCGCGCCAAGGCCTCAGGATCCCGGTATTGTGATCGATCACATCGAACTGCGTCAGGGAGAAGAGCCCGGCTTCCATGAAGCCGGAGACGAAAGGCACGATTGGCTCACGCCATTCCAGTCCGCGAGGTGGGTGCAGTCCTGGCAGGACCGTGTCGGCTCGATGACAAGGTTCAAGCCGGTGACCGCGATCTGCCATGGCGCGGGGCAGCCCGTTTTGAAACTTCCCCTCGCGGTCGTCAGGCGTTTCGGCGCCAATATCCTGACTTGGAGTGCCTATCCGCAGAGCGACTATACCGCTCCCATCGTCAGCAGGGCCCATATGGCGAACCTGCAACGGCTCGACGGCGCGCGCATCATGCGCGAGATCGCCGCCCGAATCGGCGGAATCGATCTCATCTACATGCCCAAGCAGCCGGGCCTCATCGGGACCGTGCCCAACCCTTTCGTGCTGCCCGGTGCCGTGCCCTATCATGTCGGCGCGCATGCCATCAATTTCAGGCCCGGCGAGAGCTGGGAAGAGTCTCTCAAGCGGCGGCGCAGCGGCAAGACCCTCAAGCGGCTCAGGGAAAAGCGCGCGGCGCTTGAAAAGCTGGGGCCAGTCCGTTTTCGCATCGCCGCCACCGAAGCCGAGGCCCGGCGGATGATCGACAGCTGCCTCACCGCCAAGACAGACCAGCTTCAGAAGCTGGGACACTGGGACCCGTTCTCGCCCCCCGGCGTGCGGGATTTCCTGGTCTCCTTCTTCAGTTCCAACATCGGTCATTCAACCTGGGCGATCTCGCTTGAGGTCGACGGCAAGCCGGCCGCCACGGCCTTCGGCTTCCGCGACCATGAGCAGTGGCTGCTCTACCAGATGTCCATGCCGAGCGGGCCCGAGGCGAGGCAGTCGCCCGGTACGCACATGCTGATGGACTTGATGCGGCACTGCATCGCGCAGGGCGTACAGCGGCTCGACCTCGCTTTGGGAGATGAATCCTACAAGGCCGAATGGTGCGATGAGCACATCAGCCTCAATATCTCGACCCTCGCCTTCACGGCACGCGGCCATGTGCTCGACAAGCTGGTGAGAATGCGAACATCCCTCCGCAGCCGCATGGCGTCGGATGCAAAGCTTTACGAAAGAGCAAAGTGGGTGAAGGGTCTGGCGCGGAAGCTTCACCTGCCCGTCTGACCGGCACCTGATCGCTCTGGCCAAGCGGGCCGTTGTCGCGCACACTTGGTTCCATGTGCAATCTCTACAGCCTCAGCAAGGGCCAGGCCGCGATCATAGAGATGACGCGCGCCATGGTGGACACGACAGGCAACATGCCTCCGCTGCCCGGCATCTATCCCGACTATTCTGCGCCCATCGTGCGCAACACGCCTGAGGGGCGGGAACTGTCCTATGCCCGCTGGGGCATGCCCTCGCCCGCCTTCGCGCTCAAGGGCCGCAATTCGGACCCCGGCATCACCAATGTGCGGAACCTGAAGTCCCCGCACTGGCGGCGCTGGCTGGACGCCGCCTCACGCTGCGTGGTGCCCTTCACCAGCTTTGCGGAACCGGAAACGCTTCCCGGAGACAAGAAGCAGAACGCGTGGTTCGCGCTTTCGGAAGAGCGGCCTCTCGCGGTGTTTGCCGGTATCTGGACGCGCTGGACCTCGGTCCGCAAGGTGAAGGAGGGCGAGACGGAGAACGATATCTTCGCCTTCCTCACAACCGACGCCAACAGGGAGGTCGGGGCCATTCACCCCAAGGCCATGCCGGTGATCCTCACCACGGCGGAAGAGATCGAGCAGTGGCTGACGGCTCCGACACCCGAGGCCCTGAGCCTGCAGCGCCCCCTGCCCGATGGCTCACTCATGATCGTGGCGCGTGGCACCAGATCGGACGAATAGCGCTCGAAGGGATTGAACGGTGGACGCGGATCATTCACAACAGCCGCCACAGGAGTCTTTTGCATGAAAGTGAATGGAAAGCACTACCGCACCATCTGGCTGAACGCGAATGGCTGGGCCGTCGACATCATCGACCAGACCAGGTTTCCGCATGAGTTCGAGACGGTGACCTTGTGGACGCCGGACGACGCGGCGGTGGCGATCAAGGACATGCTGGTGCGCGGCGCGCCGCTGATCGGCGTCACCGCCGCCTATGGCATGGCGCTGGCGATGCGGCAGGACGAATCCGACGAACAACTGACGCAGGCCTATGACCTTCTCCTCAGGACGCGGCCCACGGCGATCAATCTCAAGTGGGCGCTCGACGAGATGATGAAGACGCTCGGCCCCACGCCGCGCAGCCAGCGCGCCGATGTGGCATATGCGCGCGCCGCCGAGATTGCGGATGAAGACGTCGCCATCAATCAGTCGATCGGCCGCAACGGCTTCGAGATCATCAAGGCCATCGCCGCGAAGAGGAAGCCCGGCGATACGATCAACATCCTGACGCATTGCAATGCCGGCTGGCTTGCCACGGTGGACTGGGGCACGGCGACGGCCCCCATCTACACCGCGCATGATGCCGGCGTGCCGATCCATGTGTGGGTGGATGAAACACGGCCGCGCAACCAGGGCGCCTCGCTCACCGCCTGGGAACTGCTGCACCATGGCGTGCCGCACACGGTAATCCCCGACAATACCGGAGGCCACCTGATGCAGCACGGCCAGGTCGACATGGCGATCGTCGGCACCGACCGCACCACGGCACAGGGCGATGTGTGCAACAAGATCGGCACCTACCTCAAGGCGCTCGCCGCGCATGACAATGGCGTGCCGTTCTATGTGGCGCTGCCGTCTCCCACCATCGACTTCAATGTGGTCGATGGCGTGAAGGAAATTCCCATCGAGCAGCGCTCTGGCCATGAAGTCTCGCACATGACGGGACGCACCAGCGATGGCCGCATCGAGACGGTGGAGATCGTGCCCAAGGGCTCGAAGGTCGCGAACTATGCCTTCGACGTGACGCCCGCGAAATATGTGACAGGCCTCATCACCGAGCGCGGCGTGATCGCGGCGAACCGCGAGGCCATCGCCAGGGCCTTTCCGGAACGGGCTGGGTAATTTCCCTTCTCCCCTTGCGGGAGAAGTTGGCGCAACGTGCCGGATGAGGGGAATCCGCTGAAGGACCCCTCACCAATCATGCTGCGCATGACACCCTCTCCCGCAAGGGGAGAGGGAAATCCTCAATAGCTCTTCATCTCCACGCGCAGGCGGCGCGCGGCGTTGGCGACGTCGGCGACGGAACGGTAGCTGCCCGCGTTCACCATCATGTCGCGGGCGAGCGTCAGGGCGCGGGCCTCGCAGGTGGCGCGCCGATCCTTGTCGGCGATCAGTTCGAGATCGATGTTGTGGGCAAGGCCCAGGATGCGGCGGATCATCTTTGCGCCTGCGAAACCGACGGTGTCGGCCCACAGCCTGTCCATGTAGGCCTGGCGCTCGGCCTCAAGGCGCGCTTCTCCATCCACCCCCTGGAAGAGCGAGGTGGGATAGGCGTCGCCTGTGGCATTGTTGCGCCAGAGGTCGAGGAATTTCTCGCGGAACGATGTCCAGATGGTTTCCAGCATCGCCAGCACGCGCTCGCGATAGGCATCGCGCGCGCCGGGGGCTTCCTCGTGGCCATCATGCGAGAAGTAGTTGATGACGAAATTGGCGACGATGGCGCCGGCATCGAATCCCATCGGCCCCATGAATGCAAATTCCGGATCGATGACACGCGTGTCATCGGGGGTGAGCATGATGGAGCCGGTATGCAGGTCGCCGTGCAGCATGGCCTCCGCACAGGACAGGAACTTCAGCTTGAGGCGCGAGACCGCCACTTTCAGGTCGCCATCCTCGCGCCAGCGCGCGGCATAGGCGTCGAGTTGCGGGGAGGTCCAGCGATTCAACTCCGCCACGCGATAGGGATCGGTGAAGATCAGGTCCTCGGTGATCTTGCACAAGGCCGTGTTGCCCGCAAACGCCGCGATCATCGCCTTCTTCCTGTCCGCGGTGAGCGCAAGGTCGGAGGTGAAATACAGCGTGCGCGCCATGAAGGTCGAGATGTCATCGGCGAATTTCGGATAGACCGCCGCCGCGATCATGCCGCGCCGCATGATGATGTGCGGTTCGAGCAGTTCCATCACGATCAGCGCAAGGGTCTCGTCATAGTGCAGGATTTCGGGAACGAGGCGGCCTGTCAGCCGCGCCTGCTCCGTCAGCGCCATGTGCTCGTAATGCGCACGCGACAATGGCAGCGGCCAGCTTTCGCCGACGAGGCGCACGTAGGGCAGCGCCTGCTTCACCGCGACGCCGCCCATGGGGCCCTTGACGATGAAGACGAGATTGAGATTGCCGTCGCCGACTTCCTCGATGCGCCATGCCGATGGATCGCCGCCAAGAATCGCGCAGACGCGTGGAATGCAGGAAAGATAGGCAGCAAGCGTGGCCGCCGATTGCGGTGCGTAGCCGAGGCGGGTTTCCAATGTTGCAGACATGATATGCACTTTGCTGATGGTGTTACCGACATGAGCTAGCGAAACGCCGCGTAATTGCAAGATGGCGCAGGCGCGCTGCCTCTATCTCGCAAGTGCACATCCATGATGCCGTGCAGCATCGGCTATTTGTCCGACAAAAGCGCTGGACAAACTTCACCCGCTGATGGATGTTTTGAAAATCGGCGTCACCAAGAACACGTCCGGCTGCTTTGCAGCAACGGAAAACATCCGGCGCTCGACAGAACATGAGTTTGGAGGAGGACCAACACAATGCTCAACGATCTCATCAAGGAAGCGGCAACCCGCCGCGACGTCTTCAAGAAACTCGGCGCCACGGCGCTGGGTGCGGCGCTGCTGGCCGACGCCGGCTTCGATCCCGCAATGGCGCAGGCACTCGCTCCGTCGGGCAAGCCGATGAAGGCGGCCTTCTCGAACGCCGGCCTTCAGGCCACCTGGTGCGCCCAGGGCAAGCAGGCTGCTGAAGCCTGGGGCAAGCTCATGAACGTCGAGATCACCTGGTTCGACGGTGAGCTCTCGGCCACCAAGCAGCGCGCCGCCATCGACAACATGGCAGCACAGAAGTGGGATTTCGTCGCGATCCAGACGTTTGGCATCGGCACGCTCACGGACCCCATCAAGAAGATGATCGACGGCGGCACGCCCGTCATCGCCATGGACACGCTGGTCGCTCCTCCGGGAACGGTTCCGCTGCAGACCTTCATCGCGCCGGACAACATCATGATGGGCTCGGTCGTCACCTCGGCACTCGTTACCGCCATGGGCGGTGCCGGCAATGTGGTGATGACACAGGGCGCGCTTGGCCATTCTGGCGCTCAAGGCCGCGCCAAGGGCTTCCATCAAGTCGTTGACGGCAACGGCAACATCAAACTGCTCGACGAGCAGCCCGCCGACTGGGACGTGACCAAGGTCGCCCGCATCTGGGACTCGCTGCTGACGCAGTACCCGGACATCAAGGGTGCCTTCTTCCACAATGACGACATGGCGCTTGCCGCGCACAACGTCATGAAGGCAAAGAACCGCACCGACATCCTGATCGCCGGTGTGGACGCCATGCCGCCCGCCGTGAACGCGGTGCTGGAAGGCGTGATGGTCGCCACCGTGCGCAACCCCTCCTGCCGCATCCACGGCTGGTCGGTCGCGGCTGGTGTCGCGGCAGTCCAGGGCGGCGAAAAGGCCGGCAAGGACATTCCGGACTTCATCCTCGCGGACGGCCCGGTCATCACCAAGGAGACCGCTGCCGGTCACCTCTGGCTCCAGAAGAACTTCCTGATCTGATCCCGGATTAAATGTCGGAACAACGCAACGAAACGAGCGGGGGCGAAACGCCCCTGCTCGAACTTTCAAACGTGTCGAAGCACTTCGGCGGCGTCATGGCGCTCAAGGACGTGAGCTTCACGCTGCGGGCAGGCGAAATTCACGGCCTCGTCGGCGAGAATGGCGCGGGCAAGTCGACGATGATGAAGATCATCGCCGGCGTTCATCACGAATTCGACGGCACCATGAAGATCAAGGGCCGCGAGGTCAGGCTTCGCTCTGCGGGCGATGCACTGGCCAATTCCATCGGCATGGTGCACCAGGAACTTTCCGTCGTCCCCGACCTGACCGTCGCCGAGAACGTGTTTCTCGGCACGCAGCCCGTCAACAGTTTCGGCAAGGTCGACTGGGGACGGATGAACCGCGAGGCCAGGACGCTGATCGCCAGCCTCGGTCTCGACATCGACCCCACCACCACCATGGGCTCGCTCCCCGTCGGGTTGCAGCAGCTTGTCGAATTGTCGCGCGTGCTGTTCTCGGGCGCGCAGATCATCATTCTCGACGAACCGACCTCGGCCTTGTCGCCGCCGGAAGTGAAGCAGCTCTTTGACGTGCTGCGGCGGTTGCGGGGCGAGGGCCGTTCCATCGTCTTCATCTCCCACTTCCTCGACGACGTGCTGGCGATCTCGGATCGCGTGACGGTGTTCCGCAACGGCCAGAAGGTCATCACCGAGGACACGAAGAACCTCACCAAGGATTCCATCATCTCGCACATGATCGGGCGTGGCTCCAAAGGCATGCACATGGGCGAGGATGCGGAGCTCAAGGGCGACGACAAGAAGCCCGTGGTGCTCTCTGTCGAAGGTGTCAGCGACGGCCGGAACTTGCGGGACTTCTCGATCAACCTGCGGGCAGGCGAGATCACCGGCGTCTACGGCTTCATGGGTTCGGGCCAGATCGAACTGGCGCGGGCGCTGTTCGGAAAGGTGGCGCTCAGGCGCGGCGGCATCAAGCTCGATGGCAAGCCGGTGAAGTTCCGCTCCACCGCTGCGGCGCGCAAGGCGGGCGTCGCCTTCGTTCCGGAAAACCGCAAGATGATGCTGTTCCGCTCGGAGCCGGTCTACAAGAACGTGTCGATTGCCATTTTGGGCCGCATTCACCGCTTGCTGGTGAAGCCGAAGGAAGAAAAGAAGATCACCGAGGCTCATATCAAGGACCTGCAGATCAGGCCGCCGCGCACGGCGATCGCGCTGGGCTCGCTGTCGGGCGGCAACCAGCAGAAGGTGGCGCTGGCCAAATGGCTGACGCACCTGCCGCGTGTGTTGATCCTGGCCGAGCCGACGCGCGGCATGGATGTTGGTGCCAAGGAAGACGTGATCCGCATCGTCAAAAGCCTGCGCGACAGGGGCGTTGCAATCCTCGTGCTCTCAACCGAGCCCGAGACCATCCTGACGCTTGCAGACCGCGTGACGGTGATCAAGAAGGGTACGGTGGCGCGCGAGTTCTCGTCGGGCCATATCGAAAAGGCCGACCTGCTGGCGGCAGCGTGAGACCTTGATGGGAGATTTAAGATAATGTCGACAGCAGAAGTAGCAGCACCGCGGGGCTTCAACCTGAAGCGCTTCCTGGCGGATCAGCTACGCAACATCGCGCCGGTCTTCACGCTGGTGGCGCTCGTCATCTTCTTCAGCTTTGCCAGCTCGTCGTTCCTGTCGCTGGACAACATGCTGAACATCATCCGGCAATTGTCGATCACCGGCATCATCGCGGTGGGCCTCACCTATGTGATCCTGACAGCCGAGATCGATCTTTCGGTGGCGGCGGTCGCCAATGCGATCGGCATCACGGTTGCGTATTTCACCATCCAGCCGGATTACGTGAACATCGCCAACGTGCCGGTGCAGGGCTGGATCGCCATCATCCTCGCACTCGCGGCGGCCTTCGCCTTCGGCCTCGTCACGGCGGGCGGCATGACCATCATCGGCATCCCCTCCTTCATCATGACGCTTGCCATGATGCAGATCGCCAATGGCGTGTCGGCCATGCTGGTGCGCGGCCAGATCGCCTATCAGTATCCCGATCTCATCACCACGCTCGGCTCCGGCACCGCCTTCTCCATTCCGCTCGGGCTCGATGCCGCCGGCAAGGCGATGTCCATTCCCATCGGCTGGACCATCATCGTCTGTTTGGTGTTCCTACTCGTCGGCCATCTGGTGCTGAACTACACGCGCTATGGCCGCTACATCTACATGGTGGGCGGCAATCGCGAGGCGGCCGAGTATTCGGGCGTCAACGTGAAGTTCATCATCGGCTCGGTGATGGTGATCTGCGCCATGTGCTCAGGCATTGCCGGCATGCTCGGCGTCGCCTATTTCGGCTCGGCCCAGCAGAACCAGTTCGACTCGTTCCTGCTCGATGCCATCGCGGCGGTCGTTGTCGGCGGCACCTCGCTGTTCGGCGGGCGCGGAGGGATCGGCAACACCATCATCGGGCTTCTGGTGCTGGGCGTCGTCAACAACGGCCTCGATCACATACAGATCGACTCGTTCCTCAAGATCCTTATCCGCGGCCTCATCCTGCTCGCAGCGCTCATCATCAATGTCTATGCGCAGGTCCTGAAGGAAAAACAGTCCGATCTCGACTGACGCAAAATGCCAGTTCAATAAAAAAGCGCGGGCCCCGAAGCCCGCGCTTTTCATTTTAACGTGCCGGTTACGGCTACAGCATGAGCTGGTAGGTCGCCGGAACGTAGCGGTAACCGCCATCGGCCGACTTTTCGACGAAGCCTACGGAGGGGAAGGGCATGTGGTAGCTGGTGAAGGGGATCTTGTCCGCCGCCAGCATGTCGAGATATTTCATGCGCGTTGCGGCCGCAGTGGCCTTGTCGGCATCGAAGCGCACTTCCCAATCAGGCCGCTGCAGCGACAACACATAGTGGTTGCAGAAGTCGGCCCCGAGCAGGATGCGCTTGCCGTTGCTCTCGATGTGGAAGGCCATGTGGCCCGGCGTATGGCCCGGTGCATCGAGCGCGCGGATGCCCGCCACGACTTCGCTCTCGTTCTTGAGGAAGGTCATCTTGTCCTTGAAGGGCGTCACGTTGGCAGCCACGAGTTTCGCAGCGTTTTCGGTCGGCCCGGACATGCGCTCAGGCGCCGACCAGAAACCATACTCCGTCTCGCCTATGACATAGCGGGCGTTGGGGAAGTTGGCCTTGCCGTCGGTTGCTACCCCGCCGATGTGGTCCGGGTGGCAATGGGTGATGACGACGACGTCGATCTGACCGGCATCGAAGCCAGCGGCTTTCAGGCGTTCCTGAAGCTGCCCGCCATTGGCGGCGCCAAGCCCGGTGTCGAACAAGACCAGTTCTTTCCCTGTGTTGACAACGATGGGAGTGAACATGTTCACGAACTTGTCGGCGGGCAGGAAATTCGTCTGCAAGAGGGCAGCGACATCTTCCGGCTTCTGGTTGGTGCCGAAGATCGTCTCGGGCTTGTCGCCCGGCCGGACAAAATCGAGCAGTGCCGTCACCTCGAAGCCTCCCACCATGTAACGGTGGACATTGGCGGGCGAAACGCCCTGCATCGGCGCTGCGGCGCGCGCCACGGGAGACAGCATTGCAGCCGCGCCAACGGCAGCAGCGCCCATCATGATGGTCCGGCGGTTTGTCAGCATGGTCGTCTCCTCTTGTTTAATTGCTATAGGTACGCCCGAATGTTCCAAATGAAACACGTCTTCACGCATCTGTGATCGGTATTGATCCGCGAGGGGCTCCGGGCGTAGCAAGAGCCATGACTTCCCCCGTGCTCTACTGGCTTAGGCAGGACCTCCGTCTGGCCGACAACGTCGCCTTTGCCGCCGCTGCGGCGCGTGGCCCCGTGATCTTCCTTCATGTGCTCGACGATGGCACGCCCGGCGAATGGCGGATGGGCGGCGCATCGCGCTGGTGGCTGCATCGCAGCCTTGAAGCATTGGGGACAATGGCTCCGCTGATGCTGCGCCGGGGTGCCGCCGACAGGGTGATCGCCGAGGTGCTGCGGGAGACCGGCGCAAGTTCCGTTCATTTCGCTCGGGACTACGCGCCATGGGCGGAAGGGCTGGAACGGCGCGTGAAGGCCGCGTGCGAGGCCAATGGCGCCACATGCCACCGCTATTCCGGCTATCTGCTGCATGAACCCGAAACGATCCGCAACGGTGCGGGCGAGCCCTATCGGGTCTACACGCCCTTCTCGAAGGCCTGCTTCGCAGCTGGCGAGCCCCGGGTGCCGCGCGGCGTTCCGGACTTCACGCCGTGGACCGTCACGTTGGCTGGCGACAGGCTTGCGGACTGGGACCTGCTCCCCACAAGGCCCAACTGGGCGAAGGGGTTCGAGACACACTGGACGCCCGGCGAGGAAGGTGCACGCGTGCGGCTCCAGTCCTTCATCGAGGACGGCCTCGCGCACTATGCCGATGACCGCGACCGGCCCGACCTCGACGTCACGTCGCGGCTTTCGCCTCACCTTCACTTCGGCGAGATCAGCCCGGCGCAATGCTGGCACGCGGTGCGGGCGGCCCAGGCGCGGGCGGGCGGAAAACTAGATCGCGCGGCGGAGAAGTTCCTGAAAGAAGTGCTCTGGCGCGAATTCTCCTATCACCTGCTGCATCACTGGCCGACGTTGCCGTTGGAGCCGTTCCGGCCCGAGTTCTCCGCCTTCCCGTGGAGCGACAATCCGGAAGGCCTTTCAGCCTGGCAGAAGGGACAGACGGGCTATCCGATCGTCGATGCGGGGATGCGCGAGTTGTGGGCCACCGGCATCATGCACAACCGCGTGCGCATGATCGCCGCCTCCTTCCTCATCAAGGACCTGCTCGTTCCCTGGCAGCAGGGCGAGCGGTGGTTCTGGGACACGCTGGTTGACGCCGACATCGCCAGCAATGCCGCAAGCTGGCAGTGGGTGGCGGGCTGCGGTGCCGATGCTGCGCCCTATTTCCGCATCTTCAATCCGGTGCTGCAGGGCGAGAAGTTCGACGCGAAGGGCGCTTACGTGCGGAAATGGGTGCCGGAACTGTCGCGCATGCCCGATGACTTCATTCACAAGCCGTGGGAGGCGCCGCGCCTTGTGCTTCAGGCCGCCGGGGTTGAACTCGGGAACAACTACCCCCATCCTGTGGTCGATCACGCCAAGGCGCGCGACAGGGCGCTGGCTGCATTTCAGGAAATCAAGGGAACAGCATGACGAAAATCCTCGGCATCAGCGGCGCGTTGCGGAAGGCGTCCACGAACACTGGCCTGTTGCGGGCGCTGAAGGACATGGCGCCGGCGCATGTCGAGATGGAGATCGCAACGCTCCACGGCATTCCGCTCTATGATGGTGACGAGGAAGAGGCGCACGGTAAGCCGCAGAGCGTCAAGGACCTCGACGCGCGCATTCGCGCCGCCGATGGCGTCATCTTCGCCTGCCCGGAATACAACTTCTCGGTCACCGGCGTATTGAAGAATGCCACCGACTGGCTGTCGCGCGGCTCCGCCTTCCTCAAGTGGAAGCGGGTGGGCATCGTCGGCGCTGGTGCCGGATTCTTTCACGGCACGGGCCGGTCGCAATATCACTTCCGCCAGAACCTGCAGGCGCTGCAGGCCATCGTGATGCCGAGGCCCGAGATTTTCGTCAATCACAACGAAGAGAAATTCGATGCGAGCGGCAACCTGACGGATGCCGAGACGAAGATTCACCTTGAGAAGTGGCTTGAGGCCTATCTCGAATGGGTGGAGAAGAAACCCTGATTCACTACTTCCACGTGCGGAGCATGGGAGAGGGATGACTATGCGGAGACGCTTGTCGCCGCCATGCGGATGGCGCGGATTTCGTCGCCATAATTCGTCGTCTTGAAGATGGCGGAACCGGCCACCAGCACATTGGCGCCGGCGCGGACCACATCGGCTGCATTGTGCCGGGTGATGCCGCCATCGACCTCGATGTCGATGTTCCGCCCACGGACCATTTCGCGGACTTCCGAGATCTTGTCGAGCATGGCGGGGATGAAGGCCTGCCCCCCGAAGCCGGGATTGACCGTCATCACCAGAATGAGATCCAGCCGGTCGAGCACATGCGTGAGAACGGACGCAGGCGTTGACGGGTTGAGCGAGACGCCCGCCTTCTTGCCCAGCGCACGGATGACCTGCAGCGAGCGGTCGAGATGGGATCCGGCCTCGGCATGGACGGTGATCACATCGGCACCCGCCTTGGCGAAGGCTTCGAGATAGGGATCCGCCGGTGCGATCATCAGGTGCACGTCGAACACCTTTTTCGTCACCGGCCGGATCGCCTGGATGATGGGCATGCCGAACGAGATGTTTGGCACGAAGTGCCCATCCATCACATCGATATGCACCCAGTCGGCACCCCCCTCATCGATGGCGCGCACTTCGTCTCCCAGCCGCGCGAAGTCGGCTGCGAGAATGGAGGGCGAGATGAGGAGAGGCCTTGTCATGTCAATCAGCCGATCAGCTTGCCCATGGCGACGGCCGTGTCGCTCATGCGGTTCGAGAAGCCCCATTCGTTGTCGTACCACGAGAGGATGCGCACGAAGCTGCCTTCCATGACCTTGGTCTGGTCCATGTGGAAAGTCGACGAATTGGGGTTGTGATTGAAGTCGATCGAGACGTTCGGCTCGTTGGTGTAGCCGAGGATGCCCTTGAGCTTGCCGTCGGCCGCCGCCTTGATTGCCGCGTTGACCTCTTCGACCGTCGTCTTGCGCTTGGCCACGAACTTGAAGTCGACGACGGAGACGTTGGGCGTCGGCACGCGGATCGAGGTGCCGTCGAGCCTTCCCTTAAGTTCCGGAATTACGAGACCGATGGCCTTGGCGGCACCGGTCGAAGTCGGGATCATCGACATTGCCGCGGCGCGTGCGCGGTAGAGATCCTTGTGCATGGTGTCGAGCGTCGGTTGGTCGCCGGTATAGGCGTGGATCGTGGTCATGAAGCCATGATCGATGCCGATCTCGTTGTTGAGCACGAAGGCCACGGGCGCCAGGCAGTTGGTGGTGCAGGACGCATTCGAGATGACGATGTGGTCCTTCGTCAGTTGGTGATGATTGACGCCGTAGACGACGGTGAAGTCGGCGCCATCCGAGGGTGCCGACACGATGACGCGCTTGGCGCCGGCGGTCAGATGGGCCGCGGCCTTGTCCTTCGCGGTGAAGATGCCCGTGCACTCGAGCGCGATGTCGACGCCGAGGTCCTTCCACGGCAGCTGGCTCGGGTCCTTGATCGCCGTCACCTTGAACGTGTCGGTGCCGATCGAGATCGAATCGCCCTTGGTCGTCACTTCATGCGGGAAGCGGCCATGCACCGAGTCGTAGCGGAGCAGATGCGCGTTGGTCTCGACCGGGCCCAGATCGTTGACAGCGACGATGTCGATGTCCTTGCGGCCGGACTCATAGATGGCGCGAACGATGTTGCGGCCGATGCGGCCGAAGCCGTTGATGGCGACACGGACTTTCGTCATGGGGATCTCCAGAAGAAGTGACAGGTGAATTCCGGCGGCACTTATAGAACTTTTGCCGCAGCGCGGAAGAGGGAAATTGAGGTACGCAAATCAGATGCGCCGGACAGGGAAATGACGGGGAAAGAATGCCATCAGCACAGTATCGACGATGCGGTGCGCCTCTTCCGGCGTGATGCGGCCAGGATGGCCCGCGCCATCCGCCGCGACACCGAACCACATGCCGTCGCAGAGCGCCTCCAGCGCCCGCATCACCACGGTTGGATCAAGCCCATAGCGGCCTTCCGCCACCAGCGTTTCGCACAGCAGGAGCGTGGCCCGCTGGCGCTCGGCATCCGGCCCGGAGCAGATCTGGTCATAGGTCGGGCGGCCTTGCGTTTCGCCCCAGAAGGCGATCCAGGCGGCCAGCTTCTCGGGCGTATAGACGGCGCGGTCGAAATCCGCCGTCAGCAGTGCCCGGAGGCGATCCGCGGGATCGGGACCGGAGGCCTCGAGAGCGTTCTCCCAGTGCTGGCGGTATTCCTCGGCGAGGAACCGGAGGACAGCCGAGAGCAGCTCGTCCTTGCTGTTGAAATGGAAGATGACGATGCCGGTCGACAGGCCCGCCGAGCGGGCGACATCGGCAATCGTGAGCGCGGCGTAGCCCTTCTGCCCGAGGATGCGGATCGTCGAATCAATCAGCTGCTGGCGGCGCACGTCACGCGAGGCCTTGCGGTGGGGCGCCGCGTGTTCGAGAGGTTCAGTCATCCAGCGGCCGCTTTTCGCCTTTGTCGACCCAGCTGTTCCGTCCCACGCCCAGCGCCTGCGCCTTGTCGAGCGCCTTCCACATGAGGGGGATGCGGGCCTCCGCGATGCCGGGCAGGCTCAGCGGATCGAAGCCGGCCCAGGGAAGGAAGGGGTTGCGCCGGCCATAGGCCCAGATCTCGACACGGCGCGAGGGCCTGGCGCTGAACCCCCGGGCATGGAAGCCCACCGTGTCGCCCACCACCAGCGTGTTGGCGGGCACAGCGAAGGCGACCGACTTCGGGAGCTTCATCCGTTCCAGATCGGCGGCACTGGCCCGGAACGAGCCGCGGGCCGAATAGCGGTCGGAATGTTCCGCAGCACCAATGCTCATCTCGCGCTCCCAGGCGATGCGCTCGGGCGTCAGGCGATGCGAGCCCGGAACATAGCAGAAAGGCCCCTCGTCCTCGGCCACGTCGGTGAGGAAGAACCACGCCTTGACGCTCGGGTGGAAGGTATCGGCATGGAAATTGGTCTGCGGGTCGGGTGCTGCGTCCGCCACATGGCTCAGGATGGTCTGGACATAGTAGAGCGGCTCCTGGTCATAGGATCCGACATAGCGCATCAGACCGGACCAGTCCTTGCGCCTGAGCAGCGCATCGACCTCGGGCAGCGCCCGGCGGGCCGGGCCGTCGATGGCAATCCGCCTGGTGATCGTGTCACCCTGCACCATCTCCCGGGCCGTGGCCCGATGGTTCAGGGTCTGCTCCTTCAGCCGCGCAAAGGTTTCTGGATCGAGAAAATTCCGTTTCGCCACGAAACCATCGCGGTCGAAGGCGGCGCGGTCGTCCGGGCTCACCAGTCCGGCCAGCCTCCGGCGCCTGCGCCAGGCCAGGTCGTGGGCCAGGCTGATCCGGCCGACATGGAGGCCCATGCGGTTCAGCGCGGGTGATCCGATGACCTTGTTGTCACGAAACGACTTGGCCCCGGTGGCAAGCGCCAGGGTCCAGAATGGGTATTTGACGATGTCGGCCGCTTTCATGGCTGCACCATAGTTAATCAGAACGCGGGTGGAAAGCAGGATGCTGCAACGCCGCATTGACCGGCGTGCGCCATGCACTAAGAGAGTTCCCAAGGGGAATCATGCGCGATCACGAGCTTCGAAACGTTCTGAACGACGAGTTGCACGGCCGGCCCGGCATTCCGGTGACGGCGCCCTCGCGTGTGACCCATCTCGCCTTCACCATCGGCGAGGGCGACGGCGATCCTCTTGCCCATGTGAAGATGCTGTGTGACGCCCTGGGCGTGAAGCCGCCCGCGGATGGCGCGCAGCATCACACTGCGGAAATCGCCGGCGGCCAGATCAAGTATGAGCGGCATGGCGAGTTCTACCGCATCAGCGTGGTGTCCGAAGGGGGTTCCGAGAAGGGCGAGGCGCTTGTCATCCTGCCCGTTGGCTGGGTCGAGGGACTGCCGGGCCACAGGCTGGTCGGTATCCACACCCGCATCATGTCGATGGATGAACCCACTCCGGACGTGGCCGAACTCGTTGCCATGTTCGGGCATGAGGACCTAGCCGGATCGAAGACAAGTTCCGGGCAGGCGACGGTCTGGACCGACTTCCGGATCGGGACCGATGGCTATACCCGCATGCTGGTGCAGGACAACGGATTGTCGCCGCTCCGCCTTGGCCGGGTCATCCGGCGCATTCATGAAATCGAGACCTACCGCATGATGGCCCTGCTGGCGCTGCCCATGGCGCGCAAGGTGCAGGGCGAACTCGCGGGGCTGGAACGCGCTGTCTCTAGGGTGACGGCCGACATGCTCTCCGCCCAGGAAAGCCACGAGGACGCCGAGCTGCTCACGCGCCTCAGCCGCATCGCCCGCGATGTGGAAGAGATTTCAAGCCGCACCAGCTACCGCTTCTCCGCCGCCCGCGCCTATGCCGCCCTGGTCGACAAGCGCATCTCGGAGCTTGGCGAGGAGAAGGTGATGAGCTTCCAGCGCATCGGCGTGTTTCTCGACCGCCGGTTTGGCCCCGCCATGGCGACTTGCCTTGCGGTATCCGACCGCATCAAGAGCCTGGCGGAGCGGATCGAGCGCGCCTCGAACCTGTTGCGCACCCGCGTCGACATTGCGCTCGAAGGGCAGAACCAGCAGTTGCTGCGCTCGATGGAGAAGCGCGGCCACCAGCAGCTTCGTTTGCAGGAAACGGTCGAGGGCCTTTCGGTTGTGGCGATCAGCTACTACCTGATCGGCATCGTCTCGAAAATCATCGAGGGTGCCGGGGACTATGCCAATGTGAACACCAAGCTCATCGGCCTCATCACCATTCCCGTCGTCGTGCTCCTCGTCTTCTATGGCGTCAGGCGGCTCCGCAAGCGCATCCTGAAGGCAGCGGGCGACTGAACGTCCCGCTCCACCGTCGAGTTGGCAAGGACGGATGCGCGGACTTCACGCCCGCGCATGATGTTCGTGTGACAACTTCAAATTCCTAAAGCTTCGTCCACTTGCCGTTCTTGGCCGACGATTTCACGCAGGCTTCGATGAAGGCCATTCCGGCGACGCCGTCTGCGATTCCGGGAAAGACCACGTCCTTCTCCGGCTTCTTGCCCGTGCGCTTCGCCTTTATGGCGCGTGCGATCTCCGAATAGACATTGGCAAAGCCTTCGAGATAGCCTTCTGGGTGGCCCGGCGGCACGCGCGTGACGCGGCCCGCGGCGGCATTGGCCCCGGCACCGCCCCTGGTGATCAGCCGCTTCGGTTCACCGAACGGCGTGTACCAGAGATAGTTCGGGTCTTCCTGTTTCCACTCAAGACCGCCCTTGGTTCCGTAGACGCGGATCTTGAGGCCGTTTTCGTTGCCGGGCGCCACCTGGCTGGCCCATATCATGCCCTTGGCGCCACCCTTGAAGCGCAGCATCACATTGGCGTTGTCGTCCAGCACGCGGCCCTTCACGAAGGAGCTAAGGTCAGCGGCGAGTTCCTCGGCCTTCAGGCCCGAGACATCGCAGAGAAGCTGGTAGGTGTGAGTTCCGATGTCGCCCACGCAACCGCCAGCACCCGAACGCTTCGGGTCAGTCCGCCAGGCCGCCTGCTTCTGGCCGGTCTTTTCCAGCGCGGTCGTCAGCCAGTCCTGCGGGTATTCGCCTTGGACGACACGGATGTCGCCCAACTCGCCCGCGGCCACCATGGCCTTGGCCTGGCGGATCATGGGATAGCCCGAGTAGTTGTGAGTCAAGGCAAAGATCACGTCCTTGCGCTTTGCCAGCAGCTTTTCCAGCGCCTTCGCTTCCTTGAGGTTGAGGGCCAGCGGCTTGTCGCAGATGACATGGATGCCGGCCTCGATGAAGGCCATGGCGGCCGGCACATGCATGTGGTTCGGCGTCACGATCGACACCGCCTCGATCCCCTCGGCACGCTTGGCTTCCGCCTTCGCCATCTCCTTGAAGTCGGTATAGACGCGGGCCGGGTCGAGACCCAGCTCCGCGCCGGAGGCTTTTGCCTTCTTCGGGTCGGCGGAAAGGGCCCCGGCCACGAACTCGTATTGATCGTCCATGCGTGCGGCAAGCCGATGGACAGCGCCAATGAAGGCCCCCTGCCCGCCGCCCACCATGCCGAGCCTGATGCGGCCCGTACTCGCGTCGCTGCGTCCTGATACCATGTCGTCCTCCTAGAGCCCGAGCATCCGGCGGGCCTTGCTGCGGTCGGAATTGTCGCCCGCGGCGAAGTCATCGAAGGACTTGGCCGTCGTCTTGATGATGTGGCTTTCGATGAAGGGCGCGCCTTCGGCGGCACCTTCGTTCGAATCCTTCAGGCAGCACTCCCATTCGAGCACGGCCCAGCTGTCGTAGTTGTAGGCCGCGAGCTTGGAGAAGATGGCGCCAAAATCGACCTGGCCATCGCCCAGGGAACGGAAGCGGCCAGCGCGGTTCACCCAGTTCTGGAAACCGGAATAGACGCCTTGCCGGCCCGTCGGGTTGAACTCCGCGTCCTTCACATGGAAGGCGCAGATGCGCTCGTGGTAGATGTCGATGAAGTCGAGATAGTCGAGTTGCTGCAAAACGAAGTGCGAGGGATCGTAGTTGATCTGGCAGCGCTTGTGATTGCCGAGGCGCTCGAGGAACATCTCGAAGGTGATGCCGTCCATCAGGTCTTCGCCCGGATGGATCTCGTAACCCACATCGACGCCATTCTCGTCCATCACGTCGAGCAGCGGCTTCCAGCGGCGGGCAAGCTCGTCGAAAGCCTCCTCGATCATGCCCGGAGGGCGCGGCGGCCATGGATAGAGGAAGGGGAAGGCCAGAGCGCCGGAGAATGTAACATGCGAAGTGAGCCCCATATGCTTCGAGGCCTTGGCCGCAAACTTCACCTGCTCCTCGGCCCATGAACGGCGGGCCTTGGGGTTATTGTGGACTGCCGAGGGCGCGAAGGCATCGAAGGCTTCGTCATAGACCGGGTTCACCGCCACGAGCTGGCCCTGCAAATGGGTGGACAGCTCGGTCACCTCGACGCCATTGGCTTTCGCGATGCCCTTGATCTCGTCGCAGTAGGTCTTCGATTCCGCGGCCTTCTTGAGGTCGATCATGCGGCCGTCCCAGGTGGGGATCTGCACGCCCTTGTAGCCGAGCGAGGCGGCCCATTTCGTGATCGAGTCCCATGAATTGAAGGGGGCCGCATCGCCTGCGAACTGCGCGAGGAAAATTGCGGGGCCCTTGATGTCAGTTGCCATGTCTTCAGGTCCTCCCGGAATGTCAGATGTAAGAGTTGATCAGATTTTCGAGCCGCTCCTGCCGGCCCGACTTCGGTTGCGGTTCGAGCCCTTCGGCATGAACGCGCGCTGCTATCGAGTCGAGCGTCTCCTTGCCTTTTAGCATCGCCTGGTTCTTCGGCTCGTTCCATTTGCCATAGCGATCATCGACGATCTTGCCGAGCTTTCCGTCCTCCAGAATTTTCGCCGCGATCAGAAGCCCGCGTGCGCAGGCGTCGATCGAGCCGACATGTGCGTGAAGAAGATCGTCCGGATCGATCGACTGGCGCCTGATCTTGGCATCGAAGTTGAGGCCGCCCGTGGTGAAGCCGCCGGCCTTGAGGATTTCGAGGAAGGCGAGCGACATCTCCGGAATGTTCATGGCGAACTGGTCGGTGTCCCAGCCCGACTGATAGTCGCCGCGGTTGATATCGATCGACCCGAAGACGCCCAGCGCCGAAGCCAGAGCAATCTCGTGCTCGAAGGTGTGGCCGGCCAGGATCGCGTGGTTCTGCTCGACATTGAGCTTCACGTCGTTCTGGAGGCCCAGCGATGCGATCATGGCGTAGCAGGTGGCGACGTCGTAGTCATACTGATGCTTGGTCGGCTCCTGCGGCTTGGGCTCAAGGAGGATCGGCCCCTTGAAACCGATCTTGTGCTTGTATTCGACCACCATGGAGAGGAAGCGCTTGGCCTGTTCGAGCTCATGCCCGATGTTGGTGTTGAGCAGCGTCTCATAGCCCTCGCGGCCGCCCCACATCACGTAGTTGGCGCCGTCAAGGTCCTTGGTCACGTCAAGGCAGTGCTTCACCTGGGCCGCGCAATAGGCAAACACGTCCGGGTCGGGATTGGTTGCCGCACCCGCCATGAAGCGGCGATTGGAGAACATGTTGGCGGTGCCCCACAGCAGCTTCTTGTTCGTCGCCGCCATCTTCTTCTCGAAGATCTTCGCGATCTCGGTGACGTTGGCGTTGAACTCCTTCAGCGACTTGCCTTCGGGCGCGATGTCGAGATCATGGAAGCAGAAGAAGTCCACGTCGAGCATCACGAGCGTCTCGAACATGATGTCGGCCTTCATGCGCGCGGCCGCCATCTCGTCGGCCATGTGATGCCACTGGCGCTGGAACGTGTCACCGCCGAAGGGATCGCCACCCGGCCAGCACAGCGTGTGCCAGTAGGCAACGGCAAAGCGCAGGTGGTCGCGCATCGACTTGCCCATCACGTTCTGGTCGGGGTTGTACCAGCGATAGGCCAGTTCGCTCGAGGAGGACGGACCTTCGTAACGGATCGGGTCCTTGCGGGAATAGAAGCTTGTCATCAGCGATAGATCTCCTTGATCGCGGGGTAGATTTTCACGTAGCGGCGATAGTGTTCTTCATAGGCATCGCGGGCCTTCGGTTCCGGCTTGATGGTGCGGGCCGTTTTCGGCGCGGTGAGCACCTTGCGGAAATCCGCGCCTGTGGCGGCAATGAGGCCAAGCCGTGCCGCTCCGAACGCGCCACCGACATCACCCGCCGCGGGCAGGTCGACGGGAACGCCCAGCACTGTCGCGATAATCTTGAGCCAGAGTTCGGACTTCGATCCACCGCCCACGGCGGTGACACGCTTCACCTCGGTGCCCGCATCCTTCAGGGCCTCGAGCGAGTCGCGGAAGGCGAAGGCCACGGCATCGAGTGCTGCATGCGTCAGGCTCTTGTGATCGGCCTCGTGGCCGATCCCCATGATGAGGCCGCGCACCTGCGCATCGGCCACCGGCGTGCGTTCGCCTGAGAGATAGGGAAGCATCAATGCGGGAGACGGCGCCGCCAACTTGGTGCCGAGTTTGGAAATGAGCTTGGGTGCAGGCGAGCCGAGAACGCCCGCCAGCCATTCGAGGCTTCCCGCAGCAGACAGGATCACACCCATCTGGTGCCATGTACCCGGCACTGCATGGCAGAAGGCATGGACGGCGCGGCCCGCATTGGGCCGGAACGTGTTGTTGGACACGAACATGACGCCCGAGGTGCCGATCGACACGAGGGCCGAATTGTCCGTGACCGCGCCGATGCCACAGGCCGCCGCCGCATTGTCACCGCCGCCGCCCGCCACGACGGGGCGCTTCGGCATGCCCCAGGCCTTGGCGACCGCAGCCGTCAACTGCCCCGTGGCATCCGTGCCCTCGTAGAGCTTCGGCATCTGGTCGATGCTCATGTCGGTGGCGGCGAGAAGTTTTTCCGACCAGTCGCGCTTTGCGACGTCGAGCCAGTAAGTACCGGAAGAATCCGACATGTCGGAGGCATACTCGCCCGTCATGCGTAGCCGGATATAATCCTTGGGCAAGAGCACCTTCGCCACCTTGTCGAAGACCTTGGGCTCATGCTTCTTCACCCAGACGAGCTTGGGCGCCGTGAAGCCCGCAAGCGGAATATTGCCGGAAATGGCGCGGGCCTTGGGTTCGCGCGCTTCAATGTCGGCGCATTCGGCAAACGAGCGCGCATCGTTCCACAGGATGCAGGGGCGCAGCGCCTTGCCGTCCTTGCCAATCAAGGTGGCGCCATGCTGCTGGCCCGAAAGGCCGATGCCCTCGACCGCCGCAATCGCCTTGGGCTTCATCTTGCCCAGTGTCTTCACCACGATGTTGCAAGCCTTCCACCAGCCCTCCGGCGCCTGCTCGGACCAGCCGGGCTGCGGCCGCGACACCTTCAACGGGGCCGAAGCGGTGGCAATGATCTTTTGCCTGGCGTCGATGAGAACGCCTTTGACGGATGATGTGCCGAAGTCGAGTCCGAGATACATGGTTGCCTCAGTGACGCTGGTTGCCTCAGGGGATGTTGTCGCGAATATAGATATCGATGCGGATGCGCTCCATCTGCTCGACGATGGGCGCCTTGTCGGCCTTGGAGAGCAGCACGCGGATGGCGCTTCTGACCTCGTGGCCTGCATCCTGGTTGATGATGATGTCGATGGTGCCATCGATCAGCGCACGGCGGGTGTCGTCGGTGAGCTCGTGCGTGATCAGCACCACCTCGCGCTGGCGCTTCGCATCTTCCAGCGCTTCCGCGATGCCGCGGGCGCCCGCTCCCACATTGTAGAGCCCGATCAGGTCGGGATGGTCACCCAAGAGCTGCGCGGCCAGCTTCTTCACTTTCTTCCAGTCGTCGCGGCCCTCGCGCACGGGCAAGATCGAAAGTTCCGGATATTCATGCGCCAAGACCTGCTCGAAGCCGAACTGGCGCTCGATGTGATCGCGGAGCGACAGCGAGCCGGCGATCAGGCCCACCTTGCCCTTCCGCCCGCTGAGATAACGTCCCATCAGCGTTGCGGCCGTGCGGCCCGCCGCCGAATTGTCGATGCCGACGAAGTGCGCGCGCCTGGAACTCGGCACGTCGGAGACGAGCGTCACCACCGTGACGCCGCGGTCGGCCAGCGCATTGATCGACTCGCGGATGCGGGGATGGTCGAGCGCCACCACGGCAACGCCGTCATAGATGTTGCCGATCGCATCCAGCGCCGCGCCCAGCGTGTCCGCGTCGAAAACATCGGTGAAGCGGAGGTCGATCGCCACCTTCTCCTGCGCCATCCGCAGCGCCTCCTCGCGCACGGCATCGGCCAGTGCGATCATGAAGGCGTTGGTGCCCTCGGGCACGACGAAGCAGAAGCGGTACTCCCGGGCACGCGCCAATCTCGCGGCGAGGCGGTCCGGCTGGTAGTTGAGGCGGCGGATGGCTTTCTCCACACGCTCGACCGTTTGCGGCCTCACGGCAGCCCTGCCGTTCAACACACGATCGACGGTGGCGACGCTTACGCCCGCCTCACTCGCCACATCCTCGATTGTCGCCCGCGCCATGTGGCTATCAAAGCTCAATCAAGGATTTTGTCAATTCCTGATAGACGCCTATCAACGCGGGCTTGACGGCATCCCGGCCTTGTCGTCTCCTGCCTTGAAACAGGGAGGCGGCACATGCCCGGACCGATCAGCTTCAACCTCGATTCCGTCACCTTCGGACCGGCGGAAACCGTCATCGCCAAGGCCGGCAGCCTCACCGCCTCGGTGTTCTGCTATGGCAGCGGATTGAAGGCGCTGCGTATCCGCAACAAGGTGGGCGAGATCATCTGCCTGCCCTATCAAGGCCAGCAGATCGCGGACGCCATGTTTCACGGACGCCGCCTCACCATGCGCTCGATGTTCGGCGACCCGATGCCCGCCACGCATTACCTCGGCAACAGCGGCGGCTTTCTCGTCCATTGCGGCGCAACCGCCATGGGCAACCCATCCACGGAAGACACGCACCCGCTGCACGGCGAATTGCCCAACCTGCCCTATCAGACCGCATCGATTGTGGTGGGCAAGGACGAACGCGGCACGTGGATGGGGCTGACAGGCGTGGGGCGCTACACGATCGCCTTCACGCACAGTTACGAGTCGCGGCCTTTGCTGAAGCTGCATGAAGACGATGGCCGCATCGATGCCGAGCTTGAGATCATCAACCTCAAGCACACGCCGATGGAGCTGATGTATCTGGCGCATGTCAACTTCCGTCCGCATGACGGGGCGAGGCTCATCGACACCGCGCCGGATGACCCGCTGCACATCCGGATCCGCAGGAAGGTTCCGCAAGGCCTGTTCAAGCCGACCGAAGCCTTCACCGCCATGCTTGCCACGATGGTGGACAATCCCGGGCTGCACCGCGACCTTGTGCCTGGACGCGCCGTTGATCCGGAGATCGTGATGGGCCTCACGATGAAGCCTGACGCCGATGGCTGGGGCCACGCCATGCAACTGCTCCCCGATGGCACGGCGGACTATATCAGCCACCGCCTGGATGAGCTGCCGAGCGGCGTGCGCTGGATGACGCGCAATGCTGACCAGGATGCGCTGGGGCTGTTCCTGCCCGGAACGGCGGAGGCCGATGGCTATCTGGCCGAGAAAGCCAAGGGCAATGTGAAGGTTGTTCCGCCGCAGCAGAGTTTCCGCTGCCACCTGAGCTTCGGCGCACTGACCCAGGACGAGGCTGAGGAGATGCAGGCGAGGATTGCTGCCGTGATGGCGTGAAGCCTTCAGTCCACCGCTCTCACGGTTCCCTGTTTGTGATCGCCAGAATAGACCTTGAAGCGGCCGATCTTGCGCTCGGCGGCATAGCGCTTCAGCATCGAGCGGGTGGCCTCGTCGGGGAGCCTGTCCCAGGGGATGTCATCGAAATCGGCGAGCACGGTGCGGCCTCGCGCATGCAGCAGCGCTTCGCCGCGATAGTAGATGCATTGCTCGCGCGGGCCGGGGTTCTCGAAGACGGCAAAGAGAAAGCCCAGCGTGGCGTCGATCCCCTCGCGCGTCAGCAGCTCGTGCAGCTGGGACGCGCTGCCGCTGTGGCCGCTGCGGCCCACCTCCGGCAAGGCAAGCCCGTTGGGCCTTCCGGCATCGGGCATCAGGACGAGGCGGCCCTCGTTCTCGAGAATGGCGCCGACCACCGTGCGGCTGGAGGACGAGGCCGCGTTCACCGCTGCCTGCTCGAGACCCAGCGTGATGTAGCCGCCGCGCGCATAGCCCAGCGGGTTGGCGTCGGAATAGGAGAAGGCCTCGATGTGGCCCATGAGGATGATGTGGTCGCCTGAATCGATCACCTGATAGCGGGCGCAGTCGAACCATGCGGCCGAGCCCTCGATGAGCGGGTTGCCGAAAGGCCCTTCACGCCATGTGGCGGCCTCGAACTTGTCGGCTCGCTTCGAGGCGAAGAGAACCGAGGTCTCCTTCTGCTGCTCCGACAGGATGTTGACCGCAAAGCCCCTGGCCTGCCGGAAGATATCCATGCTCGCGGCCGACTTGCCGATGCAGATGAGGAGCAGCGGCGGTTCCAGCGAGACGGAGGTGAAGCTGTTGGCCGTGAAGCCGCGTGGGGTGCCGTCGATGCCCGCCGTGGTCACGATGGTGACGCCGGTCATGAAGCTGCCGAAAGCGGTGCGGAGTTCGCGGTTCTCGAAACTGCTGAGCCGCTCGGCCAGAAGCTGCGTCAGCAGCGCATTGGTTTCCTCCGGTGCGGTGACCGTCATCATGTGCCGGGCCTGCGGGATGACGGCGCTTCTGCCACGGACCGATGCAGCGGCCATGGCCTCGGTCATTGCCGGGGTGGAATTGGGATCGAGCTCGCCCGTGGCGAAAAGCGCCGGACAAAGGATGCCGCCCATCTTGCCCGAGAAGGCACGGTCGCTTCCGGCGAAGATGCGATAGGCGATGGCATAGCTCTCGGCACTGGTGAAGGCGAGCCACTGCGCCACGCGGTCACGCAGGGGCGATTGCTCGCCGGCGAACCAGCGTTCCAGCGTCGCCTCGAAATCCATGCCGGATGTGATCGCCGCCGCGCGGGCCTCGACGGCAGCGCGGGCCGCCTCGTCGCGTTCGAAGACCGAGTTCAGCACGGCCAGCC
>NZ_JBGSOZ010000224.1:0-2433 GCF_041738905.1 Aestuariivirga sp.
GTGCGGGGCTTGGCCTCAACGCCGGCCATGACCTGACGCGCGCCAACCTGCCGCCGCTGGTGGCGGCCCTGCCCAATCTGGCCGAGGTCTCGATCGGCCATGCCATCATCGCCGATGCGCTGACCTTCGGCCTGGCCGACACCGTGCGAAAGTTCCGTCATGCCATCGGCGACCTGTGATGACCGCGTCTGATCTCCTCCTGCTTCTGTCCATCGGTTTCGTCCAGCTCCTGGCGGTGATCTCGCCGGGGCCGTCCTTCCTGATCACGGCGCGGACCGCGGTGGCGCGCTCGCGCCTCGATGGCGTCAAGGTGGCGCTGGGGCTGACCGCCGGCACGGTCATCTGGTCCAGCGCGGCGCTTCTCGGTCTCAATGCCGTGTTCCACGCCATGCCCATGCTGTTCATGGCGATGAAGATGGCGGGCGCCCTGTTCCTGCTGTGGATCGCCTGGCAGATTTTCCGGCATGCGAAGGACCCCATCGCGATGGATGGCGCCGATGCCACCGGCAATCCCTTCATGCGCGGATTCCTGACCCAGCTTGCCAATCCGAAGGTGGTGGTCTTCTTCGGCTCGATCTTCATCGCAATGCTGCCCGCCAGCGTCCCGCTCTGGATGACCCTGGCGCTGATTGCCATCGTCAGCTTCAACGAATTGTGGTGGTACACGGTGGTGGCGCTGTTCTTCGGCTCAGGCCCCGTGCGCAGCTTCTATCTCCGCGCCAAGGCCTGGATCGACCGCATCACCGGCCTTTTCCTCGGCGCGCTCGGCCTCCGCCTCCTGTGGGCCGCGCGCGACGTCTAGCGTTTCAAGCCACACGCGGACATGGCCTGTCATTCGCCCATGACGGCTTCCGAGGCGAAAGCGGCCCTGTTCGGCCTACGCGGCGATGCCGGAGCAGGGCCGGAAGCGGACATCGGGTGATTCGCGATGTGAAGTCGTGCGCAGCGACAAAGTCACCCGGCGCTCAAAAATACGCAC
This sequence comes from Aestuariivirga sp., assembly GCF_041738905.1. GTDB lineage: Bacteria > Pseudomonadota > Alphaproteobacteria > Rhizobiales > Aestuariivirgaceae > Aestuariivirga. The sequence goes on from NZ_JBGSOZ010000224.1 coordinate 980, forward strand.
GTCTTGGGGCAAGAACCGTCAGCTGCCACTTCGCGAAAAGCTGCCAGGTGCTGGGGCGTCAGTGATGGCAACAGCTACCACTCTCGGCACGACCGATCGAGCGTAGTCATATCAGCTAATGAACGATCATCACCGGGCATGCAGCCTGACGCAATACACTGTTCGAAACCGAACCCAGGATGAAGGCTTTGATGCTGCCCATGCCGGATGCTCCCATAACGATGAGATCGACGTGATTCGACAAGGCAGCCTCGATAATTGCGTAAGCGACATCGCGCGAATGCTCTTCCAAGACCCGATGCGAGGGGGTTCCACTCTCGGAGACGACTTTACCTACATGCTTCCTGATCTCGGAAACCTGCTCGTTGGTCCAGACTTCCAGCACGTCGTGGCGTCCAACAATGAACTGCCGGACCAGAAGCACGACCAGATCTGCTCCGAGTGCCTTCGACAACAGCGCTGCGTGCTCGAGCGCGCGATAAGATGGGGCGGAACCGTCAACTGCAGCCAGAATTGTCTTCATGTTGGATCCCTTTGCCTTCGAAGAAACGGAGCAAATCAAACTCTCCAGTCCCGCCATCAATGCGAGAGCAGAATCGGCAGCCTTATCTCCTTGAGGACGCCCTTGGTTGCACCACCCAGGACGAAGTCACGCAGGCGGGAATGTCCGAAGCCTCCCATCGCCAGCAGCTTCGCGCCTTCCGACAGCGCCGCTTCCTGCAAGGCCGTGGAGATGCTCCGCTTGTCGAGAGCAATGTCCGCGGACTTCGCATCGTATCCGCGTGTCTTCAGCCACGACGCAAGGGTTCCGGCAGGATCGGCGCCACTCAGCGGCTTTTCGTCCTTGACCGTGAGGACCGAGACACGACCGCCCTCGTCGAGATACGGCAAGGCATCGTAGAGCGCGCGGGCTGCAAAGCGACTTGCATCCCAGGCGATCGCGACATGGTCGAGGCCGGAAACCGTTGATGTCGCGGGCACGAGCACGGTGGGGCGGCCAGAACCAAAGACGACGGCTTCAGACAGGTCCTGCGCGGAGACCGTCTCGCCCGTCCAGGGCAGCACGGCGAGGTCGAAGTAGCGGGCATCGCCCGCGGCGACATCGAGCGCCGCCCCGAGCATGATCTCGCGGCTCCTGCACTGGATCTTCGGGCCTGGCCCGGCAGCGCCGTTGACAAGAGCTTCGAGGCGGCGGCATTCGGCCTTGCTCCGTTCCTCGGTGCCGTGCACGAGGCTCGGTACGTCAAGAAGCAGTCCGCCCATGGGCGAGTAGAGCTGCGGAATCTTCACGGAGAAGACTGAAACATGCAGGCCGCACTTCAACTTCGACGCAAAGTCGATGGCAGCAAGAATGGCCTGATCCGGAACAGCTTCGGGATAGGTGTTCAGGGGCATGTAGGCGATACGGGTCGTCATTGCACGTGCTCCATCAGGTCGCTTGTGTTCCGAGAGTT
>NZ_JBGSOZ010000008.1:0-18848 GCF_041738905.1 Aestuariivirga sp.
GCGCGCGACCTGCGCATCGCCGCGCAGTTCGGCGATCAGGCCGTGGACCTGCTGCCCGCCGCCCAGCGGCAGCTTGCGCTGCACCAGGTCAATCGCCTGGATGCCGTTGGTGCCTTCATAGATTGGTGCGATGCGCGCATCCCGCAGATAGCAGGCGGCACCGGTCTCCTCGATGAAGCCCATGCCGCCATGCACCTGCACGCCCATGGAGGCGACATCGACGCCAATGTCCGTCGAGAAGGCCTTGGCAACGGGCGTCAGCAGGCCTGCGCGGTCACGCCAATGGGCGGCGTTGTCCACGCCGGAGCGGCCCATGTCGATGGCATGGGCGCAGGAATAGCAGATGGCGCGGGCAGCCTGCGTCAGCGCCTTCATGGTGAGAAGCGTGCGGCGGATATCGGCATGGTGGATGATGGGGGCCATGCCCTCGCCGTCAAAACCTGCGGCCTTGCCCTGGCGGCGATCTTGCGCATAGGCCAGCGCATGCTGGGTGGCGGCTTCGGCCACGGCGACGCCCTGGATGCCGACATTGAGGCGGGCATTGTTCATCATGGTGAACATGCAGGCGAGACCCCGGTTCTCCTCGCCGATCAGCCAGCCGATGGCGCCGGGCGCATCACCCGCCTTGCCGTCGCCGAAGATCATGGTGCAGGTGGGCGAGCCGTGGATGCCGAGCTTGTGCTCGATGGAATGGCAGAAGGCATCATTGCGCGCGCCGAGGCTGCCATCGGCATTGACGAGGAATTTCGGCACGAGGAAGAGCGAGATGCCGCGCGTGCCGGCCGGAGCATCGGGCAGGCGCGCCAGCACCAGATGGCAGATGTTGTCGGCGGCATCATGCTCGCCCCAGGTGATGAAGATCTTCTGGCCGAAGATGCGGTAGGTGCCATCGCCGGCCGGCTCGGCGCGCGCCTTCAGCGCATTGAGGTCGGAGCCTGCCTGCGGCTCGGTCAGGTTCATCGTGCCGGTCCATTCGCCGGCGACCAGCTTTTCGAGGAAGGTTTCCTTCAGATAGTCCGAGCCGTGGGCCTCGACCGCCTCGATGGCACCCATGGTGAGCATGGGTCCGAGCGCAAAGCCCATGGAAGCCGAATTCCACATTTCCTGCGTGGCGGCATTGAGCGAAAGCGGCAAGCCCTGCCCGCCGAACTCCTCCGGCCCGGAAATGGCGTTCCAGCCACCGGCGGCCCAGCGGCGGTAGAGATCGGCCCAGCCTGAGGGCAGCGTCACCACGCCATCCTTGGCGGTGCAGCCCTGCGTATCGCCCACCTTGTAGAGCGGGGCGATTTCGTCGGAGGCGAATTTTCCGGCCTCTTCGAGAATGGCGTCGAGCAGGTCTTCCGACAGGTCGCCGAGCTGGCCTGCCTCCATGGCCGGGCCGACACCGGCCACATGCTTGAGCGTGAAAGCAATGTCACGAACGGGGCTGCGATACATTCTCGGTTCTCCTCCAGACCAGTCTTCATGGTTTCAGCATTGAAGCACCTAGTCCAGCGCCCTGCTGTTTTCCAGTTTACAATTGAGCCGAATTTCATCGCGCCACCTGCGCCTGCCCTGCAATGGCCGCGCCACCGCCCCATTGAGGGCCATTGATTGCCCCAAAGGCCCGATAGCGGATTTCAATCAAGCATTAACCATGATCATCCACACTCCGCCGATGGAGAGCCAGGGGGCCTGATGCCGGGATTGAGACGCCGACTGTTCGGATTGCTGGCCGCCGCCATGGTGGCAACGCCTGCCTTGGCGTCCGATTTTTCACGGCCATGGCAGCGCCCGGATACCGCGCTTGTCATCGATGCCTATGAATACAACGCCATCGACTGGAACGAACTGGTCACTGACAAGCGGATCACCGGCTTCATCAACAAGGCTTCAGACGGCCTGCCGCCCGCCTACAAATGTTCCGGCACCGAGACCGAGACGCGGCTCTGCAAGGCCTTGTGGAAGCGCTTTGCGGTGGCCAAGGAGCTTTACCACACACGGCGCATGATGGCGAAGGCGCTGGGGCTTTCCTGGGGCGCCTATCATCTGGCACGGCCCGGCAACCCGATCGACCAGGCCAATCATTTCATCGATTTTGCCGATCCGAAGCCAGACGAGCTGATCGCCATCGACATCGAGGACAATACTTCCGACTGGATGAGCCTGGAGGATGCGGAGATTTTCGTCGGCCACATTCACAAGCGGCTTGGCCGCTGGCCGGTGCTCTACACCAATGGCAACACGTCGAAGTTCATTGCCGACAACCGCGCGCGCTATCCGCTGCTGTCGAGGCTGAACCTCTGGTATGCGCGCTACAAGCCGGAAATCGGCGAGCATTTCCCGAAGGGCAACTGGACCAGCTATGCGCTCTGGCAATTTGCCACGCAGGTCAATTGCTCGCGCCGCGCCTGCCCCTATCGCCCGCCCGGCACGCCTGCAGACATTGACTTGAACGTGGCAGCGATGACGCCAGCGGAACTGAAGCGCGCTTGGCCCTTCTCCGGGCTGGTGGAAGAAATCGCGCCGCCGGTGCCCGAAGTGCTTGTCGCATCCGCCGGTGGCGAGCCGGTGGTGAGCGCAGGCGAAATTGCCTTGCCGGTGCTGCGCTCGGATGCCGGCTTTGTCGCGCCGCGCCTGGTGATGGCGCAAAGCTGGCTGGCCCCCGTGAAGGACCGGCTGGAGATTTCCTTTGGCCTGCGTGCAGAGAAAACCGAAGCGGTTGCGGAACCGGTTGCAGAGGCCGAGGCACCGGTACTGGCTGCCGTTCTGGCGCCCGAGCCGCTGCCGTCTTCGCTTGTCAAAGCCTATGCGGCAGGCGGCAATGCCTGGCCGAAGGGGCGCGGCGAGACTGCGCTGGCCATGCTTGACAGGCTGGCAACGGGATCGGTGGCAAAGCCACGCGCCGACGCAAAGGCGCTGCGCTTTGCCCCGAAAGGCCCGCCAGTTGTCATCAGGAAGTCAGAAGTAAGCCCGCCTGCCGCTCAGATGGCAGCTGTTGTGGACTTGCCTGTCGCGGAGAACGAAGGATCGCGCAAGTCCGGCCTGGAAGTGCGCCTTGCAATGATCCCGGCGCTTGGCTTTGGCGAAATCGATCTCGATGATTTCCCGGATGAAGTGCTTCTGACGGAAGACAGCGGGAGTGAACAGCTTGCCGCTGCCGAACCGGATGCGCTGCCCTTCGCGCCCTGATCAGGCCGTTGCCTCTTCGCGCGCCACCGCGCGCCAGCCGATGTCGGAGCGGCAGAAGCCGTCTGCCCAGTCGATCAAGCCGATGGCCGCATAGGCGCGTTCGCGGGCTTCGGACACGGTTTTTCCAGTGGCAGTGACATTCAGCACGCGCCCGCCATTGCCGATGATCGCGCCGTCCTTTTGCGCGGTTCCGGCATGGAAGACCTTCACGCCTGCCAGCGCGTCCGCCTTTTCGATGCCGGAGATCACCCCGCCCCTGGCGGGCGTACCGGGATAGCCCTTTCCAGCCAGCACGACGGTGAGCGCCACCTCGTCCTTCCAGTCCGGCGTGATGCCGGACAGGTCGCCATCGGCAGCGGCCTTCAGCGCGGGCAGCAGGTCGCTCTTCAACCGGGTCATCAGCACCTGGCACTCCGGATCGCCAAAGCGGACATTGTATTCGATCAGCTTGGGGCCTTGAGCCGTGATCATCAGCCCGGCAAACAGCACGCCCGAAAAAGGCGCGCCGATCTCCGCCATGCCCTTCATGGTGGGTTCGATAATGGTGCGCATGACGTCAGCCACCATCGCCTCGTCCATCACGGGCGCCGGCGCATAGGCGCCCATGCCGCCGGTGTTGGGGCCGGTGTCGCCATCGCCCACGCGCTTGTGGTCCTGCGCGGTGGCGAGCGGCAGCGCGTTCCTGCCATCGGTGAGCACGAAGAAGCTCGCCTCCTCGCCTTCGAGGAACTCCTCGATCACGCATTCGCCTGCGCCGAACTTGCCCGAGAATATGTCAGTGACCGCCTCGCGTGCCGTCTCCATGTCCATGGCGACGGTGACGCCCTTTCCGGCTGCCAGCCCATCCGCCTTGATGACGATGGGAGCGCCATGGGCGTCGAGATAGACCAGCGCAGACGCCTCGTCCGTAAAGCGCCCGTAGGCGGCGGTCGGAATGCCGTAGCGGGCGCAGATGTCCTTGGTGAAACCCTTGGAGCCTTCCAGCTGGGCCGCAAATTTCGTCGGCCCGAAGATCTTGAGTCCGGCGGCAAGGCAATCGTCCGCCAGCCCCGCCACCAGCGGCGCCTCCGGTCCCACTACGACAAGGCCGATATCCTCGGCCTTGCAGAAGGCGATGATGGCGGCATGGTCCGTCACTTTCAGGTCGATGGCGCGGGCAATCTGGTCGATTCCGGGGTTTCCCGGCGCGACGAAGAGCTTGTCGCACAGCGGGCTGTTGGCAATGGCCCAGGCCAGCGCGTGCTCGCGGCCGCCTGAACCGATGAGGAGAATGTTCATGGGGTTAAGACCTCTCGGGCGCAATCCTTGCTTTCGCCCGCCTTCTCGCATTTGATGGCGCGGAATCAAAGCGCGGATTTCTTCATGCCCACCATCTGGGACCACGATCCCGAAACCGGCGAGATCATCGAGCAGCCGAAGTCCAACGCGGGCGAATATTCGGTCAGCGAGATCGCGCATGCCCTGAAGCGTACCCTTGAGGACACCTTCGGCCACGTGCGGGTGAGGGGCGAGATTTCTGGATTCCGGGGGCCGCATTCCTCGGGCCATTGCTACTTCGCGATCAAGGACGAGGGCGCCAAGATCGACGCGGTCATCTGGCGCGGCAGTTTCGGGCGGCTGCGCTCGAAACTGCAGGTAGGCCTGGAAGTGATCGCCACCGGCAAGATCACCTCCTATCCGCAGAAATCAGCCTACCAGATCGTCATCGAGAACATCGAGCCCGCCGGCGTCGGCGCGCTGATGGCGTTGCTGGAAGAACGCAAGAAGATGCTCGCCGCCGAAGGCCTCTTCGATGCGGATCGCAAGAAGCCCATTCCCTATCTGCCGCGCGTCATCGGCGTGGTGACGTCTCCCACGGGCGCCGTCATCCGCGATATCCTGCATCGCCTGAACGACCGTTTCCCGCGCGAGGTGCTGGTCTGGCCAGTCCGCGTGCAGGGCGAAACCTGCGCGGCGGAGGTAGCGGCCGCCATCCAGGGCTTTAACTCCATGGTGCGCAAGCCCGACGTGATCATCGTGGCGCGCGGCGGTGGATCGTTGGAAGACCTCTGGGGCTTTAACGAGGAAATCGTGGTGAGGGCCACGGCGGCCAGCCTCATCCCGGTAATTTCAGCCGTGGGCCACGAGACCGACACGACGCTGATCGACTTCGCGTCCGACCTGCGCGCGCCGACCCCGACAGCCGCTGCAGAGAAAGCCGTGCCGGTGCGGGCGGACCTTTTGGCCGACATCGCCTCGAAACATGCGCGGCTGCGTGGCGGCGTGCGGCGGCTGATGGATGAGAGGAACACGCGCGTGAAGTCATCCGCGCGCGCCCTGCCGCGTCCGGATGAACTGCTGGCCCTGGCACGCCAGCGGTTTGATTCCGCCTCGGGCCGTCTGGAGCAGGCACTGAAAGCCAACACCCGCGAGCATGGCGCAAGGCTTGCCCGCATTGCGCCCAGGCTTTCGCTCGCGCCCTTGAAGGCGGTCATTGCCAATGAGCGGAAATCGCTCGACCTCTCAGGCCTGCGTGCCGCGCGCGCCCTCACGCGGCTGGTGGAGTTCCGCCGCCAGCGTTTCGAAAGCGTGGCGAAGCTGGCCGAGTCGCTGTCCTACAAGTCAGCGCTGCGCCGTGGCTATGCGCTGGTGAGAAACGACAAGGGCCAGCCTATTCACGCTGCTTCCGCCGTGAAGCCAGGCCGAGCGCTCACCATCGAATTCGCCGATGGTGAGGTGAAGGTTAGGGAAGATAGCCCAAAGCAGGGGCGGCTGTTCTGATCCATTCGCCTAGTCGAATGCATGCCCTCTGCTGGCGTAGATTTCGAATAGCTCATCCAAGGTCAATCCCTGATGCTTTGCAACGGCAAGTGGATGATCCACTATGTCGAGTTCGATCAATGGGCGCGTGTTTCCGCTCTGAGGCTTCACCTGACACTGCAGTTTGAGAGTGTCCGGGTATCCATCAATCCTGTTTGAAAACCAACCGAACCAAGGTCCAAAGCCTCCTTGCTCATTGCTGGAGAAGCTCTCGAAGTAAATCTTGAAATTGGCTTTAGAGAGTGATGCCCATACGCCGTAACCGAAACACCCTCCAGCTATCCCGCGAAGCGGAAGTTCCAGAATGCAGCGAATGAAGAAATGCTCGCCATTGATCACACAGAAGTCGCTTGTCAGAAAATTATTGAAGTCGTGGACGTCTTTGAGTTTAGCATGCGTTGGATCACCCTCCCAATAATACGGTGCTGCATACCCGATGTCGAATATGCCTTGATGAACCTGTCCGCATGACGCGCACACTGTGCCGCCGCGCAGCAGATTGATCCATCTGGGATCATCTTCGGGATTGTCGTTCGGTTCCATATTCAGACTGCCCACTCGCCCTTGCGCATCAGGAGTTCCGCGGAGCCGTCGGCGTGGATGCCCTCGACGTCGAGTTCGCCCGAGCCGATCATCCAGTCGACATGGACAAGGCTCGAGTTGGCGCCGAGTGCGCTCAGTTCTTCCTTCGACCGCTTCGAGGCGTCGCGGATGTTCTCGGTATAGGACTGCCCGACCGCAATGTGGCTGGCAGCATTCTCGTCAAACAGCGTGTTGTTGAAGATGATGCCCGATTTCGAGATGGGCGAGGAATGCGGAACGAGCGCCACTTCGCCGAGGCGGGCGGCACCTTCATCCGTCGAGATCAGGCTGCGGAAGGCGTCCTCGCCCTTGGCCGCCGTCATCTCGACGATCTTGCCGCGCTCGAAGCGCACCTTGATGCCGTCGATCAGCGAGCCCTGGTAGGAGAGCGGCTTCGAGGAACAGACCGTGCCGTCCACCATGTCCTTGTGGGGCGCGGTGAAGACTTCCTCGGTCGGGATATTGGCATTGCAGATCACGCCATTGCGTGCGCGGCCAGCACCGCCCTTCCACACATGGTCTTCCGCAAGTCCCAGCATCAGGTCGGTGCCGGGGCCTGAGTATTTCAGCGCGCGGTAACGGCGCTCGTTGAGGAAGGCGGTGCGGCGGGCGAGATTGGCGGAATGCTCTTCCCAGGCTTTCACCGGGTCCGGCAGGTCGGCCCGCGTGCAGGCGAATATGGCGTCCCACAGCTTCGCGACGGCTTCCGCCTCGGGCAATCCCGGAAACACCGACTTCGCCCAGGCGGGCGTTGCGGCGGCAATGACGCACCAGTTGATGGCAAAGCCAGTGATGAGTTCAAGTGCGGGACGGTAGGCGAGCGAGCGGGCCTTGTTGGCGCGTGACAGTTTCTGCGGGTCCTGTCCGGCAAGCAGCGACGGGTCTTCGCCCGCGATGGCCAGCCGCGCGGCACCGCCCTTGAACGCTTCCGCCATGCCGTTGAACAGCCATGCGGGTGCGGTGTCGAAGGCATCGTCCGGCGCGAAATTGTAGCGGGCAAGCGAGGTCACGTCGTCGGCATAAATCGTGGTGACGAGGGAAGCACCGGCCTTGTAGGCATGTTCGGTAATGCGGCGAACCAGCGGCACGGCGTCGAGTGGTGCCGAAATGAGCAGTTGCTGGCCGTGCTGAATGTTCAGGCCGGAATGGACCGTCAGGTTGGCATAAGCGTCGAGAAGTTTTTCATGTGTCATGGGGCAATTCTATACGGGATTGGCAGGACAGCGTCCAATCCAAGTGTCTTCTATTTCATTCCCGGAAGGTCTATTTGAAGGCCATGAATTTTCTGAACCAGACCCTTCCGCAGCGCCGCGAGGCGAAGATTCGTTATCTCGATGCCGACTTCCAGGTGATCCTGGAGGGCGAATATGTGCGCTGCGGGGCGACCGGGGATCCCATCAGCTTGGACAACCTGCGCTATTGGGACGTTTCTCGGCAACTGGCGTTCAAATCCGCCGGCGTGGCCTTTGGCGAGTACCTGAAAAGCCTCAGCTGAGACGGCTGATGAAGGACTGGATGTCGCGCTGGAACAGAATCAGGCAGTTTGCCAGCAAGAGAAGGCCCTGAACCTGCATGGCCGTCGATTCACGCATCTTGTGCGGGGTCTTGGCGCGGCGGATGACATAGAGGATGAAGAACAGCGTATTGATCGCAAGGATGCGGAACATCATCGGGGGGTCCCCCGATGACAGGAAATCGAAGGCCTGATCCCACCTTGCCTTTTGAAAGAGTTCCAGCATGTCCTGCGAGCCGCGTACCTCGTAAATCTCCGACAGGATTGCAGGTGGAGGTTAACCATTCATTGATCGAGGCGTCTGGGCTGGAATCAATTTCACAGTCCGTGTATAGGACCGCCTCCCATGTTAACAAAAGGTGAGGGGCTCAAGCCCCGGTCGGAGTAAAGACGATGGCGACGAACTGGACACCTGACAGCTGGCGGCATTTCCCGGTCGTGCAGGTGCCGGAGTATGACGACAAGGCGAAGCTGCAGTCTGTCGAAGGGCAATTGTCGGGATTCCCGCCGCTGGTCTTCGCGGGCGAGGCCCGCAAGCTGAAGCGCAAGCTCGCCCGCGTGGCCGAGGGAAAATGCTTCCTTCTGCAGGGCGGCGATTGTGCCGAAAGCTTTGCCGAGCACTCCGCCGACAACATTCGCGACTTCTTCCGCGTCTTCCTCCAGATGTCGGTGGTCCTGACCTTCGCGGGCGGCCAGCCCGTGGTGAAGGTCGGCCGCATTGCCGGGCAATTCGCCAAGCCGCGCTCCTCGCCGACCGAAGTGATCGACGGCGTTGAACTCCCGATCTATCGCGGCGACATCGTCAACGGCGCCGACGCCACGCTCGAGGCCCGCCGTCCGGATCCGGAACGCCAGATCATGGCCTACCGGCAGTCGGCCGCCACCCTCAACCTGCTGCGCGCCTTTGCGCAGGGCGGTTATGCGAACCTCGAGCATGTCCACAAGTGGACGCTCGACTTCCTCAAGGATTCGCCGGCCTATGAGCGCTATCAGGAGATTTCGGACCGGATCACCGAGGCGGTGGGCTTCATGCGCGCCTGCGGCATCAATGCCGACACGGCTCCGCAGCTCCGCACCACCGATTTCTTCACCAGCCATGAGGCGCTGCTTCTGGGCTATGAGCAGGCGCTGACCCGCGTCGACTCGACCTCTGGCGACTGGTACGCCACGTCTGGCCACATGCTGTGGATCGGTGACCGCACCCGCCAGCCGGATCATGCCCATGTAGAGTTCATGCGCGGTGTGAAGAACCCGATCGGCCTCAAGTGCGGCCCGTCGCTGAAGCCTGACGAACTCATCCGCCTCATTGACACGCTGAACCCCGAAAATGAGCCGGGACGCCTCACGCTGATCGCGCGCTTCGGCGCCGACAAGGTGGAAAAGCACTTGCCCGACCTGATCCGCGCGGTGAAGCGCGAGGGCAAGGTCGTGGTCTGGTCCTGCGATCCGATGCACGGCAACACGGTGAAGTCGACGAGCGGCTACAAGACGAGGCCTTTCGAGTCGGTCTTGAGCGAAGTGCGCCGCTTCATGGGCGTGCATCAGGCCGAAGGCACCCATGCGGGCGGTATCCATGTCGAGATGACCGGCAAGGACGTGACCGAATGCACCGGCGGCCTGCGCGCGCTGCGCGACGAGGACCTGAACGACCGCTACCATACCTTCTGCGACCCGCGTCTCAACGCGGCCCAGGCGCTGGAGCTGTCGTTCCTCGTCGCCGAGGAAATCAAGAAGGAAATGGCGTCGCGCCCGAAGCATGACGACGACGACATGGTGGAAGCGGCGGAGTAATCTCCGCCGCCCCAATTGGCTTTCTTACTTCAGGCCGAAGTGACCAGCGATCAGCGCGATGATCTCGTCATGGACGGCCTGGCGGTTTCCACCCGCCGGGTCGGTACAGACGGGATCATCCTTTTCCCCGGCCAGCAGGGCCTCGCCTTCGGGCTTGCAGAGGGGCATGGCGGTGAAATGATTGGCCGGCGCCAGCAACTTGACCTTCGCATCCGGCACGAGTGCCTCGAAACCTGAGCCTTCCGAGCTGGTGTCGGTCGCATATAGCCTGTCTTCGCCCGTGCCGAGGCCGATCAGCAGCAGCTTGTACTGGTCGACGCCGCGGACATCCTCCCTGGAGAGTTCCCAGGTGAGGCCTGGATCGATCGCGGCCACGGCGCGGATGCGCTCGTCCTTGTAGCTGGCCGTCCACATGGTGCGGTCGAGCTTTGCGAGATCGAAGCCGAATGTCTTCAGGTCGGTGCAGGTATGCGAACGCTCGCCTGCGGCGGCGCAATAGGCCACGCTGCCTTCCGGCTTGCCGGTGACGCCAGCAAGGGACAGTACTGTCCAGCCGCCAAAGGAAAATCCGGCCGCGTAGATGCGGGACGGGTCGACTGCGGCAGAAAGCGCCTCGTCGGCCAGAACGTGATCCAGCGCCACCTTCAGGTCTTGCGCGCGGGTCCAGTGATCGAACATCTTGTCGGGGCGCCGGTCGCGGAAATTCCCGTTCGGATGGTTGACCGCGACGACCACGGCCCCCTGCGACACGAGGCCGGTGGCAAGCCAGTTGAGGCTCAGGAAGCTGCCGCCCATGCCATGCGACAGCAGCACGACCGGGTGCTTTCCGGCCCGCGGCCTGGCTCCTTCGCGGACAAGCCCGCCCTTGAACACCGGGTTCTCGGCGAAGAGTACCTCCGTTCCGCCTTCAGCGGGATACCAGACCGCAAGATCCATCTTGCGGCCATGGTGGGGAGCGGCAATCTCTTGGGCGATGAGGCCCGGCGCCTCCTCTGCCAAGGCGGCATGTACGGGAGCCAGGAGTGCGAGTGCAAACAGGAAGCGTTTCATGGAAGGTCCTTTCATGGAGTTGCCGGACCCTTGAGCCATGCCGGCCTGCGAAAAACGTCCTCAAACCGGATTGAGGTCGCGCCAAACCGGATCGAGGAGGTTAAACAGGTCTCCAGTCCGAGAAGAGAATGATGCCGGTCCTCCCCATCCCCATGATCATCGCCCTGCTGTTGCTGGGGTTTCTGATTCACCGCCTTGTCACCCGCGAGACCCATGCCACCTTGCTGGCGCTGATCGCGGCCTGCGCGCTCCAAAGCGCCATCATCGCGCTCGTGCAGTACTATGGGTTCACGGCCATCAGGCCGCTGCAACCGATCCTCGCGACCCTTATCCCGCCCATTGCCTGGTTTGCCTTTGCGCGGGCTTCGGGCGGCGAGGGGCAATCACACACACTCGCCTGGCACGGTATTGCACCGGCGCTGGCGGTGGTGTTCCTGCTGACTAGCCCGATGCTCCTCGACGTGCTGATCCCGCTGTCGTTCGCAGGCTATGGCGCGGCCATGCTGCTGCGCTTGTGGCAGGGCGAGGACAGCTTGCCGCACAGCCGCCTGCAGGGCGGCGCCACGCCGCTTCTGGCCTGGCGCATCATTGCGGTCTCGCTGATTGCCTCCGCCGGTTGCGACGTGCTGATCGCCTACAATCTGGCGATGGGCCAGAATGCCGTACTTCATTGGGTGCCGAGCCTCGTCTCGTCGCTGTCGCTGCTCAGCCTTGGGGCGCTTGGCCTGTCGCATGCCATCGAGAGCCAGCGCGATGATCCAGCCGACGATGTCAGCCCGTCTCAGGCCGATCTCGACCGCGATCAGGCCATCATCGCAAGGCTCGATGACTATGTTGCTGCGCAGAGGCCCTTCGTGGACCCTGACCTGACACTCGCCCGTCTCGCCCGAAAGCTCACGGTTCCGGCAAAGCAGCTCTCCGCCGCCATCAACCGGATCAAGGGCGAGAATGTCTCGCGCTACATCAACCGGCAGCGCATCGAGGACGCCTGCCGCATTTTGCTGGAAGGGCAATCGGTGACCAACGCCATGCTCGATAGCGGCTTCAACACCAAGTCGAACTTCAACCGCGAGTTCCTGCGGGTGAAGGGGGCGAGCCCCAGCAAATGGTTGCAGGATCAGAAATCGCTCTTGAAGAGCCCGAAGGAGGCTCCTAAATCTGTAATCCTGTCAATTACAGAAAGCCGCTTCAAATGATCGATTTATATCACTGGCCCACGCCCAACGGGCACAAGATCACGATCTTTCTGGAAGAGGCAGGCTTGGCCTATCGCATCCACCCCGTCGACATCGGCAAGGGCGCGCAGTTCAAGCCGGAGTTTCTGGCGATCTCGCCCAACAACCGCATTCCGGCGATCGTCGACAACGCGCCAGCCGACGGTGGCAAGCCCGTATCACTCTTCGAGTCGGGCGCCATCCTTCTCTATCTCGCCGAGAAGACCGGATTGTTCCTGCCGAAGGACCTGCGCGGCCGTGCCGAGGTACTGCAGTGGCTGTTCTGGCAGGTGGGCGGCCTTGGCCCCATGGCCGGGCAGAACGGGCACTTCAACATCTATGCGCCCGAGAAGATTCCCTATGCCATCGACCGCTATGTGAAGGAAACCAACCGTCTCTATGGCGTGCTCGACAAGCGCCTTGCGGACCGGGAGTTTCTCGCCGGGGACTATTCGATTGCCGACATGGCGGCCTACCCGTGGATCGTGCCGCATGAGCGCCATGGCCAGATCCTTGCCGATTTCCCGCACCTGTTACGCTGGTTCAAGGCCATCGGCGCGAGACCGGCGGTCAGAAAGGTCTATGCGGCCGTCGAACCCTCATATTCGAAGCCCATCACGGATGAGGAGCGCCGCGTACTGTTCGGTCAGACGGCGGCGGCCATCTGAGTCAATCCGCTGCGGCGTGCTATGGTGCTCCCACGAAGACCTCGGTGGCCGCGGTCTGCGGCCGCCGGAACTCGGCCAGGATGTGGCCGAAGAGTGCGGCCATGACGATGCCGCCTCCGATGAGAGTCTGGATGGATGGCGTCTCGCCGAGGAAGAGAAACACCCAGAACGGCGTGAATGGCACTTCGAGTGCTGCCAGCAAAGTCGCCTCCGCTGCGGGAATGCGCTTCGACCCGAATGTATAGAGTGCCAGCCCTGCCGCATTCTGGAGCACGCCGAACAGGGCAATGAGCACGAGGTCGGGTGCTGAAACCGAAAGCGGTGCCGCCAGCCAGAGGACAGCAGCCGAACAGATCCAGCCCGAGGCGGCCATGGCGGGCAGCATCGGCACATCGCGGTGCATGCGCATCACGGTTGTCAGGCCCGCCATCGACAGCGACATCAGCACGGCGAGGAACTGCCCGTACAGGCTGCCGCCCATCCCCGCGCCCCACAGCATGACGGCCACGCCCGCGAAAGCCACGATGCTGGCGATGATGGTCGACCGCGTCGGGCGCTCACGGATGGCGAACCACGCCAGCGCCGCCGTCACGAAGGGCACCGTCGCATAGATGCCCATGGCATCGGCGGCAGTCGTGTTTCTCAAAGCCCCGATGCCGGTGATCATGCCAGCGGCTGAGAGCAGCGCCACGGCAAGGGTGGGCCAGCGCAGCGACATGAGCACACTGATCGTGCGCCGCCCCTCGATCGCCGCGAACAGCAGGAAGATGGCGCTGCCGGAGAAGATGCCGCGCCAGAACAGCATGGTGAAGAGATCGGCCGTGATGTTGCGCACGAACAGGCCGGAGGAGGACCAGGCCAATGCGGCGGCGGCCACCAGCAACAGGCCTACGCGGTGATTGCGGTGTTCGGCGGCGGTCATGTGCTGCGGGCTTTCAGGAGATTGATGGTGTTGGCGGCGAGGATCATCACGGCTCCGGCGACCGACCACATGTCGATCCCCCTAGGAATAGAGAAGCCAGCCGGCGAACGCGGTGAGCGGCAGGCGGAGGAAATCCATCGGCATCACCACGGTCGCATCCGCCAGCGAGATCGCCTTCGACAGGCAATAATGCGAGACCGTGCCGGTGGTGGCGATGACGGCGATCCACTTCCAGCTTTCAACCGGCGGCCATGTCCATGTCAGGTAGGCGGGGATGGCGCCCATGACGGACTGCATGGCGAACATCATGAAGATGACGGTCAGTGCCGTGTCCCGCCTGGTGATGAACTTGGTGAGGGTGACCGAGCAGGCAAACAGGACGGCGGCGGCGAGCGCCACCAGATGCCCCGGATTGAGGGTGAGGCCGGGCTTCACGATCATGATGACCCCGGCGAAGCCGATGACCAGCGCGGCGATCTTGTAGCCATACATCCGCTCGGCCAGGAAGGCCGTTGCGAGGATGGCGATCCACAGCGGCATGGTGAACTCGATGGCGATCACTTCCGCCAGCGGAATCAGGAACAGGGCCGAGAACCACGCATATTGCCCGGCATAGTGGATGGTGTTGCGGAGCAGGTGGACCTTCAACTGCGACACTCGCTGGACGAGGCCGCCATTCATCATCACAATGGGCGTGAGGATCAGGGTGGCGATGACGCTGCGGAACAGCATCATCTCGAAGATTGAGACGACCTTGCCCAGTTCGCGGCCGGCAATGGTCATGGCCAAGGTGGCCGTCAGCCAGCCCGCCATCCACAGTCCTGCCTGTCCCACGTTCTGCTGCGGCACGATTGATTTGCCCGTTTCCGGTTCCTTAGCTTGGGCACCGCCTGCGCCGATAGGCCGGAAACGGCATGGCAACCCTGCTTTGCTCCAAACCCTTGACGGAAACGGCGGCCTGACGCATGGTGCGCCCGAAATGACCGCAATCCGCCCCATCGCCGCCATTTGCGGCATTATTTGCAGCTAGCTCACATCCGCTGGCAGGGCGCCGCTTGACCTAAATCCAAGACAAAGCGTTCCCGGGCCGGCAAGCCTGAGGACCGACATGACGCTTCGCCTGTACAATACCCTGACCCGCACCAAGGAGCCGTTCGAGCCGATCGACCGGAACAACGTGCGCATGTATGTCTGCGGGCCCACGGTCTATGACTTCGCCCACATCGGCAACGCCCGGCCCGTCATCGTCTTCGACGTGCTCTACAGATTGCTGAAACACCTTTACCCCGGAGCGGGTAAGGCAAGTGATGGCTCACGAGTTGAGTACGTCCGCAACATCACTGACGTCGACGACAAGATCAACGCTCGCGCGTTGAGGGACTTTCCGGACCTGCCCCTCAACGAGGCCATCCGCAGGGTGACGGAGAAGACCGCGAACCAGTTCTTCGCCGACGCGAAGGCGCTGGGCTGCCTCGAACCCACCGAGCAGCCGCGCGCCACGGACAACATCAGGCAGATGATCGAAATGATCGAGGCGCTGATCGCCCGCGGCCACGCCTATGTGGCGGAAGGCGAGGTGCTGTTCAGCGTGCCCTCGATGCCGGACTATGGCGCGCTCTCGCAGCGCAATTTGGATGACCAGCAGGCGGGAGCCCGCATCGCGGTCGAGGCCCACAAGAGGAACCCCGCGGACTTCGTGCTGTGGAAGCTTTCATCACCTGAAGAACCGGGCTGGGACAGCCCATGGGGCAGGGGCCGCCCCGGCTGGCACATCGAATGCTCGGCCATGAGCAAGCGTTATCTGGGCGAGGTCTTCGACATCCACGGCGGCGGACTCGATCTCATATTCCCCCACCACGAAAACGAAATCGCCCAATCCCGCTGCGCCCACGGCACACAAGTGATGGCGAATGTCTGGATGCACAATGGCTTCCTGCAGGTGGAAGGACAGAAGATGTCCAAGAGCCTGGGGAATTTTGTGACTATCCGAGAGGTTCTTGAGTGGTCACGTCCTGATGTTCCGGTTTCTGATCCGAGCTACAAACCCGCAATGGAATTACTTGAGGCCAGGCATGGCGCGGCGGCACGCCTCTTGATGCTTCGCACCCACTACCGTCAGCCGATTGATTGGACAAGAACTGCCTTTCAAGAGGCGAAACTGAAGCTTGCGTCATGGAGGAAGGCCGTTCTCGGCGTTGATCTAACAGAGCTTCCTCCTGTTCCTTCTTCCGTTATCAATCCACTCTGTGATGACTTGAACACTCATCTTACACTGACAGCAGTTGATGACCTTGCCAAGCAAGCGATGTCACAAACTGATCCTCATGACGCCGCGAGCAATTTGGCTGCAAGCATGGAGTTCCTCGGATTTTCAAGTGAGCTCTCTCACTTGAGAAACAAAGGCTCCTCTTCGACGCCTGTCGAACTTGCCATCCTCGGTCTTAACAAGACAGACGTGGATGCCCTCGTCACCGCCCGCCTCGAAGCCCGCAAGGCGAAGAATTGGGCAGAGAGCGACCGCATCCGCGATGAACTTGCCGCGATGGGCATTGCCATCAAGGACAACAAGGACGGCACCACCAGTTGGGACGTGAAGAGATGACCGAGCCCGAGAAGAAATCCTGGCACGACAGCCTGCCTTTCCCGAAACGCTGGCTGGGCTACATCGCGCTCAAGATTATCGTGCTGGCGCTGGGTATTTACATCGTTCTCCATTGGAACGGATTGCTGTGACAGGCAACCGCTCATCCGGCGCTGCGCGCCACCTTCTCCCGCAAGGGGAGAAGGAAGGGACAGCAGCTCCTTCCTGTCTGCCGCAAGGGGAGAAGGGCGAGACGGCGCTGCCTTCCCCTCTCCCCTTGCGGGAGAGGGTGGCCGCGCAGCGGCCGGGTGAGGGGCCGCCGAAGGCGTTCGCACGCCACCTCCGCAAAGCCATGACGGAACCTGAGCGCAAGCTGTGGGCCATGCTGAAGGGCCGCCGCTTCGAGAGCTTCAAGTTTCGCCGCCAGGTTCCGCTCGGCCGGTACGTGGTGGACTTCGTGTGTTTCGAAATGCGCCTGATCGTCGAGGCCGATGGTGGGCAGCATTCCGAATCCGCGCATGACGAAACGCGTGACGCGTGGCTGGTTTCACAGGGCTTCCGTGTCCTGAGGTTTTGGAACAGCGATATTCATCAGGCGCTCGATGCTGTGATGATGACAATTCTGGACGCATTGAGGGAAGGCCCCTCATCCGGCGCTTCGCGCCACCTTCTCCCGCAAGGGGAGAAGGGAAAGGACTTACATGACTCGTGAACGCATCTACCTGTTCGACACCACGCTGCGCGATGGGCAGCAGACGCCGGGGGTCGACTTTTCGCTGGAAGACAAGCTCGTGGTGATGGGCCTGCTCGACCAGCTGGGCGTCGACTACATCGAGGGCGGTTATCCCGGTGGAAACCCGACCGACACGGCGCTGTTCTCCACTGAACGGGCCTCGAAAGCCACCTTCACCGCCTTCGGCATGACCAAGCGAGCGGGCCGTTCGGTGTCGAACGATGCAGGGCTCCAGCAAGTGCTGAACGCCAGGGCCAAGGCCGCCTGCTTCGTGGCGAAGTCATGGGACTATCATGTGAAGACGGCGCTGGGCTGCACCAATGAGGAAAACCTCGAGTCGATCCGCCAGACAGTCGAGGCTGCAAGGGACGCGGGGAAAGAAGTGCTCATCGACTGCGAGCATTTCTTCGACGGCTACAAGGCGAACCCGGCCTATGCGCTGGCCTGCGCGGAAGAAGCCTACAAGGCCGGCGCGCGCTGGGTGGTGCTGTGCGACACCAATGGCGGAACGCTTCCCGCCGAAGTGTCCGGGATCGTCAGTACAGTGACGAAATCGGTGCCGGGTACTCATCTCGGCATTCACGCGCATAATGATACCGAGCAGGCGGTGGCCAATTCACTGGCTGCGGTCGATGCCGGCGTGCGGCAGATCCAGGGCACGCTCAATGGAATCGGCGAGCGCTGCGGCAATGCCAATCTCGTCTCGCTCATCGGCACGCTGGCGCTGAAACCCTATTACACGGCGCGCTTCGAGACGGGCATCGACGCCGAGCGCCTCACCGAGCTGACCCCGGTCGCGCGCGCTTTCGACGAGTTGCTGAACCGCTCACCCAACAAGCAGGCGCCCTATGTGGGGAAAAGCGCCTTTGCCACCAAGGCCGGCATCCACGCCTCCGCCATCATGAAGGAGCCGGAGACATATGAGCATGTGCGGCCCGAGGTGGTGGGCAACCGCCGTCATCTTCTGGTGTCGGGACAGGCCGGAAAGTCCAACCTCATGGCCGAACTGCAGCGCATCGGCATTGCAGTCGCCAAGGACGATACCCGGCTCGACGCGTTGCTGCGCGACGTGAAGCAGCGCGAGTCGCAAGGCTATGCCTATGATGGCGCCGACGCCTCTTTCGAGCTGCTCGCGCGCCGGGCGCTGGGTACGGTGCCGAAGTATTTCGACGTCCTCTCCTTCCGCGTCATCGTGGAGGAACGCGACAAGGAAATGGTGTCGGAAGCCGTGGTCAAGGTGAAGGTGGACGATAACATCTATCTCAACGCGGGCGAGGGCAACGGCCCGGTGAACGCATTGGACGTGGCGCTCCGCAAGGATCTCGGCAAGTATCAGGGCTTCATCGACGACATGGAACTCGTGGACTTCAAGGTCCGTATCCTCAACGGCGGCACGGGGGCGACGACCCGCGTACTGATCGAGAGCCGCGACGGCAAGGGTAACCGCTGGTTCACGGTCGGCGTATCGCCCAACATCGTCGATGCCTCCTTCCAGGCCCTGTCGGACTCGATCACCTACAAGCTGGTGCGGGAGGGGGTTTCCGCAACCTGACATTTCGCTGACACAGGCCGTCACGGCGCTGTAAGCGGCACTTTGCCATTGTCATCCTCGCGATTGACGCAAAACAGCGAAGAGGAAACGACCATGGGACTGCCCCGCATCAAGGGAACTGACAACAGCGAAACCATCAACGGCACCGCATCTTCCGAAGAGATCCGCGGCGAGCGCGGTGATGACATCATCAACGGGCTTGCCGGCGACGACCGCCTGCGCGGCGGCAAGGGCAACGACACCGTCGATGGCGGCGACGGCAATGACCGCGT
>NZ_JBGSOZ010000025.1:0-14327 GCF_041738905.1 Aestuariivirga sp.
TCTCCATCTGGTTCAAGGCGTCGCAACCCGAACCTACTCCGAAGATCGACGGTGACCGCCAGCGTCACCACCGGCCGCGCGCTGCGCTACGCCGGGGGCTCCGCGCGCGGCCTCCTACACCAACCGTTGGGACACAGCCGATGGACCTTGAGCCGAACGCGCCGGAGAACGACAAAGGAGAGCGGCTCGTAACTTCAGAAAACCGCCTTGACGGCGCAATCGACTCTGCGAAGATTCGGCAGCAGGTGCGCGCGGTGTTCGATCTCTGACCTCAATCAAAGGGGAGCCCTTCCAAGCGTGCGCTCGGCCGTTCGCAGGAGAGCCAACCAGCAAGGGAATCGCCTCGACAGACTGCAAGAGCATCAACAGCTTGCATAGGATTCAATCTTTGACACGCATTGCTTCTGCTGGAATATCGGACAACGCCGCGCTCCAAGTAGAGAGCATTCGCCTCAGTCAGGATATGATGCAATCTATCGATCCTCTGGCAGCAGCACCAATATCGGCGTTGCTTTTGGGAGCCTGAACGACAAATTAAGCCGCGTGACATGTTCCGCCAGCTCTCCGACGGCGGCACCGATGGCCGCCAGCTCCTTGGAGGAAGGCCCTTGAGATAACTCGGACAGAGGTTCGAAGTCGTTTAGCCGAAGCAGCAATTCCCAATCCCGCAATACCAAGGGATTTTCTCCGTACGCCGCTTCGACGCCGAGGATCACACGATGGACCGTGGCTCCGGTGCCCGTCACTTGGTCTTCAACAAGAGAGATCATCAGAGGTGCATCGATTCCTTTCACCCGGGTCAAAAAAACCTGCTGATCGGCACTTTCCTGAAGCGCGCGGTCCATGAGCGGATGGCCGACGCCCAAGAGACGGACGAGTGCCTGATCCGCTGGCAAAAACCGGTTGAAGCTGAGGCCGTCATAGCGGTCACGCAATTCGACACTTCCGCGCCAGGACTCCGGCGTCGCTACGGAAAGGCCCGCCTCGGGTTTCGTCACCCTCCGCCCGGCCAAGAGCATAGACTGCCGGAAAAAGGGCTCCAGTGCGGGTAGGTCTAGCTTGGGAATCTCGGCACCCGCCGTTTGGAAATCATATCGCGCCACGTTCCCAAGCATCGCCCTCACCGTGTCCACAGCATCTTTGCCGCCGAACTGCTGCGTGCTTTGATCGAACCACTCTGCCAAGCGATCAGTCGAGCGTGTTGCCCCTTCCGAAAACAGCCCGTCGAAAAACTGGCCCCCAGCCATACCAATTACAAGCTGTGAAATATCCTCTGGCTCTTCCATTGAGGCAGAAAGCGTCGCTTGAATTCGCGAGAGTTTTTCCTCTAACAGAGCCCAAATCCGTGCCTCGACCGTCTGGGGGTTGCGGAGAAGATACACCTGAACAGCGCGCTTCTGCCCATAGCGGCTCAGACGCCCGACACGCTGGTGCAATCGCATCGGATTCCAAGGCAAATCGACATGCACCAACTTGGCGCATCGTTCCTGAAGGTCGATCCCTTCGCCCCCTGCCTCTGTTGAGATGAGAAATCGGGTCCGACCGGCGTTGAAATCGGCTGCAGCGGCATCGCGGGACAGAGTTATGGTGCGTTCGCGTCTTTCCTGATCGTGTACTGCGAGACGTTCATCACCGTTGATAAAGCCCGCGCAGCCCTTGCCAAACCGAGCCTCCAGTTTGGAAAGGACAAGTGCCTGTGTCGCCTTGTATTCGGTGAACAGGAGCAAAGGCTCTTCAGGTTCCAACCGCGTCTCGATCAGTTTGATCAATGTCGCTACCTTGGTTTCTCCCTCGATCTCATTGGCGTAGCCGATGATCTCATCGAGGCGGGCAATTTCGTCCTTCATCAGAAGCACGGTCACCTCGCTGGGCCGACTTTCTTCGGCTTCGGCAGCCTCGTCCATCGTTTCGGCCTCAGCGGTGTCGGCTGGCAGACCACCGAGGATCGTTCGCGTCAGCATGTCGCGACGACGCGTCAGCGCTCGCGTGATCGCGGCTATCGAACTGGCGGCAAGCTTCTGCAAGGCGATCAGCAAGAGCATGCGGGTAGTTTGCTGCCGACCCGAAAGGTGCGCGGCATAAGCACGGCCATCCAGGATGAACTCGCTCATCGTGTTGTAAAATGCTGCTTCGGTCGCAGAGTAGCTGTAATCGACCGCCTCGGTCGTAACGGGCTGGAACAGCTTGTTCCCTTGCATGTCCGTTACCAATGCCTTGTTATTGCGGATCATCGCCTGGCTCAGTGCGGGCAACTGATCCATGATGTCCTGCTCGGGATCGAACAGATCGGGGCGCACCAGTTGCATCAGCGCGAGAAAACCGAAGTCCTTACCGCGATGTGGAGTTCCGGTGAACAAGATTAGCGAGTTGATACGCCCCGCGTCCTGAAGTTCCCGCAAAAGACCATATGACAGCGTCGACGCCCGCTCCTGCGCCTGAAAGTGATGCGCCTCATCCACAATGACCAGATCCCACGGTTCAGCCACTAGCAAACGCTCCCGTGGCTTTTCCATTCGCATTGTGTGGAAAGAGGCGACAACCTGCTGTGCGGTTTCCCAAAAGCTCACACGGCCACGATCACCATCGGCTGTGTATTCCTGCAGGCGGATGTCGAACATGGTTTTCATCCGGGCGCGCCATTGCGGCACCAGACGGGCTGGTGCCAAGACAAGGATACGACGCACGCGTCCAGACGCGATCAGTGGTTCAAGGATCAGGCCCGCCTCAATGGTCTTGCCCAGTCCGACGTCATCAGCAACCATCCACCGCGCAGGCCAGTGTTGGGTGACTTGGCGACAGACCCAAAGCTGATGTGGAAGAAGCTGCACGCGCGAGCGTGAGAATACCCCCCATTGGTCGTTCACCGAGCGGATTGCCAAAGCCTGCGCCCGCACCAACACCGCCAACGGATCATCTAGGTGACCAGTGCGCAGGGCATCCTCCAAAGACTTTAGTCGGGTCAGCGCAGAACCTTCGACCTGGTGAAGTTCAGCGCCAAACCGCACCACTACCGTTGTGCCAAGATCCGCTACGACACGGCCTTCGCCATGAACGCCATGCCGCACCGTTTGATCTGGGAAAAAAAGGGTCATTCCGAGTACTCCATCGCGTCGTAATCCCCATCGTCCGAGGCGTCAGATGTCGCAGCATAGCCAACGATTTCGTTCATAACCTCAGCGTGCGAGCCGTCAGCGACAACTTGAAGTGGCAGGTCAAGATCGCCCATGAAGGTAGCAAGAGGGCCGAGACTTTCTTTGACTATTTCAAACACCTTAAGCGAGAGGTCCATGTTGGCCGTCTCACCCAAATCCTGGCCGAGATGGGCCCTAAAAACTCGGCGCAATCTGCCCGACGCCGCCCAGCCGTGTGACACCATGAGACTCGTGTCTTGGTCCGGCCAGACACCAGCGCGCAATCCCTCTCGGATCATCCAGTTAGCCCCAAGCCCAAGGCTCTGGCTCAACGGCGCGCCTTCCAGGCCGCGCCTTTGCCAAATCGGCGAGGCGCTGAGCCGCCATGAGTCGGACAATGCGATGGGGCCTCTCTGACGAATGATCGCAGGAAGGTTACGATACGCATCGACATAGTCGGGCAACCATCGCGCAAGTACGTAAAGATCAGCCAGCGCGCGGCGCCATTGTGGATAGTCGATCCGCCAAGCTTCGGGACGCGCAAAATCCTCCAGCCGACGCAGCCAGGGCTCGGGATTAGCTGGTAGTGAGGCCAGCGCCATTTCTTGCCACCAACCAGCGGAGCGCGCGGCAGCTATAAAGTTGCGGTGGGCTCCATCGTGGCTTCGCCCCAGTGTGCGAAAGATGGCCAGTGCGAAGAAAATGAACCAAGCCTCCCTTTCAGCTTCTGCGTCCTTGCCGATAAGGCTCCGCGGGTGAAAGCCCTCGGGATAGGCGGTCTGCTCATAGCGATTTCGTTCGGCCTTGTGATCTCTCTCCCACCAGCCATGCAATCGCTTCAAGAATCGTTCTGCGTCAGCGACGTCGAAATCAAATGGCTGGTTCATGTCTAGAGGAGCGAGGGTGCCGAAATCCTCGGACCAGCGAAGGCGCTGCTCCTCTGGATAGAGAAGCCCTAGAAGCTTCGGCATTTCTTCATCCGAAAAATCGGCTACAATGGGGCTGACGCGCATCTCGTCGGATTGCGCGTGAATCCAAAACGGCCGCTTTTTGGCAAGAATGCTGCCAAGCGTGGCTCCCTGTCGCCCTTCGAGCACATAGTGCAAAAGCGCACGTTGTTGCACCTCATTGTCCATTGACTCGGCCCACTTCGCAAAATCGCTTGCGCTACGCTGGAAGCCGCTTTGGCGCATAGAGAGACGGTAAATCGCTAAGCCTTTCCCATCGTAATTATTAACAGCCCGACACTTTTCGGGTGCAAAAGCTAGCAGCAGCCTTTCTTCTTCGTCGGAATCCTTCGCCTGGCTCGGGGGCAGTGCCGCAGTCCGCCAAGTGCCGTCTGCTAGCTGAAACAAGGACGTCGAAAGAAGTTCGAGAATGGCGCTCTCCTCGTCTTTTTCGATTTCAGTCAGGAGATCGTCTGTAAGCACCGCCCCGAGCCGGTCAGCGAGTTCAGGAGTGATCCGCTTGTCTGGCCCGACCTCGTGCCGCAAGGCATCGACAAACCCGAAGGGCTTTGGGCGCGCGAAGCCCAAGCGCTCGAGGCGCTGCGCCGCCTCGGTGCCAACTGAGCATTTGCCGACCGTCTGGATCATGTGCCAGTCCTTTAGTGCGACCAAAACTTTCCGGTCGGCAAGAACACCTTTCAATTCCAGCTTCACACTTCCGACCTGAAGAAAGGGATCAAAAGGCAATGGCAATCCAGTTGCCAAGGCTGGTCTTTCAGAAAAAAGACGACCCAAGCCACGGTCGATTCCGTGAAGATGGCAGGCGAGTGGGTCAGCGAAGTCCCGCTCGAACAGATCGCACAGAGCCCTTAAAAATCCGGCGTAGCCAGTTTCGGCATCGAGATTTCCAATACCCGCTGCAACTGAAAAGCTCTGCCAGTCTCTGGCAACCATGTCATTCAGTGAAACAAGCCGCTGGCCCAGCACAACGCCGAAACGTGCGAACATTGACTGCAGTGCCTCTGCGCTGCCTTTCAGCCTCCCGCGCCCCGGATCAACCGGGAACTGGCGACTGTTCAACAGCCAGCCACTGGTCAGGGTCTCATCCAGGGGGGCAAGCAGCCAAAGCCGTGGCAGCTTTTCGTCAGCTGGCACTGGGCCATGCGCACCAAGAGGAAGGAAGATCGTCGTTTCCTGACCGAGATCAAGCGCTAGCGCATAACCGGGTTCACGACCTGCGAACTTTACCAACGACACCCCGTCATGCAGAGATATTGGATTGTCGGCCAGCCAACGGCCTTGTCCCTCGATCTCGATGCAGCGAATGGAACGGCTCATAGCGGGCAACCAGCCCGAGACCGCCCTAAACGCGGCTATCGCCTCGATCGCGTGAGGATGACGGTCCGGATCGATATGCAGGTCGATCACCGTTGCGGGCCTTCCATCAACGCTGCTCTCTACCGAAACCTGCCGCCCGGCATCCCAGATGTCTGGCAGCATCCCGCCCCTGACCTTGCAGGCTACGAAATGGCTGGCAATTCCGACCTCATCGGCGATCAGATGAACGCTCTTGAACCCAAGACCAAAGCGACCGGTCACATCCTCGCGTTTTTCCGAAAGGTTCATCACCAGCATGTTGAACAGATCACTTCGCCACCCTTGCCTTTCCCCTTCTTGCGGGTCAGGTCCGGGGTGATTTATTAACCGGCCCCAGTGTCGGGTGACCAACCTGTCATCGACAAGCGCCACGCTAAAACGACCTGGCCCAGTGCTAGGATGTTGCTGTGTTGCATCGTCGGCATTCTGGAAGAGTTCAAATAGGATCCGAGTTGGTCTGTAACCGAAATCTTCGATCCGGTTTCGAATGGCGCCAAGCATTTCTTTTTGAACTTCCGTCTTGCTCGCCGCCTGCCACAGAGTTCTTTTCGCCCCTGGGCGGCTTTTCTCGCGCTGCTCTCCGAACGGAATGGAATCGACCGAATCGCGATAGGTCTTGCGCGCATTCCACAGTCCCGAACCTCGTTTGGGTTTCAATTCATCAAGCACTTGCGGCAAACGGTCCTCAAGTTCGGCCCTTGCGCTATCTACGGTAGACTGATCGATCCGGTTACAAGCATCTGCCAATTGCCCAAGCGATTCATGGCAGCCGGGTTGTTCCTCCCTGTAACCGATTAGGACTGTTGCTAGCGTCAGGCACAAGGCCTTGACCTGTTCAGGCTTTACCGCCTGATCCGCAACCGTCATGATCTGCAAATCTCTGACACCGATCAAGTTCTTGCCCTGCCAGATGTTCTGCCAGCCGATATGAATGTCACCGATGATACCCAATGGCTCGATGTCGCCCACCGGGAAGTTTTTGATCTCGCCATCCAGAGTTTCAGCTCTTGCCGAAGTTGGACTGTTACAGACGGAGACAAAATTGATGAAGCGAGATTTCCGCTTCTCAGCAAGCGTCTCCCCCAACTTTTGTGGATTAAAGTACAGGGCGACCTCGGAATCGAAACGGCTCCATATTCGGGCGACGTCAGCTTCTGAAACGGCGAGGACATCCTTGGTCACAACGCGGAACGGATCCGACTGACCGACCAGTCTGACCAGCAGCACCAACAGGTCGGCAGGAACATGTGGTCTCGCGTATTCGAGTATAGACCTGAGGCTTTCGGCCGATTGACGCTCCATGCGAACCGCATCAATTGAGGCGAATGACTGCCCATGCGGCGCTTGCGAGTCCTCGCTCACCGACGCATGCACATCGGTCCGCCGAGGGAGCTTTGACCTGAGCGAGCGATGCAGCAAATGGGTGTTCGCCAACCCATTCCCACCCCGCGCGACCTCTCGACCGGGACGCCACGTATCAGCTTCAGTCGGCACAGGGATATCTCGGAACAGGGATTTGACTGCCTCGTTCGGCCAGGCGCAGAAAGTTTCAAATGACGCACAGTAGGTTTCCCAGGCAAAATCATTCCCCGCCTTTGCCAAGTCGGCCAGCGATGTCATCCACGCAAGAGCTTGATCGCCATCATCTGGCTGGATCGTACCGAAGGCCGGCAGGATCCTTTCGGGCAGCATCTCTGGCATGCGCAGAAGCTCTGAAAGCAAGGGCCAACCGGGCAAGCACAGATCGGCCCCAGACCTCGCAAGTTGCTGCAAGTTGTCAGCGACACCGCTTCCCGTCCCGCCCGCCCATGCAACGGGCGAATTGTCTTCTATCAGCATAAGAAGCCGTTCGATGGAACCGGCAAGGTCTGGGAGGACCCGGTTCCTTCGCATCGCGCCGAGGGCTTTTTCAGTGCTCAGTTCTTCGGTAAGTTCGTCGACCGGCACGAACGCAGCATCCGCCTCTAAGCCGTATAGCTTTCGCGCTGCGGAAAGGACTCCCTTCGGCAGATCCAGAACATCCTCCGGGGCCCAGTTTCTGCCCTGACGATCCGTCAACCATTCAACGGTTCTCGACCGTTCCGGCAAAGTTGATTCAACTTTGTTCAGAGCATCGAGGATTTCGCCTGTAAAGTTTTCCGGGGCGCTCTGGCTCAATGCGACAGAGATTTGGGCTTCGGGCGACCAAACCCCAACCAAGCGATTCATCCGCTCGTCGGCCAGGGGGTCTTGCAGCTTTTGTAAGATCGGAACGACCGGAGTTAGAATTTTTGGAACAGAAAACTGCTTCGTTTCTCGCCACACTTGCGCGGCACAATGCAAATCCCCATTCTTTGCCGGGAAGATCGGAAGAACAAGAAGATCGCCATCTGGGATGTCAGAGCGCAACAACGCGACGATCAGATCACGACCAACAGTTTGATCCCCTAGAACAGCAGCATTGTTGCGCAACAAGAGGCCCAGTGCCAGTCCGTCAATCTCATGAATGCCCAAGTGGCGTCGTTCACCCGCCTTTAAAACATCGACGATCTCGTGCGAAATCAGGAAAGAACCATTTTCTTGCGCAATAAGCTTCGCCGCCAAGTCGGAGAGAGGCCCCATGCCCTGCGGAAGTGCGACGAGCTTTGTTGAGTCGCCGCAGTCCCGACCTGCCGCCATGCGCCGGAATGCAGACCGCACCTCTGGTGCCAGAGAAAAGTGGTCGCTCATGTATTTCGCACGCGCTTCGACCGAGCCGAAGTTGGCGGCCCGCAGGATAAGCCGAGCGAAGCTTTCCTTCGACGCATCTGCAAAAGCGAAAGGGACGCCGATCTCGGCCAGCAGTGCCGCGGCATCGCCCCCGACAGTCAAAACCCCGCATCCAGGCGCGGCGTCGTGTAGGGACTTCAGCATGCGTTGCACATTCGGGTTGTCCCTGAACAGCCTTCGGTCGTGCGCAGCCGCAGCCAGATCGACAAGGCTGACCAATTGCGCGTTTCCGCTGCCATCATTGGCCCGCAGGATCTCAAGCTTCGCGATCTCTGGATCATCCATCAGGGCCGCCAGTCGCGTTCCCAGCAATTTGACCAGCGCCAGAGCAGCGGTGCCTGCGGCCTCAGAGTTGGTGTGGCTGCTGAGCAGGGGATTTAGCGCTGACAGAAGCCGCGCCGCCTCAGCAGGTTCAATCTCGCTGCGCGCCACGTCATCAGTCAACCACTCCACCCGCAAGCAAATCGGCGCATCAGTCACCGTGGCCAAGACACGCAAAATCTCACGCGGTGCACCTGCGGATTTTGGTAAGGCGATTGCAGAGCCAGGCGGAAGGTAAGCCAAAACTGCACGGAACTGATCTTCGTTAGCGAGGCTTTCCTTCCGTCGCAGTGTCTCCCGAAGTGTTGAAAACAGTTGTCCTGCGGCGGCTTGACGCAGTTGATCGTCCTTGCCTACCGCAACTTGCAGAAAGTCAGCAACAGCACCAGCTCGGCCACCCTGTTGAAAAGCAGAAGGCGAAAGCGTTGAAAGCAAGTCGCAAATTTCCTTGGGCTGCCATTTGATCTCAGTCGTGACTAGCGCAGCATCGGGGCCAGCGATCAGAGTCAGCTTTGTCCTTTCCGCCCATTTCAAAAGACCAGGAAAAAGGTCAACCGAAGCAATGGTCCCGCGCGCGTCAGGGGCTGGAAACGGACGCAAATAGGCGTTAGCCGGAACAAGGCGCCACCGAGCGGACGTTCCCTTGCCAGTCGGTTCGATAGCGCGGACAAGCGATTGGCGCGACACCAGAGCTTTACCGTTACTTCTGCCAAACTCGCTGGCTTTGAGTGCCTGTAGGAGGGTCGCTAGATCATCCGATGTGAACATCTGCGATTGAAAGCCGTCGAACAGAACAGTCGGCACCAGCGGCAACAAGACTTCATCGCGCAGCGCCGCGTTCCATTCACGCAAAACAGACCCATTCGGTTCCGCACCAGCTTCAAAGCCCTCAATGTAGCGTCGTCCAGAATCCACGAAGAAGTAGCCATGTAGCATCAGACGGATAACTGCACGTTCAGTTGGCAATCGAACGGCTGAAGCAACTGGTAGAAAAACAGCCCAATCGACCAGAGTGGCTCGGCTACCCTCGTCAGTGCAATCGGTCAGAACCACAGCGGCATGGACCGCAGCCTTCTCGCGGCGGATATCTTCCCCGTGCTCCGTAAAAACTGGCACCTGCGGCCAAGCATCAGAGTCGTAAAGCGCATCAAGACGCACATTGGACCCGTATGCCTCTCGTCCCACGTACTTAGACGTTCTTGCACCAGTTTCTGAAATTGTACCGGCGAAGCCTCGGATGTCAGATTGTGCGCCTTCGGACGGCCCTGTCATACGCTTCGCGTCTCCAGCGCGCGTCAAACACAGGATTGTAAGTCCGTCTTGCCACACTTCGATTTTGTCGACATTGCGTAGGCCGGCAAGTGTAAGGTGCAATTCCGATCGGTTGCCTACCAGATCATTGATCAGATCGCTGAGCTGGGGTCGGGTATCCATGAATGCCAATTTTGGAGCTGGCAAAATGTCGTTCCGCCGAAGTGGTATCCAAAGCAGAAATCCACGATCCAGGTCGTTTGCTTCTGCCTCAAGAAGCCCAATATCTTCTGCGCCAATACTATCCCAGCTGGCGGCACGGGTGTCCTCGATCACGCCGAGGCAAGGATTGATCACTTCCGAAAATGGATGCACTTGACCAAATGCATGCGCGATGAAGGCATCGCATAAATGGAAGACTGCCTTCTGCCCAAAGCCGAAACGCCCTATTGAAGCAGTCTCATCTCCCTTTGCACTGTCTGCGAATGAAAGGATTCCGCGCCCGTCCTTTGACTCAAAACGCCCTGTATTGGCGACGAGTAACCCCGGCACACGCAGCAATGGGTTTGATGCCTGCTGCCACCCTGGATGCGCGACAAAGCGGATAAGACTAGCTCCCGCATCCTCAGCGTTCTGTATCAGCTCCTTTAAAACCGGAAAACCTGAAGAATACCTATCTTTCAGATTAGCCTGAATCTGCCGGAATATTGCGCGGGGTGGCGTGGTCAGGTTAGACATTTATTTCCTTGGTTCCCGAAGTTCGGCTGTATTTTCCCGCAACCGCCCAGAGAAGTTGCTTGTTGGGTCTTCATCTCACTTCCCTTCGGCCAGTCACAAAAAGACGCAGCAGTGCGATTTTCTAGACCCGTGAACCGCATCAGAACCGATGCAGAGACATGATATTTCCGCCGACCGGCCACTTTGTTGCGCTGTAAGCTCGCAACGCAACCCAAAACAGAATCGCCTCGACAGATTGCAGGATCATCAATAGCTTGCATGGGTGTCAATCTCTGACATGCTTTAGCATCAAGGTAAGTTCATGTCGTTTTCCAAAGCGCAGGACTTGATCAGGCTCGCAAGGCTGGCGGCATCTCGGCGCAGTGGGATCAGCCTCGATGAGATTTGCCAAGAGTTCAGCATCTCGCACCGGACCGCACAGCGCATGACCGATGCGCTGGAGATCACCTTCATGAACGTCGAGGTAGAAGATGGCGATGACCGTCGTCGTCGATGGCGTGTTGCGGATCCGATGCTTGACAGGCTGCAGCCCCGGCAAGAGACTGCCATCGAAGCACTGGAGATCGCTGGCCGATCAGCGCAGGCCGATGGTCGCTTGCGCCACGCCTCTGCCCTTGCCGATTTACGTGACGGTCTGCTTGCCCGTCTTGCACCAAGGGATGCCGCGCGCACCGAGGCCGATGCCGAAGCCGTTCTGACCGCGATGGGCTCGGTCACCCGACCCGGCCCGAGGGTCAACCTCGCCCCGAAAGTCCTTGATGCGGTGATCGAGGCCTTGCGCGGTCCGTTCCGATTGCACCTGCGCTACGGCGACCCCGACGCGCCGGAGCGGGTCATCGAACCGCACGGCCTGCTTCTCGGGCACCGCAGCTACCTTGTCGCGCGGCAGCCGTCGCGGGGCGACACAATCTTAAATTTCCGCATGGACCGCATCCATACTGCCGAAGCCTTGGACGAGAGTTTCGCTTTCGCGCCCGGATTTTCGCTGGAGGATTATGCAGCACAGGCCTTTGGCGTCTATCAGGATCCCGCGCAGCACGGCGAGGTGATCTGGCGCTTTGCGCCTGAGGTCGCTGCCCGCGCCGCCGAATTTTGCTTTCACCCCTCGCAAACTCTGGAACTGCAGGTTGACGGCAGCCTGATCGTGAAGTTCCACGCGGCTGGGTGGCTCGAAATGGCATGGCATCTCTATCAATGGGGCAACAAGGTCGAGGTTGTCGCCCCGGAAGGGCTTCGATCCTTGGTGGACGGCTACCAGCGATCAGATTTTGACGGGCTGCCGTGACCGGCTTTCAGAAAAGGACTTGAACGATGAAGGATGGTCTCGACCATGCTGCCCTGAAGACCAAGCAACGCGCCATCCGTGCTGGTTTTCCAGAAACCATGGGATTGCGGGTCCATCGCGCCATCAGTTGGATCGGCCGTGCCGAAGCTTGCGGCGACGATGATGACGCCCGCTTCATATTCCTCTGGATCGCCTTCAACGCGGCCTATGCCGACGAGCGCGAGTTTCAGACGGCGGCCCCGGGTGAACGTGCCGCTTTCGTCGACTACTTCGGTAAATTGGTGGCCTTGGATGGGGGACGGCGCATCTACAACGCACTGTGGCAGCGGTTTTCCGGGCCAGTTCGGATGCTTATGGAGAACCGGTATGTCTTCAACCCGTTCTGGCAGCATCACAATGGGATCGACGGGTTCGCCGATTGGGAAGATCGCTTCAAAATCTCTGCCCATGCCTTTGCTCAGGCGTTCCAATCAGGTGACACAGCCAAGGTGCTGAGTTTTGTATTCGACCGGCTATACGTCCTGCGCAATCAGTTGGTCCACGGTGGCTCGACCTGGAGCAGTGGCGTGAATCGGGCGCAAGTCCGCGATGGTGCTGCGATCCTAACCTTCTTGATGCCGGTCTTTGTCGACCTGATGATGGACGATCCGGGCAAGGACTGGGGCAAACCCTTCTATCCGGTTGTGGCGTAGGCGCGTTCACTCAAGAAGCGCCACGTCTGGATGACGGTCTTTGAGGGAAGCTCTCAAGGAGCAGGCCCAGCGTGATCGGCGGCCTAGAGCTGGTTGCGCCGTTTCGGTTTTCGCTTTGCTACCAAGGACTTCGCGCTCTCTTGCTTCCACAGTGCTTCCACGGGTGTTGGAAACGCAAACGCCGCCCCGAAGGGCGGCGCTTAAGCGTTTGATTTGGCGTTGTTTTTTGGTTGCGGGAGTAGGATTTGAACCTACGACCTTCAGGTTATGAGGCCCACCCCTGTGTCCAGAATACCTTCGTGATTTCAGCACTTTAGCCGACTTTATGACCCGAAACGTCGGCGTCGTGTCGCACGGAACTGCTGCAAACCGTTGCGAAGAAACGGGAAACCAGATCGGCTGTCACCCACGCTGGCTCTTGAAGCCTTCGTATCGCGGTCGCAGGCGGCATTGGAGGAAGCTCTCCAGCAGCGTCAAGACTGGCACGCCGAGGCGGGCCGGGAGCAGGATGTTGACCCGATCCACCTCCCCCCGGATCCACCTTCCGATCTCGGCCGTGTCAGCTTCGGCAAGGCCCAAGCGTTCCGCGTCGGCAATCATAGATGCCGCGAGCGTGCTTTTTGCGCTGCCAGGAATGTAGTGTTGGCTGGTGTAGCGCGCGTGGCTCTTGGGGCCGACCTTCCCCACCTTCAGCACGTCGGAACCGTGGGTGAAGACATAAACAGCCATGGTCCCCGCTGGCAGCCGCGTGGGCGGCGCGTGGGGCGCGGGCAGCGCCTCAATGCGGATATCTTCCGTCGCCAGCGTGACGCCCGCCAGCCGCGCGACGGTGACGAAATCAGCGAGGGTCTGATCCGGAAGCCATGTCATGGCAACAGCTTAACCCAGCAGCTTCGCCTCGACCATGGCCATGGCCTTCTGGTGGTCTGGTGACGGGAACAGATGCCCATACCGTTCCATGGTCATCTGGATGGAGGAATGGCCCGCGAAGGTCATGATCTCCTTGATCGAGAACCCCTGCTCGATCCACAGCGA
Organism: Aestuariivirga sp.; assembly: GCF_041738905.1. Taxonomy (GTDB): domain Bacteria; phylum Pseudomonadota; class Alphaproteobacteria; order Rhizobiales; family Aestuariivirgaceae; genus Aestuariivirga. Next base: position 13,526 of record NZ_JBGSOZ010000025.1, read on the forward strand.
CACGGCGAAGTGGCGCAGGTCGTGCCAGCGCATCGTCACCTCGACCTTTTCCTGCAGCTTGCGGAACCGGTCCTGCGTTCGGGTGTGCTGCAGGATCCCGCCCTGCGGCGCGGGGAACATCAGCCCCAGTTCGCTTTTCGGACAGCGCAGTTTCCAGCGGCGCAGGGCGTTCAGCACCATCGGCCCGGCAGGGATGTCTCGGAACCCTGCCCGTGATTTCGGCTCGCCCATCTGGTTGTAGGCGTCGGCGCGCTGGCGGACAGAGAGGAAGCCCTTGTCGAAATCGACGTCCTGCCAGCGCAGGCCCCGCAGTTCGGACGCGCGCAGGCCGCCCAGCGCTGAGACAATCAGGTGCGGTTTGAAATCCTCGTCGGCCGCCTCGATCAGGGCGCGGATCGCTTCCTTGGGCGGCACCGGGGCCTTGTGCTCTATCCGGCTGGACTTGATCACCCGCACGCCATGGGCGGCATTGGTGAACAGCTGGCCGTTGTCGATTGCATGGTCGAGGATCAGCTTCAGCACCGACAGCGCGCGGCGGGTCAGGTGTTCGGACCGGCCATTCAGCAGCAGCCGGTCGCGCAGTTCGTTGACATGGCGGCGGGTCAGTTGGGAGATCAGTTTGTCCCCGATCCCGACCTCGGGCGCGGTCAGGTGCAGGCGCACATAGTCGCTGTAGCCGCGCAGGGTGGACCGTTCCATCCGCCGCCCGGTCATGCAGCGCACCTCGCAATGATCGAGCCAGCATTTCGCGGCCCCGACCACGGTCGTGCTGTCGCTGTCGGCCAGATAGGTGTGGTTGGCG
>NZ_JBGSOZ010000072.1:0-21997 GCF_041738905.1 Aestuariivirga sp.
CGCGCCCGCTGGCCGCTCGACCAGGCTCAGGCGCCTGTCTATGGCTCGGGCAAGCTTGGCGCCAAGGCATGAGCCGCATCGGGGTTCTGGGAGCGGGCGCGTGGGGCACCGCGCTGGCGCATGTGGCGGAACGGGCAGGGCATGAGGTTCATGTCTGGTCGCGGTCCGCCCCAGATCTTGAACCGCTTGCTGGAATTGACGCGCTCATCCTGTCGGTCCCGGCACAGGCCGCCCGCGATGTTCTGACAGCCGTAAAGTCCGCGGTGTCCGTTGAACTTCCGCTGATCATCAGTTCCAAGGGCATCGAGCAGGCGACGGGCCTGTTCATGAATGAAGTCGTGGCGGACGTCTTGCCCAGCGCGAACCCCATGGTGATATCCGGTCCCTCCTTTGCGGCGGACGTCGAGAAGGGACTGCCGACGGCCGTGGTTCTGGCTGCTTCCCGACTGGAAGAAGCGCGGCATTGGGCGGAATCGCTATCCCTGCCGCAGTTCCGGATTTATGCCTCGGACGATGTGAAGGGTGTCGAGATCGGCGGCGCGCTCAAGAACGTGCTCGCCATCGCCTGCGGTATTTCCGATGGCCGCGGACTGGGCGACAGCGCCCGCGCCGCTCTCACCACGCGCGGCTTTGCCGAACTCACGCGCTTTGCCGCACGGCTCGGTGCCAGGCCCGAGACCCTGATGGGACTTTCGGGGCTGGGCGACCTGCTGCTCACCTGCTCGTCCCGCCAATCGCGCAACTATTCGTTCGGCCATGCGATCGGGCAGGGGAAATCCGTGGCCGATGCGCTTGCCGCCTCCAGGGGCGTGGTCGAAGGCGCCTTCACGGTGAAGGTCGCGCGTTCACTCGCCCGCAAGCATGGCGTCGACATGCCCATTGTGGATGCGGTCCACGCCATCGTTGACGAAAGCGCCTCGCCGGAGGATGAAATCGCCCGGCTTCTCTCCCGGCCCCTTGGACCAGAAATCAGATAGGACACGGCACATGCTTTTCGCATTGATCTGCACCGACAAACCCAACAGCCTCGACCTCCGCATGTCGACCAGGCCCGAGCACCTGAAGCACTTGGAGAGCCTCGGCACGGCACTTAAAGCCGCGGGCCCCTTCACCACCGACGAAGGCTCGCCCATCGGCAGCCTCGTCATCATCGAAGCCGCCGACCGCGCTCAGGCGAAAGCCATGGCCGATGCCGACCCCTACGCCAAGGCCGGTCTTTTTGCGTCCATCGAGATCAAGGCGTGGAAGTGGACGCTGAAGAATCCCGAGGCCGCCTGATGGCGAACTACTGGCTGTTCAAGTCCGAGCCCGAGGTCTGGTCGTGGGACCAGCAGAAAGCCAAGGGCGACGTTGGCGAGGAGTGGACTGGGGTCCGCAACTATCAGGCGCGAAATTTCATGCGGGCCATGAGGCTGGGCGACAAGGGCTTCTTCTATCATTCGAACGATGGCCGCGCCGTCGTGGGGATTGTGGAAGTGTGCAGGCTCATCCACAAGGACTCGACCGCCAAGGAAGATGCCTGGGAATGCGTCGACATCCGCGCCGTGAAGGACGTTCCGCGCCATGTGACGCTCGATGAGATCAAGGCCGACCCGAAGCTGAAGGACATGGTTCTGGTGAAGAACTCGCGCCTCTCGGTACAGCCGGTCTCCGAAGCCGAGTTCAAGCACATCTGCAAGCTGGGCGGCGTCAAGGCGTGAACCACATCGCCGACCGCGCAGCCTTCATCCGCGCCAACACGTCCGTCATGCCGCCGCCGCTCGTGCCGGAAGTGCTGTTGCATCTGGCGCACGAGGCTGTGCCGCTGTGGCAGAAGACGGAAGAGGAACTGGGCGAGATGGGACTGCCGCCGCCATTCTGGGCTTTTGCGTGGGCAGGAGGCCAGGCCCTGGCGCGCTATCTGCTGGATCACCCGGACATCGTGCGTGGAAAGTCCGTTGTCGATATCGCCTCGGGCTCGGGCCTCGTCGCAATCGCAGCCATGAAGGCGGGCGCAAGGAGCGTTCTCGCGGCTGATATCGACGGTTTCTCCGTGGTGGCGATGGAGATCAATGCCGGGCTCAATCAGATTTTCCCTCCCCCTTGTGGGGAGGGGCAGGGGTGGGGGTCCGCGAACTCCATTGCCAGCCACCCCCCACCCTCGATCCCTCCCCACGAGGGGGAGGGAGGCTTTTCGGTTACTTCAAATGATCTGCTGGCCCGATCCCCGCCTGCCGCCGAGGTGATTCTCGTCGGCGACCTGTTCTACGAGAAGGAACTCGCTGGCCGCTGCTTCGACTGGCTCCAGCAGGCCGAGGCTCAAGGCAGTGCCGTACTGATCGGCGATCCGGGCCGCAGCTACCTGCCGCGCGGCAAACTGGAAAAGCTTGCGGAATATGCCGTGCCGGTCACCCGCGATCTCGAAGACTCCGAGATCAAGCAATCTGCGGTTTGGCGCTTGATCCGGAATTGTTGAGCCACAAGGCAACCATCAGGATCGCCAGCGACAGCCACAACCACTGGTCATAGCCGCCGCCATAGAACATCGCGGCGAAGACCACGGCAGCCGGTGTCGACAGGTAAACCGCCTGAATGGTGTAGACCGCGCCCTTGTCGCGGATGAGCGTGAAGAAGGCGATTCGCTCGACGATCCACATGATGGTTGCCGCCAGCACGCTCCAGTAAGCGAGGAATGCCGGCACCTCGATCCCCCATGGCGGTTCGATGAACAGCAGGATTGGCACCATCAGAAGAGCCGACCAGATCGATTCGGATGCGCCGACGGAATAGATGTCGGTGCCGCGCGGCCAGTGCCGGGCGGCAAACCAGTTATAGAGCGTGTAGAGCATCGGGCTGGAAAAGGCCGCCAGCATCCACCATGAGAACTGCCCGGCAAGCGTCCCCTCGCGCGACAGCACCAGTATGGCGCTGGACAGGAAGCCTGCCCCGACTGCCATCAACCGGCGCGACGATGCGTTTTCCCGGCCCGTCAGCAGCGCAACCAGATAGTTGAAGAAAGGCGCCGTCGACATGATGAGGGCGAGTTCGGTCGTCGGAACATGGCGCGCATAGACGAGGCCCAGCCCGAACGGCACGTTCATCAGGACGGCGCAGCCCAGCCCGTAGAACATCACCTGGCGGCCCAGGTCGAGCCGCTTCGTGGAAACCAGCGCCACGATGGAGAGAGCCAGCCCCACGCCAAGGCCCGAATAGGCGATGACGTGACTGATCGGCACGTGGCTTTCAGCCATCGCCTTGTAGAGCGACGGTGAAAGGCCCCAGAACAGCCCCAGTGCGACGAAATACGTAAGGTGGCGGAGGCTGGTCATGGCGTTTCTTAGACAGGAGTCTCATTGCAGGCTATAGACTGTGCCGCCAAAAGGATCACCAATATCGGCATGTCTGGGAGGAATGCGCCTATGTCCGAGAAAGTCTATCCGGTTACGGCCTCGTGGAAGAAGAAAGCCCTGGTCGACGACGCGGGCTACAAGAAGATGTATGCCGAGTCGGTGAAGGATCCCGCCAAGTTCTGGGGCAAGCAGGCCAAGCGGCTGGACTGGTTCAAGATCCCCAAGAAGATCAAGAACACCACCTTCGAATATCCCAAGGTGTCAATCAAGTGGTATGAGGACGGCGTCCTCAACGTCTCCTATAATTGCATCGACCGCCACCTGAAGAAGCGTGGCGACCAGGTCGCCATCATCTGGGAAGGCGACGACCCGTACTATGACAAGAAGGTCACCTACAACGAGCTCTACGAGCACGTCTGCCGCTTTGCCAATGTGCTGAAGAAGAACGGCGTCAAGAAGGGCGACTGCGTCACCATCTACCTGCCGATGATCCCGGAAGCGGCCTATGCGATGCTGGCCTGCACGCGCATCGGTGCTGTTCACTCGATCGTCTTCGGCGGCTTCTCGCCGGACTCGCTTGCGAGCCGCATCAACGATGCCAACTCGAAGCTGATCATCACCGCTGATGAAGGCCTCCGCGGCGGCCGCAAGGTGCCCTTGAAGCAGAACACCGACGAAGCGCTGAAGCGCTGCGCCGGCAACGAGAAGGTTGTGGTTGTCCGCCGCACCGGCGGCAACGTGATGATGGCTCCGGGCCGCGACGTCTGGTACCACGAGGAAGCGGCGACCGTTCCCGCCGAATGCAAGCCCGAGAAGATGAAGGCGGAAGATCCTCTCTTCATCCTTTACACGTCGGGCTCGACCGGCAAGCCCAAGGGCGTGCTGCATACGACGGGAGGCTATCTCGTCTATGCCGCGATGACGCATCAATACGTTTTCGATTATCACGACGGCGACATCTACTGGTGCACGGCGGATGTGGGCTGGGTGACCGGCCACAGCTACATCGTCTATGGCCCGCTCGCCAATGGCGCGACCACGCTGATGTTCGAAGGCGTGCCGAACTATCCGTCGAACTCCCGCTTCTGGGAGGTGATCGACAAGCACAAGGTCAACATCTTCTATACCGCCCCCACCGCCATCCGCGCGCTGATGGGTGCCGGCGAAGCACCCGTCGCCAAGACGTCGCGCAAATCGCTGCGGCTCTTGGGTTCGGTCGGCGAGCCGATCAATCCGGAAGCCTGGGAATGGTACCACCGCGTCGTCGGCGACGAGCGTTGCCCCATCGTCGATACCTGGTGGCAGACCGAGACGGGCGGCATCCTCATCTCGCCGCTCCCCGGTGCGACCAGGCTGAAGCCCGGTTCGGCCACACGGCCCTTCTTCGGCTGCCAGCCGGCACTCGTGGACGACAAGGGCGAGATCCTCGAGGGCGCCACCTCCGGCAATCTCGTGATCCTCGACTCATGGCCGGGCCAGATGCGGACGGTGTTTGGCGATCACGACCGCTTCGTGCAGACCTACTTCTCGGCCTACAAGGGCATGTACTTCACGGGCGACGGCTGCCGCCGTGACAAGGACGGCTATTATTGGATCACCGGCCGCGTCGACGACGTCATCAACGTATCGGGCCATCGTCTCGGCACGGCGGAAGTGGAATCGGCCTTGGTTGCGCATCCGAAGGTATCCGAGGCGGCCGTTGTCGGCTACCCGCACGACATCAAGGGACAGGGCATTTATTGCTATGTGACGCTGATGGCGGGCGAGGAGGGTTCGGACGAACTCCGCAAGGACCTCGTGGCGCATGTGAGGAAGGAAATCGGTCCGCTTGCGAGCCCCGACAAGATCCAGTTCTCGCCCGGCCTCCCCAAGACGCGCTCCGGCAAGATCATGCGGAGAATCCTCCGCAAGATCGCCGAGGACGATTTCGGCGCGCTCGGCGATACCTCCACGCTGGCCGATCCGGCCGTGGTCGACGACCTGATCGAGCACCGCCAGAACAAGAAGGCCTGATCCTTCTTCTCGCTGTAAACTTAAGGGCAGGGTGCTCCGGCATCCTGCCCTGATTGTTTGTCAGAACCCTTCGAGCACCACCTTGCCGCGCGATGTGCCGCTCTCGATCAAGACATGGGCGCGGATGAGATTCGCGGCATTTATCGTGCCGAAGTTCTCCGCCAGCGTCGTCCTGATCTTCCCGGCGTCCACCATTTCGGACACGGCATTCAGCAGCCGGTGCTGTTCCTCGATGTCCGCCGTGCCATAGAGCGGGCGCGTAAACATCAACTCCCAATGCAGCGAAAGGCTTTTCCGCTTGAGCTTCATCACGTCGATCGGCGGCGGGTCATCGATGAGGCAGAAGCGGCCCTGCGGAGCGAGAAGTTCCACGATCGCTTCGAAGTGCTTGTCCGTCTGCGTGGTGGAGAACACCAGTGCCGGAGCTCCGATCCCCAGTGCTTGCACTTGGGTGTCGAGCGGCTGGCGGTGATCGACAACGTAATGCGCGCCCATCTCCTTCACCCAGCTTTGCGTTTCGGGCCGCGACGCCGAGGCGATGATGGCCACATTGGTAAGCTGCCGGAGGATCTGGATCGCAATCGAACCCACGCCGCCCGCTCCACCGACGATAACGATGGCGTTGGCGGCACCAGCCACGGGTTGCCGCACGTCCAGCCTGTCGAAGACGGCCTCCCACGCGGTGATGGATGTGAGGGGCAATGCGGCGGCTTCGGCAAAGGACAGTGACTTCGGCTTTCGCCCCACGATCCGCTCATCCACAAGATGGAATTCGCTGTTGGTCCCCGGCCGGTCGATCGAGCCCGCGTAGAAGACCTCTTCGCCGGTCTTGAACAAGGTGACTTCCGGCCCCACGGCATCGACCACGCCGGCGGCATCCCAGCCCACCACCTTGTATTCGCCATCGGGCGGCGCCACGCCCCGGCGCACCTTGGTGTCCACCGGATTGACCGACACGGCCTTGACCGCCACCCGGATGTCCCGGCCTTTTGGCACCGGTGCGGGCATCTCGAAGTCCTCGAGCGCGTTGCTGTCCGTCACCGGTCCCGCGCGCCTGTAGCCTACTGCCTTCATGTCGCAAACCCTCTGCTGAGATGGACGGCAATACTGGACCGCGCCACCCGGTCCGGCAAGCACTGCCACGATTTTGCCGGCTGCGGTCCCTATGGCTTGCACCCATGAGGAACGGGATTGCGCGATGAACCGGAGAGCATGGATTGCAGGTGCCCTGTCCACAGCCGTAACAGGCCCGGCGCTTGCGGGCTATGGCGGACGCGAACTCGTTGACTTCGAATCGCCGGAGCGCCCCGGCACGCTCATCGTGAACACCGGAGACCGCGCCCTCTGCCGCATTCTGGGTGACGGACTTGCCATGCGTTATGCCGTTGCGGTGGGCAAGGAAGGGCACGACTGGGCGGGGATTGCCGAAGTGGGCCGCAAGGTCGAATGGCCCACGTGGACACCGCCGCGCGACATGATTGCCCGCAAGCCGGAACTCGCCCGCTGGGCCGGCGGCATGCCCGGCGGACCGGACAACCCGCTGGGTGCCCGGGCACTTTATCTTTACGCAGACGGAAGGGACACTTTGTTCCGCATCCACGGTACCAACGAGCCGGACTCGATCGGCAATGCGGCCTCCTCGGGCTGCATCCGCATGCACAACGCGCACATCATCGGCCTCTACGACCAGACGCCGATCGGCACCAAGGTGATCGTTTTGTAGAATAACGTTGCTGTGACTTGCAGGATGGAACACTACTGAATAGAACTCTCCACGATTGCAGATTGTGGGGAAGTGAATCGTGAACAGGCGTGGTTTTCTATCGATGCTCGGTTTGGCGGCTATCGCAATACCGGTGGCTGCCGCTCCGGCTGAGGCTTTTTTCGACTGGGAAGAATACCGCAAGAACGGCAATCGCCGTCAGGGCGAGAAGTCGACCAGGAAAAAGGTGACCGGGTCCGGCACCACGCGCAAGAAGGTCGTGGCGAAGAAGAAGACGGGTCCTGCCTACAAGGGCCGCGAAATCGTGACGTTCCAGAGTTCCGAGAAGCCCGGCACGATCATCGTCAAGACCAATGAACGCGCCCTCTACCAGGTGATGCCGAACGGCAAGGCCAAGCGGTTTCTGGTGGCGGTAGGCAAGGATGGCTTTTCTTGGTCCGGCGTGGCGCGGATCGGCATGAAGAAGAAGAACCCGACCTGGACGCCGCCCGCCGAGATGATCAAGCGGACGCCGAAATACGCCAAGTGGAAGAACGGCATGCCGGGCGGCATTCCGGAAAATCCGCTGGGCGTGCGCGCGCTCTATCTCTTCGACAAGGGCGGAGACACCATGTACCGCATCCATGGCACCAATGCGCCGTCCTCTATCGGCACGGCGGCGTCTTCAGGCTGCATCCGCATGCTGAACAGGGAAGTGGTCGAACTCTTCAACAGCACCCCGGTGGGCGCCAAGGTGATCGTCCAGTAATCAGCCGCGCATCACCTCGCGCACCCATTGCACGATCTGGCCCGCCGGCATGGCACCCGACTGGCGGGCCACCTCGCGTCCGTTCCTGAACAGGATCATGGTGGGGATCGAGCGGATGCCGTGGGCCGCTGCTTCAGCCTGTGCGGCCTCCGTGTCGAGCTTGGCGAATCGTACTGCAGGTTCCAGCGCCTGCGCGGCCTTCTGAAACTCAGGGGCCATCATCTTGCACGGCCCGCACCATTCGGCCCAGAAGTCGACGACCACGGGGATCGAGTTTCGTGACAGGTGCTTGCCGAAAGCGCGGGCATCCACCGCCACCGGATGGCCGTCGAACAGGGCGGCCTGGCACTTGCCGCATTTGGCGGCCGCTGCGGGCTTTTCGTCCGGAACGCGGTTGACGGCGGAGCAGGCGGGGCAAACGATGTCGCTCATGGTGCAAATCCCTCGAAGATGACGCTCATTTGGGCATCTGGATGCATGTCAGCCATGATCTGCGTCAAGCCGCCCCATGCAGACCCGCCATTTGCCTTTCGACGTATTTGCGATACCGCGCCGCACAAGGTAGAAGTGCGAACCGGGAACGGGAAAGAACACATGGCAGAATCCAAGAACGCAGGGCGCCCGCTTTCGCCGCACCTGCAGATCTACCGCGGCGGCCTCACGATGATGATGTCGATCGTCCACCGCGCGACGGGCATTGCGCTCTATGCCGGAACGGTGCTTCTGGTCTGGTGGCTCAGCGCGGCGGCGACGTCGGATGAGTATTTTGATTTCGTGCAACGGGTCTTCGGCAGCTGGATCGGTCTTATCGTACTGTTCGGCTTCACCTGGTCGCTGGTGCACCACACGATTGGCGGCATCCGCCACATGATCTGGGACCTCGGGGCCGGCATGGATATTCCTTCGGTGGAACGGGGCGCGAAACTGACGCTCGCCGCCTCGATCATCATCACCGTCGTGCTGTGGATCATCGGGTTTGGAGTGATGTCATGATGCACAAGACTCCGCTTGGCCAGGTGCGCGGCCTGGGTTCCGCCAAGAGCGGCACCGAACACTGGTGGGTGCAGCGCATGACGGCGCTTGCAGGTATTCCGCTGGTCGTCTTTCTCGTGGTATTCATCATCGCGCACGTGGGAGCCTCGCGCGCCGAGATGGTCGCCAGCCTGCAGAACCCGCTTGTGGCGATTGCACTGGCGCTGACCTTCATCACCCAGCTCTGGCACATGCGGCTCGGCCTGCAGGTGGTGATCGAGGATTACATTCACTCGCCCACCAGCAAGTTTCTGGCCCTGCTGTTCAATACCGCTTTCACGGTAATCATGGGGGCAGCCGCCCTCTATGCAATTCTCAAGATGAGCTTCGGACTCTGATGGCTGTCGTCGAAACCAAGAAGAAGGCACCGAGGGTGTTCACCATCGGCGGACGATCCTACCCGGTGACCGACCACACCTATGACGTGGTGGTGGTGGGAGCCGGTGGTGCTGGCCTCCGCGCCACGCTCGGCGCATCGCAGGCCGGATTGAAGACCGCCTGCATCTCGAAAGTCTTCCCCACGCGCTCGCACACCGTCGCCGCACAAGGCGGCATCGCTGCGTCTCTCGCCAACATGGGCGCGGATGACTGGCGCTGGCACATGTATGACACGGTGAAGGGCGCCGACTGGCTGGGCGACCAGGACGCCATCGAATATCTCTGCCGCAACGCGCCGACCGCCGTCTACGAACTCGAGCATTTCGGCATGCCGTTTTCGCGCACCGAAGAGGGGAAGATCTACCAGCGCCCCTTCGGCGGCCACATGATGAACTTCGGTGACGGACCACCGGTGCAGCGGACCTGTGCCGCCGCCGACCGCACCGGCCATGCCATGCTGCACACGCTCTATGGCCAGTCGCTGCGCTATGCCGCCGAGTTCTTCATCGAATACTTCGCGCTCGATCTCATCATGGAGAATGGCGCCTGCCGTGGCGTCGTTGCCATGAACATGGAAGACGGTTCCATCCACCGTTTCCGCGCGCATGAAACGGTCCTCGCCACCGGCGGTTATGGCCGCGCCTATTTCTCGGCAACCTCCGCCCACACCTGCACGGGTGATGGAAATGCCATGGTGCTGCGTGCGGGGCTTCCCTGTCAGGACATGGAGTTCGTGCAGTTCCACCCGACCGGCATCTATGGCGCCGGCTGCCTCATCACCGAAGGTGCGCGCGGCGAGGGCGGCTACCTCACCAATTCGCAAGGCGAGCGCTTCATGGAGCGTTATGCGCCGTCCGCCAAGGACCTCGCCTCGCGCGACGTCGTCTCGCGCTCCTGCACCATCGAGATCCGCGAGGGCCGTGGCGTGGGCGAGCACAAGGACCACATTCACCTCCATCTCGAGCATCTCGATCCGAAGGTCCTGCACCTGCGGCTTCCGGGCATCTCCGAATCCGCAAAGATCTTCGCGGGCGTCGACGTGACGCGCGAGCCGATCCCGATCCTGCCGACGGTTCACTACAACATGGGCGGCATCCCCACGAACTATCACGGCGAGGTTCTGGCGGGAGATGCCGGCAATCCGGAGAAGACCGTACCGGGGCTGATGGCTGTGGGCGAGGCGGCCTGTGTCTCCGTACACGGAGCAAATCGCCTTGGCTCCAATTCTCTCATCGACCTCGTGGTCTTCGGCCGCGCCGCGGGCCTCCGCTGCATCGAACTGGTGAAGCCCAATTCGCCCCATGCGGACCTGCCGGCGGATGCCGGCGAGATGGCGGTTTCGCGCCTCGACCACTACCGCCATGCCTCGGGCGGAACGCCCACGGCTGAACTCCGCGCCCGCATGCAGAAGATCATGCAGGAGGACGCCGCCGTCTTCCGCACCGGCGAGACGCTGGCGCAAGGCGTCAAGCGCCTCTCGGAAGTGTGGAACAACATCGACGATATCCGCGTCACCGACCGTTCGCTGGTGTGGAACAGCGACCTCATCGAGACACTGGAATTCGAGAACCTCATCCTGCAGGCGGCAACCACCGTTGTCAGCGCCGAGGCCCGCCAGGAAAGCCGGGGCGCCCATGCCCGCGAGGACTACCCCAACCGCGACGACGTGAACTGGATGAAGCACTCCCTCGCCTGGGCCGACCGCGACAAGAAGTCAGTGTCATTGGGAACTCGCCCGGTCCACGACTTCACGATGTCGAACGACATCGACTACATCAAGCCCAAGGCACGCGTTTACTAGCGGAACCCATCATGTCTTTGGGCAATACGAAGTGCAACTACTGCGGAGAGAACAAAAAGCTAATTGATTCCCATTTGATTCCGAAGTGCATGTACTCAATGTTGGAAGATGGGCCGCTGGCGGTAGTAAATCTATCTGTGCCTCATCCACCAAAAAAATCCCACATTGGGATATACGATGATGGAATTCTCTGTGAAGATTGCGATGGCCTTCTTGGCGTCCTTGACCAGTACGTCTGTGAGCGATTCAAAAAGAACAAACTGAACGTTGTAACTGCCCAATTGGATGACGGGTGGGCAGTTGACGAGAGCGGGAATAGTCTCTGTTTTGAGTTGCCTGATATAGACCCCCAAAGACTGGTAAAATTTGTTCTCTCTGTATTGTGGAGAGCGCACCTGAGTTCTAGGCCGGAGGCGAAAGTGGTCAAGTTGGGGCCACACGCGGACAGAATTTTAGCTATCCTAAAGCAGGATGTATCAATTGAGAAACATCCTTACTCGGTGTACTTGGAATAAAATCCAGATTTAGATATGGTAATGCTTCAGGGATCATGGAAGCTGGGAGATGGAATAAACATTAATTCCTTCTTGTGCCAGCAGTTTAGCTTTCATTCAAAAATCGACCGAAGGCCTGATCCGTTTCCTTTTGGATTGATGCGATTATCGCCCGGCCGGAAAGTCTATGCAATCAACATCAGAAAGCTGAACAGTAAGTCTGGACGAAATCTGGCGCAAAGAATAAAGTCTTCTACCGAGCAGCATCCACGAGCGTGGAGCAAAATTTTCCGAGGTATCCAGTAATGGCCGAATTCACGTTACCGAAGAACTCCAAGATCCAGCAGGGCAAGGTGTGGCCGAAGCCGCAAGGCAAGAAGCTCCGCGACTTCAAGATCTACCGCTGGAACCCGGATGACGGGAAGAACCCGCAGATCGACACCTACACGCTCGACATGGACAAGTGCGGGCCGATGGTGCTGGACGCGCTCATCAAGATCAAGAACGAGCAGGACCCGACGCTGACCTTCCGGCGCTCGTGCCGTGAGGGCATCTGCGGTTCGTGCTCGATGAACATCGATGGCACCAACACGCTGGCCTGTCTAAAGTCCTGTGAAGACGTGAAGGGTGACGTCCGCATCTATCCGCTGCCGCACATGCCGGTGGTGAAGGACCTCGTGCCCGATCTCACGCGCTTCTATGCCCAGCACCGCTCGATCGAGCCGTGGCTCAAGACCACGACGCCCGAGCCGCAGACCGAGTGGAAGCAATCACCCGACGACCGCGCCAAGCTCGATGGACTCTATGAGTGCATTCTCTGCGCCTGCTGCTCGACGTCGTGCCCGTCCTATTGGTGGAACGGCGATCGTTATCTTGGCCCCGCAGCGCTGCTGCAAGCCTATCGCTGGCTGATCGATTCGCGGGACGAAGCCACTGGCGAGCGGCTCGACAATGTCGAGGACCCGTTCCGGCTCTACCGCTGCCACACGATCATGAATTGCACCAAGGCCTGCCCGAAGGGACTGTCTCCAGCCAAGGCCATCGCCGAGATCAAGAAGATGATGGTGGAACGCCGGGTCTAACCCAAGCGTCTGCCGTCATGACGACGACTTGGCCTCGCCGTCTTTCTTCTTGTCCGGCTCCTTCGGCGGAAGAAGTTCGAACAGCTCGGCGCTCTTTTCCTTGTTGGCGTCCTTGTAGGCCGTGACGCAAGCGTTGAAGGCCGTCTCCAGCCGCTTCGCCACGTCCGGCGACTTCAGCTTCGGCTTCATGTCCTTCTTGCTGAATCGAGGCGGGCGCTTCTTGGTTTCCAGCGCCATGTAGGTGGCGAATGACGCGATCGCCTTGTGGCGGTCGTCCTCGAAGACCGTGATCATGGTCTTGCTCTGGCAGGCGCAGATGTCCCACGGCACGGACGTCATCACCAGATTGCCCTTCGGCGTGGCGAAGACCGGCTTGTTGCGCTTCATCTCGTTGGCGCAGGCCATGAAGGCGGCCGTCTGGTTCTCCGGCATCTTCCGCGCCTTGGCATATTTCTGAAGCGCTTCCTCGTCGGAGCCGCAAGCTGCGAGCAGGACTCCAAGCCCAAGCAAAATAACGAATCGACGTGACTGGCGCGGCATCTTGGTCCCCACAACCCGGTTGCACTTCGTTTGGCATTACCGCAAACGGGTTTCAGCCAGGTTTTTGGTATCTGGACAATTGTGCGGAGTGGTCGTTCTCAAGGTGCAATCAGAAGCCTTGCAGCCATAAGTGAATTTGATGGCTTGCTTCCTTGGTTGAACTGGTGCCGCAGCGCAAAAACGATTATATCCTCACGCGATCCCACACAGCAAAGAGGCCCCGATGTCCCTCGACAGTTTCAAGTGCCGCAAGACCCTCAAGGTCGGCGCCAAGTCCTATGCCTATTACAGCCTCAAGGCCGCCGAGAAGAATGGCCTCAAGGGCATTTCCGGCCTTCCCTATTCCCTGAAGGTGCTGCTTGAGAACCTTCTTCGCAACGAGGATGGCCGCTCGGTGACGAAGACCGACATCGAGGGCTTCGTGGCCTGGCTCACCAACAAGGGCAAGGCCGATGCCGAGGTGGGCTTCCGCCCGGCGCGCGTGCTGATGCAGGACTTTACCGGTGTTCCCGCCGTGGTCGATCTCGCCGCCATGCGCGACGGCATGAAGCTTCTGAAGGGCGACCCGCAGAAGATCAACCCGCTGGTGCCCGTCGATCTCGTGATCGACCACTCCGTGGTGGTCGACAATTTCGGCAACGCAAAGGCCTTCGCCGCCAACGTAAAGCGCGAGTACGAGCAGAACGAGGAGCGCTACAAGTTCCTCAAGTGGGGGCAGGGCGCCTTCCAGGATTTCCGCGTCGTGCCGCCTGACACCGGCATCTGCCATCAGGTGAACCTCGAGTATCTGGCCCAGACCGTCTGGACCCGCACCCAGACCGTCACCAAGGGCAAGACGAAGACCAAGGTCGAAGTCGCTTATCCCGATACGCTTGTCGGGACCGACAGCCATACGACGATGGTGAATGGCCTTGGCGTGCTCGGCTGGGGCGTTGGCGGCATCGAGGCCGAGGCCGCCATGCTCGGGCAGCCGCAGTCGATGCTGCTGCCCGAGGTGATCGGCTTCAAGCTCAAGGGCAAGCTGCAGGAAGGTGTGACGGCGACCGACCTCGTGCTGCTCGTCACCCAGATGCTGCGCAAGAAGGGTGTGGTCAACAAGTTCGTCGAGTTCTTCGGACCGGGCCTGCCCGGCCTCACGCTGGCCGATCGCGCCACCATTGCCAACATGGCACCCGAATATGGCGCCACCTGCGGCTTCTTCCCTGTGGACAGCGTAACCCTCGACTATCTGAAATTCTCGGGCCGCAAGAACGACCGGATTGCGCTGGTCGAGAAATACACCAAGGCGCAGGGCCTGTTCCTGACCAAGACGTCACCGGACCCGGTATTCACCGACACGCTCGAACTCGATCTTGGTTCTGTCGTGCCGGCAATGGCCGGCCCCAACCGACCTGAAAAATTCGTGCCACTGCAGGACATCAAGCACGGTTTCCAGACGGCCCTCGATTCGCCCAAGGACAAGGCTGGCTTCGCCAAGCCCGGCGAGCAGGACAAGCGCGTCGCGGTCGAAGGCAAGAACTTCGACATCGGCCACGGCGACGTGGTGATCGCCGCCATCACGTCGTGCACCAACACGTCGAACCCGTCCGTGCTGATCGGCGCCGGGCTGCTGGCCCGCAAGGCGGCTGCCCTCGGCCTGCGCTCGAAGCCGTGGGTCAAGACTTCGTTCGCACCGGGCTCGCAGGTCGTCAGCGAATACATGAACAAGGCCGGATTGCAGAAGGATCTCGACAAGATCGGCTTCTATCTCGTGGGCTATGGCTGCACGACCTGCATCGGTAACTCAGGGCCCCTCGACCCGGCGATTTCAAAGGCCATCAATGACAACGGCATCGTCGCCTCGGCGGTGATCTCGGGCAACCGCAACTTCGAGGGCCGCGTCTCGCCCGACGTGCAGGCCGCCTATCTGGCCTCGCCGCCGCTCGTCGTCGCCTATGCGCTGGCCGGTTCGACGCAGATCGACCTGACGACCGAGCCGCTCGGCACCGACAAGAAGGGCAAGCCCGTCTATCTCAAGGATGTCTGGCCCACCAACAAGGAGATCGAGACCTTCATCCGCAAGAACATCACGGCGAAGATGTTCAAGACGCGCTACGCCGATGTCTTCAAGGGCGACAAGTACTGGCGCGCCGTGAAGTCGGGCGCGGGCGAGACCTATGCCTGGGACCAGAACAGCACCTATGTGCAGAACCCGCCCTATTTTCAGGGCATGACCATGCAGCCAAAGCCTGTGGCCGACATCAAGGATGCCAGCATCCTCGGTCTCTTCGGCGACAAGATCACCACCGACCACATTTCTCCGGCGGGTTCCATCAAGGCGGCATCGCCCGCCGGCCGCTACCTGACGCAGAATGGTGTGAAGCCGATGGACTTCAACCAGTACGGCACGCGGCGCGGCAATCACGAGGTGATGATGCGCGGCACCTTCGCCAACATCCGCATCAAGAACCACATGGTGAAGGACGAGGCCGGCAACGTGAAGGAAGGCGGCCTCACGCTGCACTACCCCGACGTCACCGAAATGCCGATCTATGATGCCGCCATGATGTATGCGGTGGAGAAGAAACCCCTCGTGGTGTTTGCCGGTGTCGAATATGGCAACGGCTCGTCGCGTGACTGGGCAGCCAAGGGCACCAACCTCTTGGGCGTGCGTGCCGTGATCGCCCAGAGCTTCGAGCGCATCCACCGCTCGAACCTCGTGGGCATGGGCGTCGTGCCGCTGCAGTTCCAGGAAGGCCAGAGCTGGCAGACACTGGGGCTTCGCGGCGACGAGACGGTCAGCATCAAGGGCCTGGGCGATGGCCTCAAGCCGCGTGAAACCCTGACCGTCGAGATCACCCGCGCCGACGGCAGCAAGGCATCCTTCCCCGTGCTCTGCCGCATCGATACGCTGGACGAGATTGAATATTACAAGAACGGCGGCATCCTGCATTATGTGCTGAGGAACATGGCGCGGGCGGCCTGAGGCCTCCCAACGCATTCGTGATTGCAGTCAAACGGCTCGTGAGTGGTACTCACGGGCCTTTTGCGTCATATACGATGCATGAAAAAGTTGCAGACCATGACCCGCCGCGATTGCCTGGCCCTTGGGGCTGGCGGTCTTGCGGCATGCGTGGCACGGCCCGCCCTCGCGGCGGCGCCTGTCGATGTGGTGGTGGAATTGTTCAGCAGCCAGGGCTGCTCTTCCTGCCCGCCGGCCGATCGTATCCTGGGCGAGATCCGCACAAGGCCGGGCGTATTGGCGCTGACCTTTCATGTCGACTACTGGGATTATCTCGGCTGGAAGGATACGCTGGCCAGCGCCGACTTTTCTCAGCGCCAGTATGACTATGCCAAGGCGCGGGGCGACATGGATGTCTATACCCCGCAGATGGTCGTGAACGGACAGAAACCCCTCGTTGGAAGCCAGCGGTCGGAAGTCTTCGCCGTGCTGGACCAGTCGCGCCAGACGCACTGGCCGATTGAACTCTCGATGAGCGATGGCGCAAAGGAACTCGCCATCGAGATCGGCGCGGGCGAGGGCCCGCAGGACGCAACGCTCTGGGTCATGCCCATCACCGATCGCATTTCGGTGAAGATCGGGAAGGGCGAAATGGCCGGGCGCGAAATCACCTACAACAATGTCGTGCGCAGATTGATCCCTGCCGGCATGTGGAATGGCAAGGCAAGCCGGTTGACGCTCCCGAAGGATGGCCTGATGACATCCGATGCGACAGCCTGCGTGGCGCTTCTTCAGCAGGGTAAGGTAGGTCCCATACTGGCGTGTGCCTCATGGGGCAGCATGGCGAGTTGAACGAAACGGAACCGGAGGGAGCATCCCTCCGGCTCCGAGTTTGGCGTCACGGCTTCAGATTGCCGATCAGGCGGCGCGCATCATCAACTCGCCGATGACCGCGGCATAGTCGTTCGCCGGCAAGGACGGCTTGATCGTATCGGAAAGCAGACCCCTGAACACAGGCTCCGGCATGGCCTTCTGCAGTTTTGCGAGAAGCTCCACGCGCTCGCCGTGATTGAGGGCAGGGGCCATCAGCGCCATGTAGGCAGCCATCTTCTGCGGCGGAATGGCCGAGACGATTCGATGTTCGATCTCTCGCAGTTCGTCGTCGCTGAACCTGTCCTGGAGGACGGCCAGCAACGCGGTTTCCTCCTCGTTCATGTGCTCGATGTCATGGGCGGCAAAGATCGCATAGCGGCGGTAGAGCGCGCGGCCCGCAGACTCGCGGCCCGCCTTGGTGGCCGTTTCGACGGCGCGGATTAGCGATTCAAGTTCCGCAAAACTCCGCTCGTGATCCTCATGGTCCTCCGCCGCATGGGCGGAGGCGCCCGGTGCACGTTCTTCGAGTGCCGCGTGGATCTCGCGGTTCTCACCTTCGAGGTGACCCGCGGCAAGCGCCAGAAGACCGCGCAGGTCAGCCAGCATCGTCTCCGTCTGCATCTGGTTCATGTAGTCGTTCGAACCCAGCGCCGCGAGCATCCGGCAGTGGCCGAGGCGCAAGGCCTTGTGGATTGCATGGTAGAAATTGTGCCGGGATTCGTCAGGTACAATCGATTGTATATTCGTCATGGGATGAGCTCCAATCTCGTTGTTGAGTGAGATGGACCTAGCGCCGCCATCTCAAAAATGTAGTGATTTGAATCACAGACTATAGGTATTGAAACAATAATTTCAGAGTTGCGAAACGCTTTTTCCTGCCGGTCAGGCAGCCTCCAGAAGCCCCAGGCCCTTCAGCACGGCGCGGCTCTCTTCCGGAGACAGCACCGGCTTCACACCCGTTTCGATGAGAGTGTCAAAGACCATGCCGTCCATGGCGCTTCTCAGGCGCGAGAGGATGACGATGCGTTCCTGGTGATTGAGCGCGGGCATCATCAGGCACATGCAGTCCAGCAGAGTCTCTACAGGCAGCGATGCCAGCATTCGCACCTCGCTGGCGCTCAGTTCCTCGTCGGTGAAGAGGTCATGAAGGGTGGAGAGAAGCTCCGTCTCCTCGGAATTCATGTGTTCCATGTCGGCTGCGGCAAACAACGCGAAACAGCGGTAGAGCGCATGGCCCGCGATGTTGCGGCGCGCCGGCGTTGCGACATTCACCGAGCGGACAAGCGATTCGAGTTCGGCCAGCGCATGGCGATGACCTGCCGGATCGTGGTTCCAGACGGGGGCGGATGAAGGGCGGCGCGCATCCAGCCCCATGCCGATCTCGCGGCTTTCAGCGTCGAGATGAGCGCGGCTGAGCGCGATGAGGCTTTGCAACCTCTTCATCAGATCGCGCGTTCCGGCGTCATGGGAAAAGTCATGCGCGCCCAGATCGGCCAGCAATCGGCAGTGCCCGAGACGAAGCGCCTTGTGGATATGAAAATAGGGGTTATGGCGGCATTCGTTCGGCAGGCACTTGGTCAGCCTGGGGTAGGACAATTGGACTTTCCTCTCTCAACGCGAGAGAGGCGTTAACCGATCGCAGGGGCAGGCGATGTGATGGCCGTCACAGTTTGAAGGGCCTGCGTCCGAGCGCCTCAGTCGAGGCGGGTTTCCCAGCGCTGCGACAGACGGACCGCGCCGCCGCTGATGACGTCAGCCTGGCCGGTGTAGGTGCCCTTCGCCCAGCCGCCGGCCGGGCGCTTCTTTCCGGAGAACAGCATGTACTGAGCCTTGGACCGGTCGAGCTTCGCCTCGTTGGACGCCGCGAACCCTCCGGGCCCGCTGATGCTGATCCGGACGATGTCGCCCGCTTCCAGATTGATGGCCCAGACATAGGCCACCATGGCAGGCCAGTTATCCGCCGGGCTCCTGTCCGGCAGGGAACCGTCCTCGAGCGCCGGCAGTTCGATGGCGCCCGGCGCGAAGCCCGACCTGAGGATGGAGCCGCGCACATAATCCAGTTCCTGAAGCGCATCCGCCGACCACAGCGGATTGTCGAGGCCGCCGCACTGAGTGGCACTGCTGGTGCTGCGGAAGGGGTCCACGGTCTTTCCATCCTTGCGGACGGTCAGGTGAACATGCGGAAACGCCGCCATGCCGGAATAGCCCACGGTTCCCAGCTTCTGGCCCTGTGCAACGCGGTCCCCGGCCTTCACCGCCAGCGAGCCCTCCCGCATGTGGCAATACTGGGTCTCCCAGCCGCCCTCATGCGTGATGACCGCGCCATTGCCGCATTCGACATTGGCAATTGCCTTGCGGTCGGCATCGCTCCGCACCAGGCGGTCGTCCATCCCGTCCCGCACGGCCTTGACTGTTCCGGGTGCCGCAGCCACCACATCGGCCGATGCGGCCGTGTCGCGGATGCGGATATCTGTTCCGTCATGGCCCTCATAGGTCTGGGCCCCGCAGGCATAGTCCTGGACGGCGGGAGAGGGGTCGTGATCGGCATATTGCTGGACCCAGCAGGTCTGCCCGAGCGTGCAGTCGATGGGCAGGCCGAGCGTGAGGTTCTCTGCCCGGGCCGCAGGCGCGATGAGAAGGGCCGCCAGCAAGAGTGTTGCGGCAGCCCTCGCGCCCATCGTCAGGCCGCCTTCTTGATCAGGCCGCGGTTGATCAGGCTTTCGGCGATCTGCACCGCATTCAGCGCCGCGCCCTTCCGCAGGTTGTCCGACACTACCCAGAGATTGATGCCGTTCTCCAGGGTCGAGTCCTCGCGGATGCGCGAGATGAAAGTGGCAAAGTCGCCGACGCATTCGACGGGTGTGACGTAGCCGCCGTCCTCGCGCTTGTCGATCACCATGCAGCCCGGCGCCTCGCGCAGGATCTCGCGGGCCTCCTCGGCCGAGATCGGCTGCTCGAACTCGATGTTGACGGCTTCCGAATGGCCCACGAAGACCGGAACGCGCACGCAGGTCGCGGTGAGCTTGATCTTGGGATCGAGGATCTTCTTGGTCTCGACCAGCATCTTCCACTCTTCCTTCGTGTCACCCGAATCCATGAACACGTCGATATGGGGGATGACGTTGAAAGCAATCTGCTTGGTGAACTTCTTGGGTTCGGGGCTATCCGTAACGAAGATGCCCTTTGTCTGGTTCCACAGTTCGTCAAGGCCTTCCTTGCCCGCGCCCGACACCGACTGGTAGGTGGAGACGACGACGCGCTTGATACGGGCCACGTCATGCAGCGGCTTCAGCACCACGACAAGCTGCGCCGTGGAGCAGTTGGGATTGGCGATGATGTTGCGGCGATTGTTCCGCGCCATGTACTCGGTCAGCACATGCGCGTTCACTTCCGGAACGATCAGAGGCACTTCTTGATCGTAACGCCAGCATGAGGAATTGTCGATCACGATGCAGCCCATCGCGCCGATCTTCGGCGACCATTCCTTCGACACGGAAGACCCGGCCGACATCAGGCAGAAATCCACCTTCGAGAAATCGAACTGCTCGAGGTCCTGGCACTTCAGCGTGCGGTCGCCGAAGGAGACTTCCACGCCCATCGACCTCCGCGAGGCGATGGCGTGGATCTCGTCCACCGGAAACTGGCGTTCTTCGAGGATCGAGAGCATTTCGCGGCCCACGTTGCCCGTGGCACCGACGACTGCAACCTTGTAACCCATGGTTCTTCTCCTAGAGCCGTCCAACCCGTCCCCCGCGAGCCATCAGGGCTCCGCTTTCGGGCAAAAGGGATTTCAGCCTTCCACCCCCGCGGGGGAAGGCCGGGGAGAAGGCGTTACACTGTTTTGGTGGTTTTCGTGTGTTTCACAGACGCGGCGAGGCCGGTGCGAACCGCTGTCGCGGCGCATTTCAGATCGAAGCTGGCAAAAATCCGGCTCATGTCCTGCCTGTCTGTAACGGAGCGGGTTCTAGCACGGGGGGCCGTCAAGTCAACCCGCGACGAAAAGGGGTTGGCAGCGGGCCATCTCTCGGCTATCTACCCCCCGCGATCCACACAGGGCACGCCTTGTACTGCGGAGAGGTGGCAGAGTGGTCGATCGCGCCGCACTCGAAATGCGGAGTACGTGCAAACGTACCGGGGGTTCGAATCCCTCCCTCTCCGCCACTTGCCCTCTCGAAAGCGTTCTCCCCATCCGGCTGCGGCCGGATTTTATCGTTGTTTTCGAGGGTTATGCGGGAGGGGCCGTTCACTGGCACCGGTGCCAGGAGGGCCGGAAGCGTTCTCTCAGCGACGATATTCTCCGGACCTGTTGACTGCATGGATTTGGTGAAAAGGCCGTAAGATGTTGGTTTCTATCCGTTTTTTCGGAAGTCGAAAATTCACTTCGATGGCAGTCTTGTTCGACGAAATGGAGCTGAAATCGGAACCCGTCGTGGCAACTGCAAACGTGTGTACCGCCCCCGGATTCTGAGACACCCGATTGCGATTATGCGGCCAGCGGCATCGTGTCCATCTGGTCGCGTCGGAACTGGGCTGGGGAGCGATGGCCGTGGCGCTCGATGAGCCAGCTTTCGTTGTAGGTCCGCCGGAAGTCGATGAGGGCGAGGCGGAGTTCCTCGACGGTCCGGAATGTCCTGACCCAGAGCAGGTTCTCCTTCAGCGTCCGGATGAAGCGCTCGGCGCAGCCGTTGCCCTCGGGGGCGCGGACGAAGGCCGGCGACGAGGTGGCGCCGAGCCAGGCGATCTCCTTCTGGAAGTCGCGCGACATGTACTGGCTGCCGTGGTCGTGGCGGATGGCGAGACCCTGGGCAGCGTCCCTTTCGACCCCGCCGAAGTGTTCGGTGACGCCCTGGCGGACTGGCTCGAGCGCCTCGTGGCGGGTGCCGTGCAGGGCGGCATGGATCCCGACGCATGTCGCCGAACAGTGGTCGACGGCGACGAACACCGCGACCTGTCCATCCTCGACGGTGAGGGCCGCGGTCATGTCGGTTCCCCACATCGCGTCGATGGCGTCCGGGATGATCGTGCCGTCGTGGTTGCGCGGGC
>NZ_JBGSOZ010000084.1:0-87176 GCF_041738905.1 Aestuariivirga sp.
GGCGCAGGCCGGCGGCCCGGATGCGGCCAAGGCGGAAGAGGCGATGGCGGCCATCAAGTCCGCGCTGGGCTGATGCCCCGGCGCTTCAGTCCCGGTCGGGGTGCTGGCGGCTCCTGAGCTTCTCCATCATGTCGGCCGGAATATCGTCCTCGGTCCGCGTGCCCGGAAGGGTGTGAAGATGGGCGAAAGCCGGCAACCGGGACTCGGTGCCATACTGGATGGCAGGCATCACCCGCTCGGGATGGTCGAGCGATCCGATGGAGACGGCAATCCGGCTTGAATAGTCATAGGCAAATGACAGCGGCGTGCCGCAATCCCTGCAGAATCCCCGCTGCACGATCCCGGAACTCTGGAAGAACGCGGGTTCGCCCTTCGTCCAGGACAGGCCGGATTTCGAGGTGCCGACCAGGGCCGCAAAATAGTTTCCAAAGGCCTTCTGGCACATGCGGCAGTGGCAGATGTGGGGGTTCTCGAAGGGCGTGGTGATGGCGTAGCGCACAGCACCGCACTGGCAGCCGCCGGTTGCATGAGTGTCGCCCGTCATGGCCAGTGCTCCGTGTCGTGGTCGGGGTGTTGAAGGCTTTTCAGCTTCTCCATGTCTTCGGCTGAACGGTAGTCTGCCGTCTTCTGTTCCGGAAGATCGTGCATGGTATGAAACCACGAGAGCCTGCTCTCGGTGCCCGATTGCTCCGTCATCGGAGGAATGGAGTCCGGATCATCGAGCGTGCCGATGGCCAACTCGTAGTTCACGTCGCCATCCTCGCGCATGAACAGGGGTGTCCCGCAGGCCGCGCAGAAGCCGCGCGAGACGATGGCCGATGAGCGGAACAGGGACGGAACCCCTCGCGACCAGGCGAGGTTTCCAGCAGGAACACTGACGAGCGCCGCTCCGAAATTGCCGAAGGCCTTCTGGCACATGCGGCAATGGCAGATGCCGGCCTTTCCGAGCGCGCCTTCGATCGTGTAGCGCACGGCGCCGCACTGACAGCCGCCAGAGTGGGTCTCCTTGCGCAAGGGAATCTTTACCATGATGCCGCTAGTCTGGTCTCCGCGAGCAGGGATGTCCAGTCGCGGTGGACAGGGACTGGCATGGCCTTGCGGGGGCCTCGCGAGTGGGTTGGAGGGACCTCGGATGAGCAAGGATGAGTCTGGCACGGAACGCATTCAGGACGCTGTCGTCCTGCTCGACATCCTCGACAACCTTCCGACCTCGATCTTCGCCAAGGATGAGAATCTGCGCTTCGTCTATTCCAACGAAGCCCATTGCAGCATCATCGGCCATCCGGAATCGACCCTGCTTGGACAGTCCGATGCCGACTTCTATCCCGCCGCCGAGGCTGCCGCGTTCATCGCGCGGGACCGCGAGGTGATCGAGGAGGGAGCCACCATCGAGTGTGAGGAGGTCGCCACCGGCGCTTCTGGAATCTCGATTCCCGTGCTGACCCGCAAGACCAGGCTCGTCACGCCGGATGGCAAGCGCTACCTCATCGGCACGAATGCCAACATGACGGAGGTCCGCAAGCGCGAGGAACAATATCGCGCGCTGGCGCAAACAGTTCCCGTGGGCGTCTGGCAGGTGGACGAGACCGGCACCACGACTTTCGCAAACCCGCGCTTCATGGCCTATCTGGGGATCGACACGGACGATCTTCCGCAGACCGACATCGCCAGTCTTCTCGGTGGCGCCCGGCAGGACTTTCCTGGCATCGCGTCGCGGTTCGAAACCGACCTCGCCTCGCCAGCGAGCGGCGAGCGGCGGGTTCTGGTGATCAGTTCCGGCTGGCTGTCGCTGACCTCCGACGGCTTGCGTTCGGCCATCGTGAGTGTCGTCGACATCTCCGAGATGACCCAGTTGAAGCGCGTCAATGACGAGATCTCGCGCCTGAACAACGAGCTTGCCGGCAACATGAAGAAGCTGAAGGAAGCGCAGGACGAGGTGCTGCGGCGCGGCCGCATGGCACAGTTGGGGCAGCTGACGGCCACTGTGGCGCATGAAATCCGCAATCCCCTCGGCGCTGTCCGCACGGCCGCATTCCTGCTCGACCGGAAGCTGAAGGACAAGGGGCTGGGCGTCGAGCAGCAGCTCCTGCGCATCGCCAACGGCATCACGCGCTGCGACAACATTATTTCGCAGCTTCTCGACTTCTCCCGCACGCGGTCCTTGCAGGCCGAGGAAACGGCGCTGGACGAGTGGATGTCACGCATCGTCGCGGAGGAGGCCGAGCGGCTTCCGGCCGCCGTCACCATCGAGTGCGAATTCGGACTCGCAGATATCACCGCGATGATCGACGGCGCCCGCATGTGCCGCGTCGTCTCCAACCTGCTGTCGAACGCCTCGGAGGCGATGGTGGGCAAGGGTGACGATCCATCCAAGTTCACGACAGGCACGCCGCATATCCTGGTTTCAACGCGGGCCACGTCGCGCGGTGCTGAAATCATCGTGAAGGACAATGGCCCCGGCATGACGCCTGAAATCCTGTCCAAGGTTCTGGAGCCGCTGTTCACCACCAAGAACTTCGGCACTGGCCTCGGCCTGCCAGCGGTGGAGAAAATCTTGCAGGATCATCATGGCGGCCTCGAGATCGTCTCGGCGCCGGGAGAGGGCGCCACCATCACCGCGTGGTTCCCGCTGCGCCAGCCCGTCAGCGATGCGGCCTGACGGAAAGGACTGACACCGTGACGGAAGCCCTTGCATCCCGCGTCGCCGGCCTCAAGCTCGGAGGCATCGTCGCGGTGTTGCTGCTGCCCATGCTGGTCCTGTCCTTCTTCATGGTCAGTTCGCTGCGGCAGGACATCGGCTTTGCGCAGCGCGAACTGCTGGGCGTGGAAATGAACCGGCTGGTGATGCCTGTCGCCGTCAGTGCGGCGATGGGCAAGCTCGATCCTGCCGCGGTGGATGCGCTTCGGCAGTCAGGCGCTGCGATTTCCGCCGAACTGGGCGTGAAGGCGAAGTTCGACACCGCACTCGCCACCTTGCTCACCTACGGGATCAATCCCCGTTTCGCGCTTGATGCGCTTGTGGCCCTGCAGATCGACGTGGCCACGAAGTCGAACATCATTCTCGATCCATTTGCGGAGACATATTACCTGGGTTCCGTTCTGAGCCAGCACGGCCCTAGCCTTCTGGCCGACTATGTGAGGCTTTTCACACTTGCCTCGCGGGCGTTGAAGGACGGAGCCGTCAGCCGGGCGGATACGGCCGCACTGTTGCTTGCCACGGGCGCATGGAAGGAATCGCAGGACCGGGTGCGCGTCGGCATAAGCGAGGCCGCCGCCGCCACGCATGATCCCGCCTCCTATGCAGCACCGATTTCGATCGCAAAGGAAATGCTCGATCATCCCGAGCATGTGGCAATGCTCTTTGCAAGGACGCCGGATGGGGAGCTTGCGGCGAAGCTCGCCGCCGCTGACGAATTTGGTGCCGAGAGCGGCCACATCATAGAGGACATCGAAGAGCTCTGGTCCTTCTCCGCGGCCGCCTTTGCGCAGCGCCTCGATGGCCGGCTCAATGCGATGAGGCTGAGGCTTTATGCATTGCTGGCCATCGCGGCACTGGCATGCCTTGTGGGGGTCGGTGGCGCGGCCCTGATGTTCCGCTCGACCTTGAAGCAGCTGGATGGCGTGAAACTGTCACGTGACCAAGCCGAACTTGCACAGCGGGAGGCCGAGCAGGCCACTCGCGAAGTGACGCGGATGAACGAGGATGTCGTCCGGCTCAATGCCGATCTTGCGCGAAACCTGGCGATGCTGCGTGAAGCGCAGGACGACAGTCTGCGGAAGGGCAAGATGGCGCAACTCGGACATCTGACCGCGACCGTCGCGCACGAGTTGCGCAATCCGCTCGGTGCCGTCCGGACATCGGCCTTCCTTCTGTCGCGGAAGCTGAAGGACAAGGGCCTGGGCATCGAACCGCAGATCGAGCGCATCAACAATGGCATTACGCGTTGCGACAACATCATCTCGCAGCTCCTCGATTTCGCGCGGGCGAAGAACATCCAGCCTGAACGGATTGCCTTCGACGACTGGCTGGCGCGGTTGGTTGAGGAAGAAGCTCAGAAGTTGCCCGCTGCCGTATCGATTGAGTGCCGGTTGGGTCTCGACGGCCGGTCGATTTCCATCGACCCCGCCCGCATGAGCCGTGCTGTCATCAATCTGATCATGAACGCATCGGAAGCCGTTGTTGGCAAGGGCGATGATCCTTCACGATTTGCGGCACGGGCGCCGGCGGTCGGCATTTCGACGGCACTCTCGGCACGTGGGGTGGAGTTGACGGTCACCGACAACGGGCCCGGCATTGCACCCGAACATCTCGACAAGATCTTCGAACCGCTGTTCACCACCAAGAGCTTCGGGACAGGTCTCGGTCTTCCCGCCGTCCAGAAGATCATGGAACAGCATGGCGGTGGCCTTGAATTCAAATCCGCTCCCGGCCAGGGCGCTTCCTTTACCATCTGGTGGCCGGTGGACGTTCCCGAAGCGAGGGTAGCATGAGGTTTTGGAACAGGCGCAAGTCGGGACCGAGTTCACGGGAGGCCGGCACCTCGCAATCAGTGCAGAAGGCTTCCTGGCCGCGCGTCCATCTCATCTATTTCGCGCTCGCGTCCGTCGATGTCGCGGCCATCGCGGCAAGCCTCGTCATCGGCTTCCATATGCTTTCGACCTTCGAGAAGGGAGCCGACCGCAATCTGTCGTTTGACCGGCAGTCGGCGTCACTCATCGCGTTTTCATCTGCGATCACTGAAACGCAATCGGTTGTCGTGTCAGGCCTGATGCAAAAGCAGTTGATGGCTACCGCAGCCGATGTGCGCCTGAGGGCCGCCACCTTCCGCCGCGAGTTCGCACTGTTCCGGCAGCAGATGAATGGGTCCATCAGTTCCGCTGCGCTGAGCCGCATCACGCCCATCCTCTCCAAGATGGAGAGCGGCTTCAACTCCATGGAAGCGTCCGCCCTCAAGGCCATGGATGACATCGCGGCCGGCAACGCGGAGAGCGCGTGGCGGAATTTCTCGCAGATGCAGTCGCGCTACACGACCTTGCAGTTTCTTATCAGGGACGTCAGCCAGAAGGCCAATCTGCTCCGCAAGAGCGGGAATGAAAGCGACCTTGCAGCGGTCCGCGGCATCCAGAAATACGAGTACCTGATTGCCGGCCTGCTGGCCTTCATCATTCTGGGTATCATCGCCTATGGCCACTTCGTCGGCCGCCTGATGCAGCGGAAGTATGCGGAGGTCGCGGACGCCAACGAGCGCCTTGCCGCCTCGAATGACGAGATCCAGGCTCACGCCGCACAGGTGGAGGCTGTCAACCGGGAGGTTGCCGCGCTCAATCAGCAGATGCAGGAGAACCTCACCCGGCTTCGCGAAACGCAGGACGAACTTCTGCGGAAGGGCAAGATGGCTCAACTGGGCCAGCTGACGGCCACCGTCGCGCATGAACTCCGCAATCCGCTGGGAGCGGTACGGACCTCGGCCTTCCTTCTGGAACGCAAACTCAAGGACAAGCAGCTTGGCGTTGAGCCGCAGATCGAACGCATCAACAACGGCGTCACCCGCTGCGACAGCATCATCTCGCAGCTTCTCGACTTCGCGCGTTCCAAGGCCGTGCAACCTGAGACTCTTGCACTCGACGACTGGCTGGCGAAGCTTGTCGAGGAGGAGGCGCAGCGGCTTCCTTCCGCTGTGTCGGTTGAATGCCGGCTTGGTCTTGGCGAGCTTGCCGTGCCGTTCGATCCTGCGCGCCTCAGCCGGGCGCTGATCAACCTCCTGTCGAATGCGTCTGAAGCCATGGTCGGCAAGGGAGACGACCCATCGAAGCTCACGACGAGAAATCCAACGATTTCCATCGCGACGCGGCGATCGGCTCGCGGGGCTGAAGTGTCGGTCTCCGACAACGGTCCGGGCATTGCATCGGAACACCTGGAGAAGATTTTCGAACCACTGTTCACCACCAAGAACTTCGGTACGGGGCTGGGGCTTCCCGCCGTGCAGAAGATCATGGAGCAACATGGCGGCGGGCTGGAAGTGTCGTCCGCTCCCGGCCAGGGCGCCACCTTCACCATCTGGTGGCCGGTGACCGGGACTGCGGAGATTGCCGCATGATGCCTGTCAGCAGCGAGGGCTTTGGGTGAGCCACGCCGGAGCTTCCATGCCAATCGACGGCCTGTCCATGCGGGATGGCGCATTGCGCCGCCTCGCCTGCGGCCCACGCTTCCTGCTGGCAAGCATTCCGCTGGCCGCGCTTTGCTTTGGTGCGGTTGGCTATCTTGTCGTCGGGCACGCAACGGACCGGATTGTCCGGGCCGATGCACTGGCAACCGCTCAGGGCTGGTCGGCGCAGTTCATCCAACCCTTCGATGAAATGGACAGTCTGCTTGCCACCGGCGAAGTTACCGCTGGGCAGAAGAGCTTCTTCACCGCCTCGGAACGGCAGGGACAGATAATCCGTTTCAGGCTGTTCGATGTTCACGGGCGTCTCGTTATGGCTTCCGACGAAGTTGCCGCGGCGCCGGCCGACATAGCGCTCCGCGATCACGATCCCCATGCCGTGAAAGTCATCAACGGCGGCCGCGAGATTGTCCGGCTGATCGGAAATGCGAACGAAGCAGCACATCCGGTGGTTCTCGCGGAGGCCTATGTTCCGCTGCGGGACGGCCTTGGAGAACTGAGGGGCATCGTTGCCGTTTCCGTCGACGAGACGGCCATGGCCGAAAGCGTATCCAGCGCCTTGTTGTGGGCAGGTGCTGCACTCGGCGCGCTGATGGCGCTTGCCATCGGCACTTCCGCAGCGGTGATCGCCTATGGCAGGAGGTCCAAGCGGCACGCTCTTGATGCGGGTGCGATCGACACGGATCGTGCGCCGATGAACGCAAGCCTTACGGCGCTCGGCGAGGAACTGGAAACGGCACTCCGCCAGTTGAATGACGCCAAGACAAGGCAGTCAACGACAGAAAAAAATGTACCGCTTGGCCAGCTTCCGGTCATTGACCCCAGGAACTTGCACAGTCCGCAGGCGGTTGCCCAAACATCTGCCTTGCTGCTTGAAAGCAAGACCGGGGACAAGCGAAATGGCATCGAACCGCAGAGCATCGCGCTCGATGATTGGATCGCGCGGCTCGTCGAGGAGGAGGCAGAGAGACTGCCCCAGACCATGGAAATCGAATGCCGCCTCGGTCTTGGCGATAGCATTGCTTTCTTCGATCCGGATCGCCTGAACCATGTGCTCGTCAAATTGCTCGTGAATGCCGCGGAGACTTTTGCAGGCAGGGGCGGCGAAGCAGCCCGTGGATCGGTGGAGGTTCCGCGCATTACGGTTTCAACCCGTATCACCGGGCGCGGTGTGGAGATCGCGGTGGCCAACAATGGCCCCGGGATGCCGTCCGATCAACTGGGCAATATTTTCGAGCCGTTGTTCACGGCGAAAAGCGATGAAACCGATCTCGGATTGCCTGCCGCGTTGAAGATCATGGAACAGCATGGCGGCGGCATCGACGTTCAATCCCATCCCGGCCAGGGCGCGGTCTTGACTGCGTGGTGGCCTATCGAAACCCGCATGAAGGAGGCCTCCTGATGTCCAAGCCGCTGCGGATTCTTGTCGTCGATGACGACGAGGACAATGCCAACTCGCTGGGCGAACTTTTCGAACTCGAAGGGCACCACGTCACCGTCGCCCATTCCGGCGAAGATGCGGTGGCGGCCTATGTGACCTCGAACTTCGACCTCGCCTTCATGGATGTGATGATGCCGGGCCTCAACGGCGTCGAGAGCTTCATGGAAATCCGCAAGCTGAAGCCCGAGGCCAAGGTCTTCATGATGACCGGCTACAGCGTCGAGCAGCTCTTGCAGCAGGCGATGGACCATGGCGCCATGGGCGTTCTCACCAAGCCCGTCGACATCGACAAGCTTCTGAGAGCGGTGGACGAGGTGAGGCCCGGCGGCATCGTGCTGATCGCCGACGAGGACCCGATGTTCGGTGCCAGCCTCAAACAACTAGTGGAGGGTGCCGGTTTGCGCTGCGATCACCTGCGGCGTGAGAGCGACCTTCTGATGGATGCCGATGCACTGGCCATCATCGACATCGGTAAGCCGCTGATCAATTGCGTGGAAGTCTATACGCGCCTCAGGCGGCAGGGCCATGCGCGGCCCTCGATCATCGTTACCAAGTCCGCCGACCAGAGCGGCGATGCGATGGCGGCGCTGCGCGACGTGGCCGTGACCGGCATCCTGAACAAGCCCTTCGACCCGATGCTTCTGCTGCAGCGTCTCACAATTCTCGCAGCCTGATTGAAACCCGTATCCCTGGAGATCACGATGTCCCGTTCGCTCAATATCCTTGTCGTCGACGACGATGCCGAAAACGCCGAGTCCCTGGCTGAACTCTTCGCCATGGACGATCACAAGGTCATCGTCGCCTATGACGGCGACCAGGCGATCGAGGCCTTCAGCCTGAACAAGGTCGACATCGGATTCTTCGATGTGATGATGCCGGGCAAGAATGGCGTGGACAGCTTCCTCGAGATCAAGCAGATGCACCCCGAAGCCCAGATCTACTTCATGACCGGCTACAGCGCCGATGACCTGCTGAAGAAGGCCATGGAGAATGGCGCCAAGGGCGTGTTCGGCAAGCCGGTGGACCTGTCGAAGGTTCTGGCGATGCTGGAGAAGGCCGCCGCCTGATCAAGATTGACAAGCCGGGACCGGGCGTCATCCGCCCGATCCCGTGCCATTTTGTGGGTCAGGCCATCGCCTTCTGGAGGTTTGCGTCGACAGCGTCGAGGAAGCCCTCCGTCGAGAGCCACGACTGCTCGGGGCCGACGAGGACGGCGAGGTCCTTCGTCATCTGGCCGGCCTCGATGGTATCGACCACGGTCTTTTCCAACGTATTGGCGAATTTCAGCAGCGCCTCATTTTCATCCAGCTTGGCGCGGTGCTTGAGACCGCCGGTCCAGGCGAAGATCGAAGCCGCCGAGTTGGTCGAGGTCTGCTTGCCCTGCTGGTGAAGGCGATAGTGGCGCGTCACCGTGCCGTGTGCGGCTTCAGCTTCAACCGTCTTGCCGTCGGGCGTCATCAGCACCGAGGTCATCAGGCCCAGCGAGCCATAGCCCTGCGCCACAAGGTCTGACTGGACGTCGCCGTCATAGTTCTTGCAGGCCCAGACATAGCCGCCGGTCCACTTCATAGCGGAGGCCACCATGTCGTCGATCAGGCGGTGCTCGTAGGTGATGTTCTCGGCCTCGAACTGTGCCTTGAACTCGGCGTCGTAGATCTCCTGGAAGATGTCCTTGAAGCGGCCGTCATAGAACTTGAGAATGGTGTTCTTGGTGGAGAGATAGACCGGGTATTTGCGCGACAGGCCATAGTTGAGCGAGGCGCGGGCGAATTCCCTGATCGATTCATCGAGGTTGTACATCGCCATGGCGACACCGGCATCGGGCGCCTTGAAGACTTCCCTCTCGATCACCGTTCCATCCTCGCCCACGAACTTGATCGTGAGGGTGCCCTTGCCGGGGAAGGTGAAGTCGGTGGCGCGATACTGGTCGCCGAAGGCATGGCGGCCGATGATGATGGGTCTGGTCCAGCCAGGCACCAGGCGAGGAACGTTCTGGCAGATGATCGGCTCGCGGAAGATGACGCCGCCCAGAATATTTCGGATGGTGCCGTTGGGCGACTTCCACATCTGCTTGAGGTTGAATTCCCTCACGCGGCCCTCGTCGGGCGTGATGGTTGCGCACTTGACGCCAACGCCGTGCTTCTTGATGGCGTGAGCGGCGTCGATCGTCACCTGGTCGTCGGTCGCGTCGCGGTTCTCGACCGAAAGATCGTAGTAGTGTAGGTCGATGTCGAGATAGGGGTGGATGAGCTTCTTCTTGATGAGGTCCCAGATGATGCGGGTCATCTCGTCGCCATCGAGTTCGACGACGGGGTTGGCCACCTTGATCTTCGCCATGTCAATTGCCTTTTGTTGCACTGCAGAATCTGCTGTCCAGCCTATAGCAAGGGCCTGCCATGCGGGCAATTCAGACGGAAGAGGGAGGCGGCTTGCGGGTCAGCCTGGTGCAAGGCAGATTGCTGCTGAAGATGAAGGATCGAAACATGAACAGCCCTCAGCCTCGGGTGATCGACGGCGGCCGCGCCGTGGAAATGACGCTTGGCGGCACACCGCATCGCTTTCATGCTCTCTGGCTCCGCGACAACGCGCAGGACGGCGAGACGCGCAGCCCCGGCAATGGCCAGCGGCTGATCACCATTCTCGACATTCCGAAGGACACGCGGATTGCGGACGCCCAAGCGTCGAACGGCACCGTGTCGCTCCGATTCGAGCCGGAAGGACGGACCATCGACTATGATGCCGCATGGCTCGCCTCGCATGCCTATGATTGCCCGTCCTCCCGTGAGCCCGGCTGGACGGACCCGGACATCGAACGCTGGGACGGCAGGCTCCACAATCAGGTGCCATCCGAGAGCTGGGCCGCCGTCATCTCCGATCGCAACGCACTGGGCCGCTGGCTCGCTGCCGTGCGCCGTTTTGGCTTCGCGGTGATGACAGGTACGCCCACCGCGCCGGGCACGCTGTGCAACGTGGCAGAGCTATTCGGATATGTGCGCGAGACGAACTACGGGCGATGGTTCGAGGTGAGGGCGGAGGTCAACCCCAACAATCTCGCCTATACCAATCTCGGTCTTCAGGCTCATACTGACAACCCTTATCGCGACCCGGTGCCGACGCTGCAGATTCTTGCCTGCCTCGAAAACTCCGTGGACGGAGGGGATTCGATCGTGGTCGATGGGTTCAAGGTGGCTGAACGCCTGAAGCAGGAAAATCCGCGCGGCTTCGAACTGCTCGCGAAGCATTGCGCGCGCTTTGCCTATGAGGGCTCCAGCGGTGTGAGGCTGCGGTCCAAGCGGCCGATGATCGAGCTGGGGCCGGACGGCGAGCTGATCGCCATCCGCTTCAACAACCGCTCGGCGACGGCTTTCACCGATGTTCCCTACGGGGACATGGAGGATTACTATGCGGCCTACAGGCGCTTTGCGGAATTGATCGAGGATCCGTCCATGGAAGTGACGTTCAAGCTGAAGCCCGGCGAGCTTTTCATCGTCGACAACACCCGCGTGCTTCATGCCCGCAAGAGTTTCTCCGGTTCCGGCAAGCGCTGGCTCCAGGGTTGTTACGCCGACAAGGACGGGCTGCTCTCGACACTCGCCGCCATTGAAGAAGAAGGACTGCCCGCATGACCGCCCCCGCGCTCGACCGTTCAAACATCGTGGACTTGATCGCCGATATCTTCGAACGGCGCGGCGCCGAGTCCTATCTGGGCGAGGCCGTCACCATGTCGGAGCATATGCTGCAGGGCGCGGTGCTCGCCGAAAAGGAAGGCGCGCCCGAGGAACTGGTGGCGGCGGCGCTGCTGCACGACATCGGCCACTACACGTCCGAGTTCGGCACCATGTCATTGGGTGACGAGCGCGACAATTATCACGAGGAGGCGGGCGCTCATGTGCTGGAGCCTTTCTTCCCGCCGGTCATCACCGAATGCGTGCGGTTGCATGTGCCTGCCAAACGTTATCTGTGCGCCACTGACAAGGGTTACTATGACCGGCTGTCGGAAGCTTCCAAGCATACGCTCTCGTTACAGGGTGGGCCGATGAGCACGGAGGAAGTGACCGCCTTCGAGCGCAATCCTTTTCACCGCGAGGCAGTGCGCGTGCGCATGTGGGACGACGAAGGCAAGAAGCCCGAAATGCAGACGCCGCCGTTCCGGCACTATGTGCCGCTGCTGAAACGTGTTGTGGAGCGGCAGGGTGGTGGAGCCTAGAGCCAGTTGCCCATGAGGATAAACGGTGACCAGTAATAAGGGTGGCGCGTGGTGATGGCGGCATCTGGTGCGGGAGCTGCGGCAGGTTCCTCGCCATCAGTGGCGCCGCGGGTCTTGAGATCGACATCCGCAATGGGCATGCCGCGCAGCATGGCGATCTGGGCACGGCGCAGTGCATCGGCCTTGTCGAGCCCATCGTTCACGAGGCCCGCGTAGAAGTCCGCCATCAGCCGGCCCGAGGCATCGTCGGCGATGGGCCAGAGCGTCGCCATCACGGCGGACGCGCCGTTCATCTGCGCGATGGCGCCGAAGCTCTCGACTTCATCGCCTTCCGCGCCGCCGCCCTTGGCCGTTTCGCAGGCCGAGAGTGTCAGAAGATCGACGCCACCGAAGCGGAACCCGCGGCCCTTGCGGATCTGTTCGAGTGTCAGGGAATCGCCGTTGCCGAGCAGCAGGAACGAGTCGGTCTCGTTGCCGGGAACAAACTTGAAGTGGCTCGCGACGTGCAGGAACAGCGGCCGCTTCTTCAAGGCATCCTTCAGGCTGTCTGCTGTGAAGGACTGATCCAGCATGGGCGCGCCTGCCAGTTGGCCGCTGGCGTCGCTGCCCTCGAAAATTGCTTCCAGTTCCCTTGCAACGCCGGGAAGCGGCGAGAAGCCCGGATGTGCCGCGGTCAGCCCGAAGCCCGCGGCGGCTGCATCGTTGCGGTCCACCCCTTCGAACTTCGTTCGCGCGGCGGGCGTGTCCATTGCGATCGAATAGTCCTCGATGAGATAGCCCCGTTCCGATTTCAATGCTGCGAAGGGAAGGTAGCGCAGGAAGCCGCCAAGGTTCAGCATGATCACTTCCGTCCCCGAGGACTTCAGGTCGTCTTCCACGGGCTTGACGAGAATCTCATAAAGTTCAGACAAGTGATCATCGGCGGCAGGGTCTCGCGCTTCGATGGCGTTCAGCGCGTCGAAAATCTTCCGCGACAGATCGCTGCGCGACACACTCACCTTGCGATGCACCGAAACATCCTTCGCGGTAAGGAACAGGTGCAGTGTGTCGTCGAGGCTTGCCGCCTGCAGAAGCACGGTCGGGCGGGGCATGTCGCGCAGCAGTTCCTGCCGGTCGGCCGCATAATCGAGATTGAGCGCGGCAATCTCGTCCTGAACGTCGGCGGATTGTGATGCGCTGTCGGCAAGCAATCCGTCGACCGTCGAAATGAACGCCTCATAGCTCTTGTCGAGTTCCGCCTCGAGAGCGGCGATGCGGGCAATGTCGTCAGGGCTCAGCGTACCTGCCTGCTTTTTCTCGTTCAACTCATCAAGCTCGGTCGAGAGCGCCATGGCGCCCTGCATCGCGCCCTGAAGGCCTTCGGTGGCCGCGGACTCGCGTTTCGTCAATCCGGCCGTTCCGCTTTCGGTGCCGGCGGTTGAATCGCGGCGCACGAATTCGATGAGCTCCTGCTGTTTCAGCATGTCGAGCACGGCCTGACCTTCGGCGATGCGGCCCTCGGATACCAGAAGGTCGGCGAGGTCCTGATAAAGTCCCCGCCAACTTTCAGTCAGCGCGCTCGAACTGCTCTGGTCCAGCTCGCTGTTTTTCTCGCGGATTTTCTGGTGCGTGTTCACTGCAAGCTTTGCGAAGAGGATGGCCTTGCGCTTCTGCCCAAGAGCGCCGTAGGACTTCGACAGTGACCGCAGCGCCCAGCGTTTTGGCGCCAGGCTGATATCCTTGAAACGCTCGTAGACGACCAGCGCGCGGAGATTCAGGGCCACGGCCTCGGCATGGCGGCCTTGCCATTCGCGGATGATCCCCATGTTGTTCAGCACATAGCCGACGCGATCCAGCTTCGGGCCCGGTGCGCGGATGAGAATGTCCAGACCCTTGGCGGACTCCTCGTAGGCCTCGTCGTAGCGCTTGAGCTGGGCGAGCGACCAGCCGATATTGATATGCAGATATGCCACTTCCTGGCTGTTTTTCCCGGAGATGGGCTCAAGGATGGCGAGTGCGTCGCGATAGGCGGTGATCGAGTCCTCGTGGCGGGTCATGTTCTCGAGTGCGTTGCCCATGTTGAGCAATACATTGCCAACGGATGCCGAGGTCTTGCCGTTCAGTTTTTCGTAAATGCCGCGGGCGGTTTCAAGGCGTTTCATTGCCTCGCCGGGCAGGCCCATGAGCTGGTAGTTCATGCCCAGTTCCTCGTTGGCCACGGCCACCATCATCTCGTCGCCGGATGCCTTTGCCAGTTCGGCAACGCGCGACGCAGACTTCACTGCATCGCCATAGAGAGCGAGTTCACGCTCGGACACCGCAAGATAGTTGAGGATCTGGAGCGGGTTGCAGGTGGCCTTGTTCTCGTCGTTCTCGCAGAGCCAGAGCGTCCGCTTCAAGAGATCGCGGGCGCGGCGGTGATCGTCCTCCGCGCCACGGCTCAGGAAGATGTATCCGAGGAAGAAGTTCGCGTTCACGTCTCCGCGCGACGCCGCCGCCGAGTACCACTTGATGGCCATATCGAGATCGACTGGCACACCCTGTCCCATCCGATACCTGTCGCCCAATTCAATGAAGGCCGAGACGTCACCTTGCGCGGCGCGCTGCTCAACGGTGAGGTTCTTGCCGTCCGTCTCCTGGGCAAGGATCGGCGTGGCAAAAGCCATGGAGATAACGACGGAGAGAGGAAAGAAGAACTGGCGCATGAAACCGTTCACTTCGGAAGGGCTAGTGATGTGAATGATAATTCAGGCGGAAATGTGCGCTGTGTCAAAGCCAGTTTCCCATCAGGATGAAAGCCGACCAGAAATAGGGGTGCGAATGCGGCTGCGGTTCTGCCAGTGCTGCACCGGCCTCTTCATCAGCCCCCTGTGCGCCGCGTTTTACCAGCATGGCGACGGCATCGCCGCCACCATGGATCATGGCGACTTGCGCTGCCCGAAGTGCAGTTGCCTTGTCGAGTTCGCTCTCCAGCAGGCCGCGATAGAACTGCGCCATGAGTTCTGCGGTCGACGCATCGGAAATTGGCCACAGCGTGGCCATGACGGATGATGCACCGCTGGCCTGCGCCAGAGTGGCGAAGCTCTCGACTTCCTTGCCGTCTGAGCCAACTTCGCCCGCAGTTTCGCAGGCAGACAACGTGAGGAGGTCGACATCGGTGAACTGGAAGCGTTGATCGGTGCGGATCGATTCGAGTGACAGCGCGTCACCCGTTCCCAGCAACAGGAACGACTTGCTCTCGTCGCCGGGCTCAAGCTTGAAGTGGCTGGCGATATGCACGAATTGCGGCCGCTCTTCGAGGGCGAGCGCGAATTCATCGGCACTGAAGGCGCGGTTCATGCGCGGCATCCCTGCGAAGACGCCGGCATTGTCGCTGCCATCGAACAGTGTTTCCAGTTCCTGCGCCACGCCGGGCAGTCCTGAGAAATCCTGCAACGCGTCAGTCACGCCGAAGCCCACGGCGCGCGTGCGGTCGCGCTCGCTTTCCGCGTATTGCGTGTCGGCGGCTGGCGTCTGCATGGCGAGGGCATAGTCCTCGACCAGGTAGCGCTGGCCTGAATGCAAGGCCGCAAAGGGAATGTAGCGGAGGAAGCCTTCGAGGTTCAGCATCACGACTTCGGCTCCCGACGCCTTGAGATCGGACTCGACCGGCTTGATCAGCACGTCATAGAGCGCCTTGAGTTTGGCCTGGGCCTGAGAGTCCGCGCGGGCAGCGGCATTCCATCCATCGAAGGCCATGCGGGCAAGGAGTGCACGCGGCACCGCGACACTGCGATGGACCTGCGTGGAGGGTCCCGTGAGAAAGATGTGGACGGCATCATTCAGCGAGGCGATCTGGAGCATGACGGCCCGGCCCTTGAACTGGCGGAGCTTCTTCTGTGACTGTCCCAGCATGTCGAGGTGAAGCTGGACGATCTCGCCCTGAACGGCAGCCGTCTCGGTCGCCAGCGCGTCGATCAGCGCCTTCACTTCCGTCTGGAAGACGCGGTAGTTTTCCTTTAGCGCCGCCTTCAGCTCGTCAAGACGGGCCGCCTCCTGCTGATCGAGTTTCTGCTTCTTCGATTTCGCGATGAGCCTGTCGAGTTCGTCTGCCGCCGTGAAGGGTTCTTTCAGCAGCCGGTCGATCTCGCCAAGCGTCTTCTTCTCCGTCTTCGTGAGCGGTGCCTTGCTGTCGGTGGGCAGCAGGTTCGGCCTGCCGCCGCGCACGAAGTCGATGATCTCCTGGCTCTTGATCAGGTCGATCACGCGTTGGGCTTCCTCAAGCCGCCCTTGGCCGATCAGAAGATCGGCGAGAGAGAGATAGACGTCGCGGTAGCGTTGCGCGAAGGAGTTCGAGAGTTCGGGCGGCAGGTCGCGGTTGGCGGCACGGATTTCCTGTTGCTTGTTCACTGCCTTCTTGGCGAAGAGAATGGCGCCGTTGACGTTGCCATCCGCCGCGAGAACGAGGGACAGGGTACTCAAACTGTCGCGCAACTCGCTTGGCGAGTTCTCGCGCTCGAGGCTGCGGATGCTGCGAATGAGCGTGTCGATGGCCTTGCCACGCTCGCCGGCACGCGACTGCACAGACGCAAGCTCGCGCTGGACGATGGCCGAGCGGACATTCTCCGGCCCCAGCAGATCATCGAAGATCGAGATCGAAAGTCCGAAATGATATTCGGCGCCGTCGAGGTCGCCATCATCGCGGGCGTAGGTGCCGAGTCGGGTTTCAGCGTCGGCAACCGTCACATGCATCACGCCATAGGTTTCGGCGAAGCGGCGGCGGGCCTGCGACTGGTACTGGATGGCCTCGCCAAAACAATTGAGCCTGCCCATGCTGCGGGCCGCCTCGTCGAGCGCCTCCGCTGCGCGCTTGCTGCTTTTCTGCAACTCGAGGATCGCGAAGGACTGTCCGAGCGCGGTGAAAGATGCCGTCCATTCGCCAGCACGCCGCAGGGCGATCGCCTGATTGTGAAGGGCACGCGCGGTGGTGAGATCGAAGGGACCGAGCTGCGCACGCGCAATATCAACCGCGCGGGAAATCACAGTTTGCGCGCCTTGCAAGTCATCGAGGCGGCTGAGGATGGTGAATGTGTCGATCAGCACTTCAACGAGACTGCTCGCATGGCGCTTCGGGTTCAACTCGTAGATCTTCTGCGCGCGGCCCAGCGACGTGAGCGCATCGTTGAAACGGCTGAGACCGCGCTGCACCTGAGCCAACGTATGGCTGTTGAGTGCCTCCAGATCCGCGTCGCGCGCCGGTCCCGCGGAATAGAGCGCAATGGCTCTTTCGAGTTCGGTGATCGCGGCCTCGCGGCGGCGCATGTTGGAATAGAGGATGCCGCGCTCGCGCAGCAGCTCCGCCATGGCGAACCCCTGCGGGTCGAGCGCAAGCAAGGTCTTCTCTGCTTCTGCCATTTCGTCCAGCGCCGGCTTGAACTGCGAGGCACGGCGAAGCACCTGCGCGAGGTTGAGCCGGGCCGCCGCGGCCTCGATGCTCTCCCCGCCGTATTCAGCGATCACCTTGGCGAGCTGCTCACGCTTTATGGTCAGGTCCTGGGCCAGGTTGCGCTGCCTGCCGCCGCCGGGAGCCGGTGTGCTCTTGACGATGGGCGAGGCGTCCTTTGCGTAGGATGCGCTGGCGTCGGTAAAGGCTGCGGCGGCTTCGCGGCATGAAGGCGGGGTGGACGCAAACGCACCAGAACAGGCCCAGAACAAGCCCATGCCGATGATCGCCGTCTTCCTCACGCCATACATGGGGGGCGTTCTAACATAGATTGCAGCGCCCCGGAACGGCGGGAGACGGGGCCGCCATCTCACGGTTATCGCCCAAGCTTTGACAGTCTGTGGCGGGCATGGCAGGGCTCGTCACCATGAAGGTTACAGATCCCCGGGCCAACGCGCTGCGCCACAAGCCCTTCGTCTTCTATTGGCTGGCGCTCTGGGCTGCGAGCTTTGCCGTACAGATCATGTCGGTCTCCGTCGGTTGGCAGGTCTATGACATTACGCGCGATCCGCTGGACCTGGGGCTGGTCGGGCTGGCCCAGTTCCTGCCGCCGCTGCTTCTCGTTCTGGTGACTGGCCTCGCCGCCGACAAGTTCAATCGGCGCCTGATCATGGGCCTGTGCCTTGCGCTCGAGGCACTCTGCGCGCTGGCCTTCATGGTCTTCACATGGTCGAACCCGACGACGGTTCTGCCGGTCTTCGGCATTCTGGTGGTGCTGGGCATTGCGCGCGCCTTCCTCAACCCCGCATCAGACGCGCTGGCGCCCAACCTGCTGCCGAAGGAGGCGATCGCGCACGGTATCTCGCTCAACTCGATGGCATGGCAAATTGCCAACATCGTGGGGCCTGTGGCGGGCGGCCTTCTCTACGGTATCGGCGGCACCATCGCCTATGGCGTTGCCCTGGGGCTTATCGCACTCGCCGCCGTTCTGGTGATCCTCATCGGGAGCGTGCCGCAGGCCAACCACGCCGAGCAAACGACGCTCGACACGCTGTTCGCGGGCTTTGCCTTCATCCGCAAGGAAAAGATCGTGCTGGGTGCCATCTCGCTCGATCTCTTCGCGGTGCTGCTGGGCGGGGCCGTGGCGTTGCTGCCGGTCTATGCGCGAGACATCCTTGAGGTGGGGCCATGGGGCCTGGGCCTCCTGCGCGCGGCTCCGGGAATGGGGGCAGTCCTCATGGCGCTCTACCTGGCGAAATTCGGCATCAGGGACAGGGCAGGCGTCATCCTCTTCGTCTTCGTCGCCGCCTTCGGCTTCTTCACCATGGTGTTCGGCCTGTCGACCTGGGTGCCATTGTCGATTGCGGCACTGGCGCTGATGGGCGCCTGCGACATGATCAGCGTCTATATCCGCGAGACACTGCTGCAATTGTGGACCCCGGACGACGTCAGAGGCCGGGTCAACGCCGTCAACCGCGTCTTCATCGGCGCCTCGAACGAGCTGGGTGAATTCCGTGCGGGTGTCGTCGCCGCCGGGATTGGTGCTGTGGCCGCCGTCTCGCTTGGTGGGGCCGGCACCATGGCGGTGGCGTACTTCTGGTCGCGGTGGTTCCCGGAGCTTCGCACCGCGCGGCGGCTCGACGGCCGGTCCTGATCAGGATACTGCGTCCGGCAACTGAAGCCCTTTTCCTCAGGCCCGGTTGGGTCTATCTGCGCTGATCATGGCAGGCACCGACAAGACCAGGAATCAGGTTCTCGGACCCGCACCCATCGCGGTGCTGGTCAATCCGCAGCTCGGCGAGAACATCGGCACGGCGGCCCGCGCCATGGCGAATTTCGGGCTGCATGAACTGCGGCTGGTAGAGCCGCGCGATGTTTGGCCGAACGAGAAGGCGCTCACCTCGTCTTCCGGCGCCAACTGGATCATCGAGAGCGCAACCGTTCATGAAACGCTCGCCGACGCGCTGAACGAC
Source organism: Aestuariivirga sp. (assembly GCF_041738905.1). Taxonomy (GTDB): domain Bacteria; phylum Pseudomonadota; class Alphaproteobacteria; order Rhizobiales; family Aestuariivirgaceae; genus Aestuariivirga. Next base: position 19,187 of record NZ_JBGSOZ010000084.1, read on the forward strand.
ATGAACTACGTCTATGCGACGACGGCGCGCCCGCGCGGCATGATCAAGGAAGTGATCACGCCGGAGCAGGCGGGCCATGACATGCGCGCCCGCGTTGCGCGGGGCGAGAAGGTGGCACTGCTTTTCGGGCGAGAGCGCTTCGGGCTTTCGAATGACGAGGTGTCGCTGGCAGACGTGATCGTGACGGCGCCGGTCAATCCCGCCTTCGCCTCGATCAACATCGCGCAGGCGGTGCTGCTCATGGGCTATGAATGGTTCAAGGACCAGGCTGAAACGCTTGGCCAGCAAACGCCGGAACTCGCAGCCCTCGAAGGGCCGGGCCTGCAAACGCCGGACACGCGGCTCGCCACCAAGGAAGAACTCTACGGGTTCATCGCGCATCTCGAACGCGAGCTCGACGTCGCCGGGTTCTTCAAGACCGAGGACAAGAAGCCCGGCATGCTGCGGAACATCCGCAATTTGTTTGCAAGGGCCGCACTCACCGAACAGGAGGTGCGCTCGCTCCGGGGCATCGTCTCGTCGCTCACGCGGGCGCATGAGCGGAGGAAGGAAGGCAGGGGATGAGTGCGCCGCGCGTACTTCTTTTCGATTCAGGTATGGGCGGGCTCACCGTCGCCCGCGCCGTCCGCACGCAGCTCCCCGGCGCGCATCTTGTGTATTCCGCTGACAATGCGGGCTTTCCCTATGGAGCCTGGAAGGAAGCAGATCTCGCGAAGCGCATCGTCCTTGTGCTGGGCGCGCTGATCGAGCGGGTGGAGCCCGCCATCGTCGTCATTGCCTGCAACACCGCCTCGACCATCGCATTGGCCCAGTTGCGCGATGCCTACAAGGTGCCATTCGTGGGGACCGTTCCTGCGATCAAGCCCGCCGCGGCCCAGACCAAGTCCGGCATAATCGGCGTGCTGGCAACGCCCGGCACGGTGAGCCGCGAATATACCCACGCGCTGATCCACACCTATGCCTATCACTGCAAGGTGTTCCTCCATGGTGCGAAGCGGCTGGCCGAGATTGCAGAACTGAAACTCAAGGGCAGGCCTGTGGATATGGACGAGCTCCGCGAGGAGATTGCGCCGGTATTCCGCAAGCGTGACGGCCAGAAGACCGACGTGGTGGTGCTGGGCTGCACGCATTATCCGCTGCTGGTCGAAGACATGCTGAAGGTGCAGCCGTGGCTGGTCAAATACATCGACCCGGCACCCGCCATCGCGCGGCGCGTGGCGGATGTTCTGGACGAGACGCCGCTGAAAGAGGCCGAGAAGACTGTCCCTGTGCACAATTCGGTTCTTCTCACCGCGGCGCGTGGTCAGGCCGCAGACTCACTCGCCGCCTATGCCGCGATGGGCTTCGATCATCCGGAGTTCCTCGACCTTCCGGTCTGAGCGGCTAACCCTTCGCCAATCCCATCGTCAGGCCGCGGACGAGATGGCGCTGCACGAGCAGGATGAAGACGAAGCCGGGCAGGATGCTGGCGGTGCTCAAGGCCGCCGTGAAGCCCCAGGTCTGGGTGACGACGAGGCTCAACTGCACGGGCAGCAGCCTGATGCTGGTCGTCAGGAACAGCGCCATCAGGAATTCCGTCCACGAGAAGATGAAGCACAGCACGGCGGTGGCCGCGATGCCGCCGCGGACGAGGGGCGTATAGATTCTGACAAAGCACTGGACGGGCTTTGCGCCGTCGATCATAGCGGCCTCGCCCACTTCGCGCGGCACGTCGTCGAAGAAAGATTTCAGCAGCAGCACTGCGAAGGGCAGGTTCATCGCCGCATGGGCGAGGATGACGCCCAGCCGCGTGTCGCGGAGGCCCACATGATGGTAGACGAAGACCAGCGGCACGATGATGGCGATGGGCGGCATCAGGCGCTGGAACAGCACCCACAGGAAGAACTGCCGCCGCATCCGGAAGTCATGCAGCGACAGCATGTAGCTCGCGGGCAGGGCGACGGTGAGGACGAGGAGGGTCGAGCCCAGCGCGACCGTCACCGAATCGATGATGGAGGCTTGCGAGGCGAAGAAGGCCGGGCCGCCGCCGAGGATGGTCACGATGTAATTGTCGAATGTCGGTTTGAAGCCGAACCAGACTACCGCATCCTTGTCGAAGATGGCGGAGGCGGGTTTGAGCGACGTCAGGCCCCACCAGAAAAGCGGAAAGAGAAAGACGATCACGACCGCCATGGCGGCGGCATCCCGGAACAGGTTATGGAGTGGGCGGGGTGTCATCAGGTCCGAAGTCTTGGGAATCTCGGCCCAACTTGTGCGGCAGCCCCGCCAATCGCAAGAGCCATCCAGTCCATGGGGCCATGCGGGATTTGACAGGCCATCGGGCATCGCCTATACGCGCCGCAGCACGGGGTCCGTTCGGCCCCGTGTTTGCTTGCCCACGCCTCTTCATGAGGCTGTCGGCCGGGAGACCGGCGTCAAGGAGGGTAGGTTCTCTTGAAACGTCTATTGGAGACCGTAAAATGACGAAGCGCGCAACCGCGAAGTATAAAATCGACCGTCGCATGGGCGAAAACATCTGGGGCCGCCCGAAGAGCCCTGTGAACAAGCGTGAATACGGCCCCGGCCAGCACGGCCAGCGCCGCAAGGGCAAGATGTCGGACTTCGGCACCCAGCTGAAGGCCAAGCAGAAGCTCAAGGGCTATTACGCCAACCTCTCCGAGCGCCAGTTCCGCGCGGTTTATGACGAAGCCGTCCGCATCACGGGCGACTCGTCCGAGAATCTCATCGGCCTGCTCGAGCGCCGCCTCGACGTGGTGGTGTACCGTTCCAAGTTCGTGCCGACCGTTTTCGCCGCCCGCCAGTTCGTGAGCCACGGCCACGTCAAGGTGAACGGCCGCCGCGTGACCATCGCCTCGATCCGCCTCAAGGTTGGCGATGTGGTCGAGCTGACGGAAAAGGCCAAGGGCCTCGCCAATGTGCTTGAAGCCACCCAGCTGGCCGAGCGCGATACCCCGGACTATATCGAGGTCGATCACAAGGGCATGACCGCCCGCCTCATCCGCGTTCCAGGCTTGGGCGACGTGCCTTATCCGGTTCAGATGCAGCCGAACCTGGTCGTGGAATTCTACTCGCGCTAATCGGCGCGATTTTCCCGGCAGATTTCAGACGGCAGGGGAAACCCTGCCGTTTTTCTTTGGGCGGTGCAGCCTCAGTTCAGCGTCCACTCGCTGCCGACATGGCGCAGTTCTACGGGACGAACGATCCCGGCGTGCGCCACGCGGACGGAGGCCAGCGGCCCATCGAGATTGTGGGACCAGAAATCGAGGAATTTGATCAGCCTCGGGAATTTCGGGGCCAGATCGTAGTCCTGCCAGACGAAGGTTTGCAGGATGTCGCGGTAATCGGGCATGCGATACATGATTTCCGCCGTCGTCAAACTCCAGCCACGCAACTGACGCTCGAAGTCTCTGTCACCCATGTCGTTCCTCCTCAGATGTTGAGACTCAAGAATGGTGCCAAGGGCGATATGTTCACGTCAAGAGTGTGAATTAAGTTTTAATGTTTGAAAACAAAGCATTAGCAGCATAATCGAAGGAGTGCTGCCAAGTATTGGCGCCATCTGGACTTCCAGCTCCGATGCCTTGATACTGATGGAATGCCGCTCGATCACGCCCTCCCGAAGCATCGCCCCTATCGCAACTCCGGAGCCATTTTCCAGATCGGGCTCAAGCCCATGGACCCTGAACGATGGCTCGACACGGGTCCGGATCATGCGGCCTTCATGGCCATGAAGCGGGAGCGGCTCAAGGGCAGGCCGCCGCTTTTCTACCGCTCGATTCCGGAGTCCTTCGACGCGCAGTCGGAACTGCTGAATGCCGTCACGGCGCAGGTGCTGAAATGCCATGGCGCGCAATTCAAGATGGACGGCGGACATCTCATCGACCTTGTCGATGGCAGCCGGCATGACCTCGCCGACACGAGCCTCGAACCGTTGGAGATCGTCGGCAACGCGCTGGAGGAAGACTTCATCCTGTTCCAGAAGCGCGCTGGTCAGGACATCATCACGGCGGCGTCGAATGCCTATACGAGTTCGGGCCGCATCGTCTCCTGTGTGGGGCGCGACATGCGTTACGCGCACGATCCGGTGCCGGGCCTCAACGAACAGCTCGCGGCTCGAATCGACCGCGTGCTGGCGAATATCCAGAAGGGCGCGCCCGTCGTGCGCTTCAACTGGTTCATCACTGCGATTTCCAGCCGGCTGTTTCCACAGGGCTGGCACGAGGCGAATGTTTCGGCGTCGGAGCAGGTTGCGCGGTCGCTTCACGAGGATCATCGCCTTGCGGGTGAACTCCTCTGGCTCAGGGTCGAGCGCCAGACCTTCCTGAGACTGCCGGAAACGGAAGCGCTGGCTTTCGGCATCCATACCTATTCGGACCAGTTGTCGTCGATTTCGAATGATCGCGAAAGCCTGGAGGCAATGCACCGGCTTCTGGGGGAGTATTCCAAGGATCGTCTGAACTATTCCGCGATGCTGGCCACACGCGCACCGGTCCTGCGGTGGATCGAGGATAAACTGGCCTGACTACTGGCTGAAACTGGCAATCTTCGCATCGGCAAAGGCAAAGCAGCCTGCGATGGTGGGGCTGATCGGCAGGTCGCGATAGGCGCCGACGGCCCCTTGCTCCACGAGTCTCCCGGCCAGGCCAGGCTCGTCACCCGCGACCACCCAGATGAAGCCCAGCGCGCTGGGGCGCACCACGCGAGCCTCGGCGCGGGTGAGGCTAGCGAAAATCCTTGCTTCCGGGGTTCCCGGTTCGAAGACGGCGAGCATCATGCCACTGGCCTCTGGTGGCAGCGCGGAGTGGCGCATGACGATTGCCATGACCCCCAGCCATAGCGCCAGGACGCCGACGAACACACCCAATGCCAGCCGGTGGCCGGGCCAGCGCATCGCTCAGGCCGCCGCCATTTGCGGTGCCCGCTGCTCGCGGATGGGCAGGTGAACGATGAAGGCAAAGAGCCCGAGGCCAACACCCATCCACCAGACGGGATCATAGGTGCCGAACTGGTCATAGAGCTTGCCGCCGAGCCAGACGCCGAGGAACGATCCCACCTGATGGCTGAGGAACACGAAGCCATAGAGGGTCGCCATGTAGCGGGTGCCGAACATCACAGTGACTAGCGCCATGGTAAAAGGCACAGTCGACAGCCACAGCAGGCCCAGCGAGGCTGTGAAGATCAGCGTGGTGACGGGGGTGATGGGCAAAAGGATGAAGGCGGTGACCAGCACCGAGCGCAGGAGATAGATGATGGCAAGCGGCACGCGCTTTTCCATCCGGCCTCCAATGACTCCCGACGCATAGGAGCCGATGACGTTGAACAGGCCGATGGAGCCCATTGCGATGCCGGCAACCTCTTTCGAAATGCCGTGCTCGCCCAGATAAGGCGGCAAATGCACCGTGATGAAGGCGAGTTGAAAGCCGCAGACGAAGAAACCAGAAATGAGCAACCAGTATGAACCGTGGCCGAATGCCATGCCGAGCGCCTGGCGCATGGTGAGGTCAGCCTCGCCTGCATTGGGCTTTGTTTCCGTGCGGTTCTGCACCATCAAGGGCAGGGCGAAGGGGATGATCAACAGGATGCAAAGCGAGAGCACCGTCAGCGCGTGCTGCCAGCCATAGGCCGAGATCAGCGCGGCACCTAGCGGTGCGAAGATGAACTGGCCGAGCGAGCCCGAAGCCGTGGCGATGCCGAAGGCCCAGCTCCGCTTCTCGGGCGGCACGATGCGGCCCAGCGCCGCCATCACGATGCTGAAGGATGACAGGGCGATGCCGATGCCGACGAGAATTCCACCGCCAATCGTGAACATCACGGGCGTATCCGTGAATGCCATCATCACCGTGCCGATGCTGTAGACGACGGCGCCTGTCATCAGAACGCGCGCCGAGCCGTAGCGGTCGGCCAGCATTCCGGCGATGGGCGTGGCCACGCCCCACAGCAGGTTCTGCATGGCGAGCGCAAAGGAGAATATCTCGCGCGGCCACTGGTGGGCTTCCGAGATTGGCGCGGTGAAGAAGCCGAAGCTGGAACGCACACCGAAATTGACGATGGCCACGAGGCAGCCCGCCACAATGAGAACGGCGGGCGTGTAGTACCAGGGGATACGGGCGGCGGTGACAGGCATCAAGCCTGACTAGTCGAGTCAGCATCATCGGCAAAGCGCTGATATCTCATGCCGCGATGCCGCTGGGGCAAGGCTTGTCAGGCCTCGGCAAGCCGTAGCTTGGGCTTCCACAGCATCGGCCCGAACTGGGCGATGGCGACTCCGAGGATGATCAATACGCCACCGGCAAGGAGGGGCCATGTCAGGTGCTCGCCGAGCAGCAGGATACCGCCCAGCGCCGCCACTACCGGCTGGACGTAGAGGAACACGCCCGCAATCGAGCTCTCCATGTGGCCCAGCGCGAAATTCCAGGCAGACGTGGCGAGGAATGTGCCGAACACCACCACGAAGCCGACGGCCACCCAGGCGGTCGTTCCCATCCCCGCAAGCGTAGCCGGAAAGTCGAGCCCGACGAAGAGCGGCATCGGCAGCGCCGAGATCGCCATGGCGAGGCAGGCGACCTGCACTGACCCATATTTCCGCGAGGCGGGCCGGATGACCACCGTGTAGATGCCCCAGCCCATGGTGGAAAGTGTGACAAGGATGAGGCCCATCACCGATACATCGCCCGATGGGCCGATCGTGCTCCCCAGCATGAGGGCCGCCGTGCCAAGCATGGACACGAAGATGCCGGCCGCGAGCCAGGGGGTGAGGCGCTCGCCCGCGAGCAGCACGGCGAAGAGGGCGATGAACACAGGCTCCAGCCCGAAGAGCAGTCCGGTCCAGCTGGCGGGCACGCTCTGCATGCCGTAGGCGGCGAGGATCTGGTAGCCGAAGTTGCCGCAGATCGACGCGATGACGATGCGGCCCCAGTCGCGCCATGCAATCCGGGGCACGCCCATGACCATCACCACGACGACGGCAAGCAGACCCGCCGGATAGAGCCTCAGAACCATTGCCGTCTCGGGTGACAGTTCCAGGATGAGATAGCGCATCGCCACGGGGATCAGGCCCCACATGGTGACTGCGAAGAGGACCGCGGCCAGCCCCAGGAACCGTCTGTCGAGCCGCAGAGACGCACCAAACTGGGCAATGGCGACGCCGCCCATGATCAGCGATCCACCGAGAATCATTCCCGGCGTGATGGGTTCCCCAAGGATCAAGGCACCGCCCAGAACGCCAATGGGGGGCACGAGATAGAGGAAGGCACCAGCCGCCGCCGCCGGAAGCCGCGCCGCGCCGAAGTTCCAGGTTATGGTGGTGATGGAGGTGACGAAGACGACGAGATAGGCCATTTCCATCCACAGCTGGGGCGTCATGGCCGCCACTGTCTGCAGTGTCGACGGCCGGCCCAGAAGGGCCACGAGTACCGCCGAAGCGATCACCGCCGAGTTGGCCGAGACGACCATCGACCCGTATTTCCGGGTCAGCGGCTTGCTGACGATTGCGTAGATGGCCCAGCAGGTGCCAGAGCCGAAGATCATCGCGCAGCCGGTCAGGAATTGCAGGGGATCGCCCATCACGCCGAGGTCGTTCCACACGAGGAACACTATGCCTGCGAAGCCGACGGCGAGCCCGGCGATGGCAGCGGGGGTGAGCCGCTCCTTGGCGACGATCGCGCCGACCAGGGCAATGAGCAGGGGCTGGGTGCCGATGATCAGGCTTCCAGTGCCCGCATTGATCCGCTCGAAACCAAATGCCGAGCCCAGATTGTAGAAGGCGAGCGCGCAGGCGGCGGCGAAGACCATGCGCGGCCAGTCGCGCCGTTCCATGCGCCAGCTTTTCGTTGCGACGGCGACCCCGATAAAGATCAGTCCTACCAGTGCGTAGCGGATCGCCAGATGGTCGGCGGGGCCAAGCTGGACCGAGAGCGAGCGGAAGAAGACCGGGCTCACGCCCCAGACGAGCATGGTGAAGGTCAGGGCGAGAAGGGCGCGCGGATCCATCAGGTCACGGCCGCCCGAACAGCGCGGGGCCGAATTGCACCGCCGCCACGCCCGCAAGCATGATCAGGCCGCCGCTGACGACATAGACCGTCACCGCTTCGCCCAGCACAAGTGCGCCTGCGGTAACGGCCACCACCGGAATGAGATAGAGAAACGTGCCAGAGACTGTTCCCGACAGGTGCTTGGTGCCGTAGTTCCACAACATGGTGCCGCCAAGGCCCGCAGCCAGCACCAGATAGACGATCTCGAACCATTGCCGGAGATCGAGACGTGCCGCAAGGTCGGGCAGGGGCTCGCTTGCGGCTCCGATCATGATGGGCGCCGCGACGATCATGGTGAGAGCCGTCACCGTCAGGCTGTCATGCCGGTCCAGCAACGGCTTGGTGACGATCGTGTAGACGGCCCAGCAGGCGCAGGCGACCAGCAGGAACACGAGGCCCTTGAGGGACACCGTGTTGGGCGCGGTGGAGGTCAAATCCTGCCAGAACAGGACGATCGAGCCAGCAATGGCCATGGCGACGCCAAGGAGTACGAAGAGGGTCAGCCGTTCACCGAGGAGCATTGCGGCCAGCACGGCGATCATCAGGGGTTCGATCATGGTCACCAGCGTGCCGATCCCCGCGGGCACGAGTTCGAAGCCCGCGTTTACGAACCAATTGTAGCCGGCCATGCCCACGATGCCCGAAATCACGAAGCGCAGCCAATCGCTTCGTGGGATGCGCCATGTTCCCAGATAGGCCAGCATGGCGATATTGATGACGACGAGAATCGTATAGCGCAGAGCCAGCGAGTTTTCAGGCGACAGGGACAGCGCCAGCGTCCGCATGAATACCGCCGAGGTGCCCCACAGGAACATGGTGAGCAGCAGGGCGGCGATGGCGCGGGTCTTGAGGCTTTGCATGGAGAATCCGGACTGGCATTCATGCCTGCCCGATTGGTATCACAACGTCAATCACGCCTTGCGCGTGGTCAGACCTGCGGAACTGCTGCGACGCCACTGCCGGTTGCCGTCACCCGCCGCAAACGCCAAGTCCGCCGCGGGTGAGGCGGCGGTCCAGACGCTCGGCCAGTTGCGGCAGAAGACCCGAAGCTGGCCTCAGGCCACGCCCTTCTCGCCCATCAGGGTCTTCAATTCGCCCGACTGGAACATTTCCATCATGATGTCGGAGCCGCCGACGAACTCGCCCTTGACGTAGAGCTGCGGCACGGTCGGCCAGTTGGTGTAGTCCTTGATGCCCTGACGCAGCTCGTTCGAGTCGAGCACGTTGACGCCCTTGAAGGGCACGCCCAGCTGCTGGAGGATCTGCACCGAGCGGCCTGAGAAGCCGCACATGGGCATGTCGGCGGTTCCCTTCATGAAGAGAACGACGTCGTTCGTCTTCACTTCATTGTCGATCCAGGTGTTGATGTCGGTCATGATTTATTCCTCGGGAATGCTGGTTTGAAGTGCGAGGGCGTGCAACTCACCGCCCATCCGGCCCTTGAGCGCCGCGTAGACCATCTGGTGCTGCTGCACGCGCGACTTCCCCCTGAAGGAGGCGGAGACGACGTTGGCCGCATAGTGGTCGCCATCGCCCGCGAGGTCGCGGATTTCAACCACGGCATCTGGCAGCGCCTCCTTGATGAAGCGTTCGATTTCAGTCGCGGACATGGCCATGGCGGATCACTTTGCATGAAGTCGGGTGGCGGATGTCCGGAGAAATAGGCCACCACCCGGATGATTTCCAGTGATTTGACGTGACTGCCACATGACCCAGCGTTCCGGCGTTGGCTTCGTGCTTTCTGGGAAACGGCCGGTCGGCACTGGATCGTCAGTTCGCCTTGCGCGGCGAATAGGCCCAATAGCAGATTTCGGCGTTGTTGGAGCCCCAATAGCAGACCATGGTTTCATTCTGCTTCTTGACGAGCTTGGTGGCCCCAACCGCTGCGGGCTTGAACTTTCCGTTGTCGGCGCGGGCATAGACCGTGGTGCAGACTTCTCCGGTGCCGCTGTAGTAGCACTCGGTCCAGTAGCCCATCTTCTTCTTGAAGGTGACCCCCTTCGTCGGGATCTTCTGGAACTTCGACGTGTCGGCCGCGGCCGGCGCGGCGGCGATCATGGCGGCAGCAAGCACGAGTGTGAGGCGTGTAAGCATCGGTTGTGGTTCCCTGATGGAGTGCTCCCTCAGAGGTCAGCTAATACCTCTTCGAATTTGCGAGCAACCGGAAATTGGGCCTTCCGTCAGAGCTCGCCCGCCATGTAGGCCGGGAACCAGGTTTCATGCGCGGACTTCAGCTGCGCCACGGAAATGGAGGGTCCGCCTTCGACGCGGAACGACGCGTCCGTGGTGACTGTGCCGACGCGTATGACGTCAACGCCTGCCGCATGGCCCTGGGTGATGATCTTGGCGGCTTCGGAGGCTTTGCAGGTGACCACATAGCGGGCCTGATCCTCGCCGAAGAACTGCTCGTGGGTGAGGGAGACGAGGCTTGCGCCGAGACCCGACGCCATCGCCATCTCGATCACGGCCAGCCCAAGGCCACCATCGGAAATGTCATGCACAGCAGAGACTTGAGCGCGATTGATGAGAGCGCGCACGAAGTCGCCGTTGCGCTTTTCCTTGGCGAGGTCGACCGGGGGCGGGGCGCCTTCCTCGCGGCCGAGGACTTCGCGGAGATAGATCGACTGGCCGAGATGCGCGCCGTGGCCGCCGACCAGCAGAATGGCATCGCCATCCGCCTTGAAAGCGAGCGTTGCCATCTTGTCGAGGTCCTTCAGCACGCCGACGCCGCCGATGGCGGGGGTGGGCAGGATGCCCTGGCCGTTGGTCTCATTGTAGAGCGACACGTTGCCGGAGACGATGGGGAAGTCCAGCGTGCGGGAGGCTTCCGAGATGCCTTTGATGGCGAACACGAACTGCCCCATGATCTCGGGCCGCTCGGGGTTTCCGAAATTGAGATTGTCGGTGATGGCGATGGGCTCGGCGCCCACGGCCGTGAGGTTGCGCCAGCATTCGGCCACCGCCTGCTTGCCGCCCTCGAAGGGATCGGCCTCGACATAGCGGGGTGTCACATCCGTCGAGACAGCAATCGCCTTCTTGCCGCGGATGCGGACCACTCCAGCGTCGCCGCCGGGGATTTGCGCGGTGTTGGAGCCGATGAGACTGTCATACTGCTCCCACACCCAGCGCCGCGAACACATGTCGGGCGAGCCGACGATCTTGAGGATGGCGGCGGCCATGTCGTCCGGCGCTGCCACGTCCGTGAGCACGGGAAGCTTCTTCGGTTCCACCCAGGGGCGGTCATATTCCGGCGCCTCGTCGCCCATCTGCTTGATGGGAAGGTCGGCCTTCACCTCGCCCTCGTGCTTGATGACGAAGCGAAGCGTGTCGGTGGTCTTGCCGACGATGGCGAAGTCCAGCCCCCACTTGTGGAAGATGGCTTCCGCCTCCTTCTCCTGCTCGGGCCGCAGAACCATGAGCATGCGCTCCTGGCTCTCGGACAGCATCATCTCGTAGGCTGTCATGCCGTCCTCGCGGCAGGGCACCTTGTCGAGATCGAGCTCGATGCCGAGATCGCCCTTGGCACCCATCTCGACGGCGGAAGACGTGAGGCCCGCGGCACCCATGTCCTGAATGGCGATAACGGCGCCTGACGCCATCAGTTCGAGGCAGGCTTCGAGCAGGCACTTCTCGGTGAAGGGGTCGCCCACCTGAACCGTGGGGCGCTTTTCCTCGGCCTTGTCGTCGAATTCGGCCGACGCCATGGTGGCGCCGTGGATGCCGTCTCGCCCCGTCTTGGCGCCGAGATAAACGACGGGGAGACCGACGCCCTTGGCCTTGGAATAGAAGATCGAATCGGCACGCGCCAAGCCCACTGCCATGGCGTTGACGAGGATGTTGCCGTTGTAACGAGCGTGGAAGTTCACCTCGCCGCCGATCGTCGGCACGCCGAAGCTGTTGCCATAACCGCCGACGCCGTGGACGACGCCCGACACCAGATGCCGGGTCTTGGGGTGTGCTGGTTCGCCGAATCGCAGCGCGTTCAGGGCGGCGATGGGGCGGGCGCCCATTGTGAAGACGTCGCGCAGGATGCCGCCGACGCCCGTGGCCGCGCCCTGATAGGGCTCGATGAAGGAGGGATGGTTGTGGCTTTCCATCTTGAAGACGATGGCATCGCCGTCGCCGATGTCGATGACGCCGGCATTCTCGCCCGGGCCCTGGATGACCTTCGGCCCCTTGGTGGGCATGGTCTTGAGCCACTTCTTGGACGACTTGTAGGAACAATGCTCGTTCCACATGGCCGAGCAGATGCCGAGTTCGGTGATGGTGGGCTCGCGGCCCAGCAGCTTCACGAAGCGCTCGTATTCATCCGGCTTGAGGCCGTGGGATTTGACGAGGTCCGGGGTGATCTTGATATCGGGGGCGAGGCTCATGGGGGGAGGCTTTAGCGCCTCGCTCCCCAAATCTCAAATGCCCTTTGCGGGTCTTGTCGCCGCAAAAGCGGCTGGCAGCCTCAGGCGGCGGCCTTGCCGGACCCGGTGGCGGCGGGCTTGGACATCTGGGCCACGCGGAACTGCAGAACCTGGGTCGCGCGCTGCAGCGCCTCGACGTCCTCGGGCGACGGCGTCTTGCGGGTCTTGCCGATGAGCGTCTTCAAAATGCTGGTCATTCTCAACTCCACGTTCTGCTTGGTTTCCCAGTTCTTCCCAGAAGCACCCTGCATTTGACCGAAATAGTATCGTTAATCCAAGATTAACGGGTGTTTCGGTGAAGTGGTGCTTAGCGGGACCGTTCAAGTTTTATCGAATTCGTTCCCTGCCGCCTCAGAGCGGGCGGCCGAACATGTCGGTCGTCGGGGGCGGCGGCAGGCGGGTACTGGATTGCTGGATCATCACATTCACGCGCCACTGCAGGGCCTCGTTGGCTACGCGATAGGCCTCGGCTTCTTCCGGCGAAGCGGTAGCCTTGTTGTAACCCAGAAGCGACTTGATGAGACGGGCCATGAGATCCTCCTGATGCCTTGTTGTGGTGTCCGTTAATGATTGGACAACCACATTAGACGACGAAGGACGGCGTTAATCCATTCTTAATAGCGGCCTCGGTGAAGAGGCTGTTAAGGCGCGGGAAAGGATTTTACTTAGGTTTGTCTTAACTCTGGTCAGGCCGCCAGCAGGCTCTCGAACAGCGGGCGGCAATCGGTGCGGCCGTGCAGCGGTTCGATCATGTTCTCGGGGTGGGGCATCATGCCGATGACAGTGCCAGAGTCGTTGACGATCCCGGCGATGTCATTGAGCGCGCCATTGGGATTGGTGTTCTCGGCATAGCGGAAGACGACGCGGTTCTCGCCTTCGAGGCGTTTCAGCGTTTCGGCATCGCAGATGTAGTTGCCTTCGCCATGGGCGACGGGGCAGGAGACGATGGCGCCCTTCGTCATCCTGTTGGTGAAGAAGGTCGAGTCATTCTCGACCCTTAGCCTGACTTCCTTGCAAACGAAGCGAAGATCGGCATTACGGACGAGCGCGCCGGGCAGAAGTCCCGCCTCGGTGATGATCTGGAAGCCGTTGCAGACGCCCAGCACTTTAAGTCCCCTCAAGGCCTTGGCGCGGATGTCTTCCATGATGGGTGAACGCGCGGCGATGGCCCCGCAGCGGAGATAGTCGCCATAAGAGAAACCGCCGGGAACAACCACGAGATCGACCTTCGGCAACTCGGTCTCGGTATGCCACACGGCCACGGGCTTCGTGCCGGTGACGCTCTCAAGCGCCAGCATCATGTCACGCTCGCGGTTTATTCCGGGGAAGACGACGACGGCGGATTTCATGACTGCTCCGTCAGGCCAGTTCGATGTCGTAGTTCTCGATCACCGTGTTGGCGATGAGCTTCTCGCACATGGCCTTCACGGCCTCGCGGGCCTTGGCCGTGTCGGTCTCGGCCAGTTCGATTTCGAAATACTTGCCCTGGCGCACGCCGCCGACGCCGTCGAAGCCGAGATGGCCGAGTGCGCCTTCGATGGCTTTCCCTTGCGGGTCCAGAACGCCGTTCTTGAGGGTGACTTTGACTTTGGCTTTCATTCTACCGTCTTTCGATTTCGTCATCGCCGGACTCGTTCCGGCGATCTGCCAGATGGCCGGGACAAGCCCGGCCATGACGCACTTATCCGATCAGTTCAAATCCGTCTTCACCAGCTTGGGCTTCGAGCGTTCGGGCTTTTCGCCCTCGGCGATGATGCCTAAGCGGCGGGCGACTTCCTGATAGGCCTCGACGAGGCCGCCCATGTCGCGGCGGAAGCGGTCCTTGTCCAGCTTGTCCTGGGTCTTGATATCCCACAGGCGGCAGGAATCGGGGCTGATCTCGTCGGCCAGCACGATCCGCATCATGTCATTTTCGTAGAGACGTCCGAACTCAATCTTGAAGTCGACCAGCTTGATGCCGATGCCGAGGAAAAGCCCCGCCATGAAGTCGTTGATGCGGATGGCCATGTGCATCATGTCGTCGATCTCCTGGGGGCTGGCCCAGTTGAACGCGGTGATGTGCTCCTCGGAGACCATCGGGTCGCCGAGCTGGTCGTTCTTGTAATAGAACTCGATGATGGAGCGGGGCAGCTGCTGGCCTTCGTCGAGACCGAGGCGCTTGGCCAGCGAACCGGCGGCGACATTGCGGACCACGACCTCGAGCGGGATGATCTCCACCTCGCGGACGAGCTGCTCGCGCATGTTCAGCGAGCGCATGAAATGGGTGGGAATGCCAAGTTCGTTCAGGCGCGTGAAGATGAACTCGGAAATCCGCTGGTTGAGCACGCCCTTGCCTTCGATCACGGCCTTCTTCTGCGCGTTGAAGGCGGTGGCGTCGTCCTTGAAGTGGACGATGATGGTGCCGGGCTCCGGGCCTTCGTACAGGATCTTGGCCTTGCCTTCGTAGATACGGGTGCGCCTGCTGTTCATCTGAAATATCCTCATCAATACCCTAATCTACCCCCGTCCTTTTAGACCCGGAAGGCCGCTCACGCCAACTCTGCATCGCAATTTCGGGAAAGTTTCCCCAAAACCTTTTGGCCCGGCTCAATAAAGCAACGTGGTGCGCTGCACAATGTCTGTTTGTTCAGTTGATTTGGCCGGGGGAGGTGTCTAATTCAAGGCCACAGATCGGCTCAAGAGGAGACTTGCATGACCACCTTTGACAAGCGGGAAGAAGGCTTTGAAAAGAAGTTCGCGATGGACGAGGAGATGCTCTTCAAGGCCGGTGCCCGCCGCAACAAGCTTCTGGGCCTTTGGGCCGCTGAAAAGCTTGGCCTTTCGGGCGACGAGGCCGAGGCCTACGCCAAGACCGTCGTCGCGGCCGATTTCGAGGAAGCTGGCGATGAGGACGTGTTCCGCAAGGTGAGGGCTGATTTTGACGCAAAGTCGGTCGACCAGTCCGACCACCAGATTCGCCGCACCATGGAAGAACTCATGGCGGCGGCCGTCCAGCAACTGAAGGACCGTTAAGTGTCGGCTGCCCATTTCGACCTGCGGACGCGGCTCGCATCAGGCGAGCCGTTTCTGTTTTCATGGATGTCCATTCCTTCAGCCAGCCTCGCGGCGCAGGTCGCGCGCCTGCCGCTGGATGGCGTCTGCCTGGACATGCAGCACGGCATGATCGGGTTCTCCGACGCGGGGCCCATGCTGGCTGCCATCAATGCCGCGGGCAAACCCGCCATGGTGCGGGCGCTGTGGAACGACGCTGCGACGGCGGGCCAGGCACTCGACGCGGGCGCCTGTTGCGTGATCTCGCCCATGGTGAACACAAGAGCGCAGGCAGAGGCGCTGGTCCGCTCGGCCAAGTATCCGCCCATGGGTTCGCGCAGCTGGGGCGGCTACACGGCGCTCCAGGCTTCTGGCCTGCCGCCTGCCGATTATCTGAAGCAATCCAACCAGATGACCATGGTTTTTGCCATGGTGGAAACGGTCGAGGCGCTTTCGAATCTCGATGAGATCGCGGCGACGCCGGGTCTCGATGGGCTGTTCGTGGGTCCGTCCGACCTGTCGATCACGCTCTCCAAGGGGGCAGGGATCGACAAGCTGGGCAAGGATACGCTCGCGGCCATGGCGAAGGTCTCGGAGGCTTGCAAGACGAACGGTCTGGTCGCGGGTGCCTTCGGTGGCAGTTCGGATGTGATCAAGGCCTACATCAAGCTCGGCTACACTTTCATCGCCGCGGCGGTCGACGTCGACCTGCTGCAGTCGGGAGCGGCCGCTCTCCGCAAGTCCCTCGAGGTTTGACGGCGCGGAATATTCGCGCCACATTGGATCATCATGGATCAGCGTGCTCCCCTCATTCCGGGCCATGAGGCGATCTTGGATCGTCTCATCGGCCTTGCGCTTTGCGCCGGCCCGGTACAGTCGCAGACCGACAAGTACTTCACCAACACCAGCCGCATCGTGGGGCTCAACGGCGACTCGCGGGTGACCTTCGCGGTCTTCATGCGCCGCCGCGTTGTCGCGGCGCTGGAGCCTGCCATACGGCTGATCCGGCATTTCGTGCCTGATGTCGAGATCAAGCGCTACTACGCGGAGGGCGACATCGTGCCTTCCGAGTCGAAAATGCTCGAGATCACGGGATCGATGGCGAAGCTCTCGGAAGTCGAGACGCTGATGCTGCAGAAGATCGGCTTTCCCTGTGTCTCCGCCAACAATGCCTATGAAATGTGCCGGGCCATCCCGTCCGCCGCCTTCATGGACATGCATGCCCGCCATGGGTCTGGGGCCGAGATGAACATCCTCGCGGCCTACGGTGCGGCGGTGGGCAGTGCCGCGGCGCGACGGGCGGACCCCAACGTCAAGGGCTTCGTCGGTTCCTCGCAGGATCTCACCGCGCCCTTCTTTGGGGCTTCGGGCGGCATGGGAACCATGCCACACGCGCTGGTGGGCTACACTGACGGCGATGTGCTCAAAGCCATGCAGTTGTTCGCCGAGACTTTGCCGGAGGTGAAGAACCTCACGGCGCTCGTCGACTACACCGGCCAGGAAGTGACCGACGCGATCCGTTGCGCCCGCTGGTTCTATGACGAGGCCAAGCTGGACGGGCAGAGCAAGTCCTTCGGCGTCAGGCTCGACACGCACGGCGGGCGTTTTGCCGAGGGGCTCGACTACGAGAAATCGGTGGACACGGTTGGCCAATGGCTGGGTGTTCATGGTGAATACAATATCGTCGAACAGGTTCTGGGCGGCCGCGCCTTCCAACTCGACCCCAACAACATCCTGGTCGACAAGGTGCGCCGCATCCTGTTCGGCAAGGGCGTGTCGGCGGCGGCCATCATCCATGTGCGCCGCGCGCTCGATGCGGCGGGGTATGGGTCGGCCACCATCGTCGGCTCATCCGGCTTCGACCCACAGAAATGCCAGATAATGGGGGCCGCGCGGGCGCCGCTCGACATGGTCGGCACAGGAAGTTTTTTACCAGCAACTTTAACTGAGACTTATGCAACTGCTGATATCATTTCCTACGATGGCACGCGCCGGGTGAAGGTCGGGCGCGAATTTCTCTTTGAGGGAGACTAGCCAGAGGATTGCTTGACAGTTTGAGAGGGGGCTCTCGATGGGGACGGAGAAGAAGCGATGAAAAAGTTTTTGGCCTTGCTGGCCGGCTTGGCGTTCATGGTCTGCAGCATGGCAGGCATGGCGGAAGCCAGCTCCAAGAAGAAGGCAACGCCGGCGGTTCATATCCGGATCGACATTTCGAGCCAGTCGATGGCGGTCGATGTCAACGGCTGGTCCTACGGACGCTGGAAGGTCTCGACGGCGCGCGACGGCTACTACACGCCGCGCGGAACCTGGCGGCCCTTCCTGCTGAAGAAAATGCATTACTCGCGCAAGTACGACAACTCGCCGATGCCGCATTCGATCTTCTTCCTCGGCGGCTACGCGATCCATGCCACCAACTACACCAAGCAGTTGGGGCGTCCCGCCTCGCACGGCTGCATCCGGCTTCATCCGTCCAATGCGGCGAAGCTCTACAGCCTCGTGCAGAAGCACGGCATGGGTGCCACGCGGGTTACCATCACCAACTGAGGTCGCCCTGCATCGTGAACAGAGGGACGGCGGGCAATCGCTGTCCCTTTCCTGTTTCGGGTTGCGCCGGAGAGGGCATGGTCGAACGCTTGACGGCGCCCGATGCGGCATCATACGCATGATAGCATGAACGCCACTCGCGACTCCAACCTGCAAGTCCTCCTCGACCACGCCCAGGCGGCCATTTCCGAGCGCGCCGACGCGCGTATCGGCAAGGCCGCCGCCCTCATTTTCGGGCGTTTGTCGGAACGTGTTGGACAAGCTCTTGCGCTGCCTGCCGAACGGTTGCCGGTGTGCAGTCACCTCGAAGCCATCTATTCCGCAATGGAACTCGACGGTGGGCATCTTCCGGCGATCGCCAGCGCCTTCTCGGCGCTTGAACCGCGCCTGCTATGGACGCGCCGCAAGGGCTCGCTGCCGGACGGGTCGAATTTTTATGATGGCCATGCCAATGCCATGCTGATCGGTCCCGGCGGGATCGAGCAGCGCGACGATGTCTGGGTCGGTGTCACGGTGATGGCGCCCGACGTGCGATACATCGATCACAGCCACCCGCCGGAAGAGATCTATCTCGCGTTCACGCAGGGAGAATGGTGGAACGCTGCGATGGACTGGACAGAGCCCGAACCCGGCGGCCTCATCTACAATCCGCCGGGAATTCTCCACGCCATGCGGTCGGGTGAAAAGCCGATGCTGGCGCTGTGGCTTCTGCCTACCTGAGGCTATAGGCACTGGTTCGACCGATGCTTATCACCGCGTCTGGTTTGGAGTAAGCTGGCCCCAGTGCGTTTGCATGCACGCGCGGGTATTTCTGCACCTGTTACCTCAGAAACACTGATCCGGCTGGATTCCTGCTTTGGTATCCTGCTCCGGATCAAATGAAAGGAAAACAGCCATGGCAGTCACTGCTACATTCTCAGCAGGCATCCTCACTATACTCGGGGATTCGCTGGAAGATCTCATCATCCTGAGCCGCGACCCGGCAGGAACCATTCTCGCCAACAACGGTGCCATCACCATTTTGGGTGGTACGCCGACCGTGGCGAACACAAGCCTGATCAGGGTTTTCGGAGTAGGGGGCAACGATACGCTGTCGCTCAGTGAAACGAACGGCGCGTTGCCCGGAATCGAGTTTTATGGAGGCGGCGGCAACGACATCCTGACCAGCGGGTCCGGCAACGACATGCTATATGGCCAGGCGGGAGACGATGCACTGCTTGGAAAGAGTGGACAGGATCTGCTGGCCGGCGGATCGGGCAACGATGTCCTGACCGGCGGCGATGGTGATGACCAGATGTTCGGCCAGGGCGGTGATGACCGCATGATCTGGAATCCGGGCGATGACAGCGACCTTATGGAAGGCGGTGCCGGATTTGATACGGCCGAGGTCAATGGCGGCAACGGAGACGAAGTCTTCGCCGTTACAGCCAACGGCGCCCGCGTGCGCTTTGACCGGGTTACGCCCGCTCCCTTCAGCCTCGATATCGGAACGACCGAGACGCTGGTGCTGAATGCCCATGGCGGAAACGATCAAATCTCGGCAGTCGGCAATCTTGCAGCCCTCATCACACTCACACTTGATGGTGGCGCCGGCAACGACACCATTCTGGGTGGAAATGGTGTTGATATCCTGATTGGCGGAGACGGTAAGGACTTCGTCGACGGCAATCAGGGCAACGATGTTGCCTTCCTCGGGGCCGGAAACGACGTCTTCCAGTGGGATCCCGGCGACGGCTCGGACACGATCGAAGGCCAGGATGGAATTGACAGGCTTGTCTTCAATGGCTCAGGTGCAAACGAGAACATCAGTATCTCGGCCAATGGAACGCGAGCACTTTTCACACGCGATGTGAGTGCCATCGTCATGGACCTGAACGACGTGGAGCGGATCATCTTCAACGCGTTCGGCGGCACCGATAGCATCAGCGTGCATGATCTGAGTGGCACCGACGTCGATGGTGTCGCTGTGAGCCTGGCCGGCTTCCTCGGCAGCACCTTCGGCGACGGACAGGTCGACACTATCTTCATTGACGGGACGGCAGGCGACGATGTCATCACCTTCTCGGTCGTGGATGGCGTGCTCAAGGTGTTGGGCCTGCCCGCAACAGTCACCGTCACCAATTTCGAGGCTATTGACCAAATCGTTATCAATGGGCTCGGTGGCCAGGATGTTGTCGACGGCTCCGGACTCACAGGCATGCTTCTCACGGTCAACGGTGGTGACGGTGATGACGTGCTGATCGGGAGCGCCGCTGCCGATAGCCTGAACGGCGGGGAAGGTGATGACGTGTTGATCGGCGGAGGCGGTGTCGACGCGCTCGACGGCGGCACCGGTGACAACATCTTGATTCCGAGCCCAGTGCTCCTCGATCCGGTGTTTTGACGACGCCGCTGATGGAGGTGTTCAGCTGGCCCCGAACACTCGCCGGAAGATCGTGTCGACGTGCTTGGTGTGATAGCCGAGGTCGAAGAGGTTTTCGATTTCCGCGCTTGTGAGCAGGGCGGAGACGTCCTTGTCCTTCTTGAGAAGGTCGAGGAAGTTTCCTTCTCCGCGCCACACCGGCATGGCGTTGCGCTGGACGGCGGCATAGGAGTCCTCGCGGCTCATGCCTTTCTGGGTCAAGGCCAGCAGCACGCGCTGCGAATGGATGAGGCCGCCGAGCCGGTCGAGGTTGCGGTTCATGTTCTCGGGGTAGACCAGCAGCTTGTCGATGACGCCGGTCAGGCGCTTCAGCGCGAAATCGAGGTGGATCGTCGCGTCAGGGCCGATGCCGCGCTCGACGGAGGAATGCGAGATGTCGCGCTCGTGCCAGAGGGCCACGTTCTCAAGGGCCGGCACCACGGCGGAACGGACGAGGCGGGCGAGGCCCGTGAGGTTCTCGGTCAGCACCGGATTGCGCTTGTGGGGCATGGCGGAAGAGCCCTTCTGGCCGGGCGAGAAATACTCCTCGACCTCCAGGACTTCGGTGCGTTGCAGGTGGCGGATTTCCGTCGCCAGCCGCTCGATTGAACTGGCGACGACGGCAAGTGCTGCGAAATACATGGCGTGGCGGTCGCGCGGGATGACCTGCGTGGAGACGGGTTCCGGCTGAAGCCCCATCTTCTCAGCCACATATTCCTCAACGCGCGGGTCGATGTTGGCGAAGGTGCCGACGGCGCCGGAAATGGCGCAGGTGGCGACTTCCTTCCTTGCCATCAGCAGGCGCTCGCGGCTACGCTGGAACTCGGCATGGGCCTGTGCCAGCTTGATGCCGAACGTGGTCGGTTCAGCGTGGATGCCGTGGCTGCGGCCGATGCACACCGTGTTCCGGTGCTCCAGGGCGCGGCGCTTCAGGGCGCCGAGCAAGCCATCGACATCGGCGATGAGAAGATCGGCGGCGCGGACGAGCTGCACGTTGAAGCAGGTATCCAGAACGTCGGAAGACGTCATGCCCTGGTGCACGAAACGCGCCTCGGGGCCGACGATTTCGGAGAGGTGCGTGAGGAAGGCGATCACGTCATGCTTGGTGACGGCTTCGATCTCGTCGATGCGGGCAACATCGAAGGTGGCGTCCTTTGCCATTTCCCAGATTTTGGCCGCAGCTTCCTTTGGCACAACGCCCAAATCCGCAAGGCAATCCGTGGCATGGGCCTCGATCTCGAACCAGATTCTGAACCGGGTCTGCGGGTCCCAGATCTGGGCCATCTCTTTGCGGGTGTAGCGGGGGATCATCGGCGCGCCTCTCTTGTTGGCGCGGGATTAACAAATCCAGGGTCGTTGTGCGAGTGCTAAGTCAGTCGCTCAGGGTAAAGGGCACTGCAATGAAGCGGTGGTCCGCCCCCTCGAAGCCGCGGGCATAGACGCCGACGATGGCGACCAGCCTCTCGCTGTCCGGATAGCCTGAAGGCGCCACCACGGCGGCGATGTCGTAACCCAACGGGCAACCGCGTGACGCGGGGATCGCCTTGTCCTCGTGGATCGGGTGCGCGGTGCCGAGTTTCACGTCCTTCAAGGTCAGCGTGAAGCCGAGATAGGGGCCGTCCTCAGGGTAGCAGCCGGCGGGGTCGGGAAGCTTCAGCGTTCCCACAACGAGTTCATGCCGGGCGACGACGCTCTCGATAGGGGCCGGCCGCGCGCCCATGGAAGAATACCAGCGGTCGAATGTGATGCGCGACGGATCGGCAGCTGCTTCGGTTGCGGGGTTGGCGGCCAGAATCACGGTCAGTTCGGTGATGGACATTTCCGTGAGCAGTGCCTGGGCCTGCGACCTTGCCTTGTCTCGGGCGGCGGAGAGCTTCGCCTGCTCGTCCTCCAGCACGACGCGAACGGGACCGCCCTTCACCCACTCGTTCTCCTGCAGGTCGATGACGAAGACCTGCCAGTAGGGGAAACCTGACCCGTCCTGAATGCCATATTGCTCGAAGGCGAAGTAGCGGCTGTCCGGCGAGTAGCCGATGGCGTTGAACTCGGCTCCATCGGCGGCGAGCGTTGTGCCGCAACCGGCCAGCAGGGCGGCGCCGAAGACGAGGCAACGCATGGCTCAGAAAGCCTTGAAGGTGATGAGCGTGTAGGTGTCGCGGATGCCGGGGATCGTCTGGATCTTCTGGGCCACGAAATGACCGACGTCTTCCTTTTCGTCGAGATAGAATTTCACCAGCAGGTCGTAGCCGCCAGCGGTCGAATAGATTTCGGAGGCGATCTCGGCATCGGCGATGGCGGTTGCCACCTCATAGGCCCGGCCGAGCTCGCATTTGATCTGGACGAAGAAGGCGCGCATGGAAAATGCTCCGGTTAGGGTGTCGTATCGAGAAGCGGCGGCTCGAGCGTTGCCGGGTCGACCTCGACATAGCGGCCGTCGATCCATCTGAACCAGGCAAACCTGGGATCGATGAGATCGCCTTTGGGATCGAATCGCACTTCTCCGGTTACGGTGTTCACGCGGTTGCCGGAACGCAGCCACTCTGCGATCTTGGCGCTGTCGGTGCCACCGGTCGCTTCGGCCGCCGCGACCCAGGCCTGGACGGCGGCATAGGCATGGAGCGTGAAACCTTCCGGATTGAACTCTGCCTGCCTGAACTTCTCGACCGCCGATCGGGCGGCCGGGAACTTGCGGGCGTCATAGGTGAAGGTCATCAGGGTGCCTTCGCCCGCTTCCTTCGCCACATTCCAGAAATCGTCGGTCACTAGCTGGTCGCCCGAGATGATTTGCGCGCTGGAGCCCACATCGCGCAGTTCGCGCACGATGAAGCCGCCCTCGACATAGGAGCCAGCCAGATAGACGACCTCGGCGCCAGCGGTGCGCAGCCGCTCGGCCAGTGCTGAATAGTCCTTGGACCCCGGCTTGTAGGTGTCGTCAACGATAGGTGCCGTGCCCTTGACCGCCAGCGCGGCACGGAAGCGCTGAGCAAGAGCCTTCGCTGCGGGTGACTGGTCATTCAGGATGGCGATGGGTTTGCCGGGAAACTTCGCCAGCACAAGGGCTGCGGCGGCATCGCCCTGAGCGTCGTCGCGTGGGGCGATGCGGAGTACGTTCCAGCCGCCCTCGTCGGTGAGTTTCGGATGGGTGGAGGCCGGGCTGATCTGCACGATCCCGGCCTTCTGATAGACTTTGGATGCGGGGATGGAAGAGCCGGAGCAATAGTGCCCGATCACCGCCTTCACGCCCGCGGAGACGAATCCCGTTGCCGCATCGACCGCCTTGCGCGGGTCGCAGCCATCGTCGGAAAATTGAACCGCGAGCCGTTCGCCGCGAAGGCCGCCGGTGGCATTGATGTCGTCAACCGCCATCTGGACGCCGCGCTTCAACTGCTCGCCAAGTGCTGCATTGGGGCCCGAGAAAGGGCCAGCCGCTCCGATTAGGATATCGGCCATGACAGGTTGGGCTGTCAGCAGCAGGGCCGCAAGGGCAAGGGTCAGTCGGGCAGGGGTCATCGTCGGGCCTTCATTCGCCGCCAGTATCGGGTCTTCCCGCCCAGCGCGCAACAAAAGACCCGCGCTTTCGCATGCGCGGGCCCATGATAGCCGAAGCTGTCAGATCACTTGATCGACGGATCTTCGAAGTAGGTGCCGTCCTTGAACGTGTACCAGACGTAGACCGGATCGGTGAGGTCGCCCTTGGCGTCGAGGGTGATTTCGCCCAGCACGGTGGTGGTCTTGTTGCCCGCGCGGAGCCACTCGGCGATCTTCTTGGAATCGGTCGAGCTCGTGGCTGCTGCTGCCTGCTGGTACATCTGGAAGGCAGCGTAGGTGTAGAGCGTGTAGCCTTCCGGATCATAGCCGGACGCCTTGAACTCTTCGACGATTGCCTTGGCCGACGGAATGTTCCGGGGCTCGGGCGCGAATGTGAAGATGAGGTTCTCGGCGGCCTTGCCGGCGATGGTCCAGAGCTCGGCCGAGTTCATCGCGTCGCCCGACAGCATCTTGGCGTTCAGGCCCTGTTCGCCCATCTGCTTCAGCACGAGGCCGGCTTCCGGGTGATAGCCGCCGAAGTAGACGGCTTCGACGCCCGCATCCTTCATCTTGGAGACGAGGGCGGAATAGTCCTTTTCGCCCGCGTTGATCGACTCGCTAAGCACTTCCGTGAGGCCGGCGGCGGCCATCGCCTTGCGGGTCTCGTCGGCGAGGCCCTTGCCGTAGGCCGACTTGTCGTCGACGATCGCCACTTTCTTGCCGGCATAGTTCTTGGCGAGGAAAGCGCCGGCGACGCGGCCCTGCGCATCGTCACGGCCGCAGACGCGTGCGACGTTCCAGCCGCCTTCATCCGTCAGCTTCGGGTTGGTGGAAGCCGGGGAAATCATCAGGATTCCCTCTTCCTCGTAAACCTTGGAAGCGGGGATCGATGAGCCCGAGCAGAGGTGGCCTGCCACGAACTTGACGCCCTTGGAAGCCATCTGGTTGGCGACGTTCACGGCCTGCTTCGGATCGCAGGCATCGTCACCGATCTCGAGAACCATCATCTCGCCGTTGATGCCGCCCGCCGCGTTGATGTCGGCGACCGCCTTCTTGGCGCCCTGGCTGTATTGTTCGCCGAGTGCGGCGAGCTGGCCCGAGATGGGGCCAACGGTCGAAACCGTGATATCCGCCAGCGCCGAGGTGGCGCTGAGCATTGCTGCGAAACCGATTGCTAGCCCCGAGAGTGCAAATTTCTTCATTCTGTAGTCTCCGTCCCTGTTGATTTTGTTTTCGTTGTCTTGTTGGGAACATGCCTGCCCCATGAGAGCAGGCATGCTGTGTTTCAAAGGTCTTACTTGATCGAGGGATCCTCGAAATACTTGCCGTCCTTGAATGTGTACCAAACGTAGATCGGATTGACGAGGTCGCCCTTGCTGTCGAGGGTGATGTCGCCCAGCACGGTCTGTGTGGTGTTGCCGGCGCGCAGCCATTCGGAAATCTTCTGGCTGTCCGTCGTCTTGGTCGCTTCTGCCGCCTGCTTGTACATCTGGAAGGCGGCATAGGCGTAAAGCGTGTAGCCTTCGGGATCGTATCCGCTGGCCTTGAACTCATCGACCACCTTCTTGGCGGTCTCGAAGTTGCGGGGCTCGGGCGCGAAGGTGAAGATCAGGTTCTCTGCGGCCTTGCCGGCGATGGTCCAGAGTTCAGCGGCATTCATCGCATCTTCCGACACCATGCGCGCGTTGAGGCCCTGTTCGACCATCTGCTTCAGGATTAGGCCGGCTTCGGGATGATAGCCGCCGAAGTAGATCGCATCGACGCCGGCATCCTTCATCTTCGAGACGAGAGCGGAATAGTCCTTCTCGCCGGCATTGATGGATTCGTTCAGAACTTCCGTGAGGCCGGCGGCATTCATGGCCTTGCGGGTTTCATCCGCAACGCCCTTGCCGTAGGCCGACTTGTCGTCGACGATCGCCACTTTCTTGCCTGCATAGGACTTGGCCAGGAAAGCGCCGGCGACCTTGCCCTGTGCATCGTCGCGTCCGCAAACGCGGGCCACGTTCCAGCCGCCTTCTTCCGTGAACTTCGGATTGGTCGAGGACGGCGTGATCTGCAGGACGCCTTCTTCCTCATAGACCTTGGAGGCCGGGATCGAGGAGCCCGAGCAGAAATGGCCGGCGACGAACTTCACGCCCTTGGAGGCGAGCTGGTTGGCAACGTTCACGGCCTGCTTCGGGTCACAGGCGTCGTCGCCCATCTCGAGCACGAGCTTCTCGCCATTGATGCCGCCAGCCGCGTTGATGTCAGCAACGGCCTTGGTGGCACCCTGCCGCAATTGTTCGCCATAGGCTGCGAGCTGGCCGGTCAAAGGTCCGGCCATGCCGACAGTGATGTCGGCAAGCGCGGTCGACGCGCTGAGCGCGGCCGCAAATCCGAGCGCTACGCCCGACAGGATCAGCTTCTTCATTGATTCAACTCCCTTGGTGAAACCATTTGTTTTCTTGAGGATTGCCGCCCCATGCGGTCATATTTGCCCAAACGCGGAGCCATGGAAAGAGGGAAACCGCGTTCCGGGAAGCGAGGTATCAGGCTTTTGCGCGCCACGACAGGGGCCCTGCCTTTTCGTAAAGCCAGGGATACTGGTTGGCCATCTTCTTCGCCAGCGTCATGCGATACCCGAGGAAGGCACCGATCACCAGGACGACAAAGTCCGTCAACAGATAATGCAGCGACGTAAGGTTGGCTTCGAACAGCGCGAAGTGCAGGAAGCGCAGGCCGAGCGCCAGCGGAACCATGGCCAGCAGGGGCATCCAGATCGGGCGCCACTTCATGGCCATGCCACGGCCCGCCATGAAGGCGGCACCGCCGCCTCCGATGACGGTCATGATGATGAAAATCCAGAGATTGTCTTCGACGAAGAGCGACATGGATCAGTGTCCTCCTTCAAGGTAAGCCGCCCGTACCTCGGGCTTCGACAGAAGTTCCTTGCCGGTGCCCGACATGGTGATACGGCCGTTGACCATAACATATCCGCGGTGGGCGAGTTTCAGGGCGTGGAAGGCGTTCTGCTCCACGAGGAAAACGGTCAGTCCCTCGGTGCGGTTCAGTTCCTTGATCGCCTCGAAGATCTGCTTCACGATCAGCGGGGCGAGGCCCAGCGACGGCTCGTCCAGCAGGAGCAGGCGCGGCCTCGACATCAATGCGCGGGCGATCGCCAGCATCTGCTGTTCGCCGCCTGACAGCGTGCCGCCGCGCTGGCCTTGCCGCTTCTCCAGAATGGGGAACATCTTGAAGGCGCGCGCGAGGTCTTCCTGATAGTACTTCGGATCGCTCACTGTGGCGCCCATCTGGAGGTTTTCCAGAACGGTCATGCGCGGGAAGATGCGGCGGCCTTCGGGCGACTGGGAAATGCCCATCTGCGCGATCTTGTGGACCGGCATCTGGGTGATGTCCTTGCCATTGAAGGCAATCGTTCCGGTGCGGGCGCGGGGCGTGCCGCAGACGGTCATCATCAGCGTCGACTTGCCCGCGCCATTGGAGCCGATGAGGGTGACGATCTCCCCATCGTTCACATCCATGTCGATGCCCTTGAGGGCCTGAATCTTGCCGTAGAAGGTCTGGACGCCACGGACGGCGAGGAGAGGCTGGCTCATGACTGGCCTCCCAGCGCTTCGGCAACCGCGACGGCGGCCACCTCGTCTTCTTCCTCGTCCTCGACACCGAGATAAGCGCGGATGACGGCGGGATCGGATTTCACATGGGTGGGATCGCCATCGGAGATCTTCTGGCCGTAATCAAGCACCACGATATGGTCGGAGATGCCCATGACGACGCTCATGTCGTGCTCGATCAGGAGGATCGAAATGTCGCCCTCGGACCGGATGGCGCGCAACAGCTTGTTCAATTCCTCGGATTCGCGTGGGTTGAGGCCGGCGGCAGGTTCATCAAGGCAGAGCAGGCGCGGCTCGGTGCACATGGCGCGGGCGATTTCGAGACGGCGCTGGTCACCATAGGGCAGGTCGCCCGCGGGGTCGTCGGCGCGGTCGATCAGGCGCACTTTTTCAAGCCACGCCTTCGCAAGTTCAATCGCCGCCTTCTCGGTCCTGCGGAAATGGCCGCTGCCGAAGATGCCGCCCACCGTGTAGCCCGAGGCGACCATCAGCTTGTTGTGCTGGGCCACCATCAGGTTTTCCAGGACGGTCATGCCGGAGAACAGGCGAATGTTCTGGAAGGTGCGTGCCACCTTTGCGTTCTGGGCGATCTTGTAATCGTCCATCTGTTCGAGGAGGAATTCCGTTCCATCGCCGTGCTTCAAGGCAATGCGTCCCTCGGTCGGCTTGTAGAATCCGGTGATGCAGTTGAAGACGGTCGTCTTGCCAGCACCATTGGGGCCGATCAGCGCGGTGATCTGGTTCGGGTAGGCGTCGAAGGAGAGGTCCGACACGGCGGTCAGTCCGCCAAACCGCATCGTCACGTGCTCGACCGAGAGCACCGGGTTTGTCGCAGCGCTTGTCATCAGCCGTGACCCTCCTTCACGAGGTCACCGGAGACGGACTTGCGCTCCTTCAGGAACACGGTCGGTTGCCGCCGTGTGACGAAGCCTCGCGGCCTGAAGCGCATCATCAGCACCATGGCGAGACCGACGGCGAGCATGCGGAAGTGCACGGGGTCGGTGCCCTCGGGGAGCACGGCCTGCAGGAAGTTCAGTTCACGGAACAGTTCGAATGATCCCATGATGGCAATCGCAGCGAAGACGATGCCGATCTGCGAGCCCAGCCCGCCCAGAACGACGATGGCAAGGATGATGGCCGATTCGATGAACACGAAGCTTTCCGGGCTGACGAAGCCCTGGCGGGCCGCGAAGAACGAACCCGCGAAGCCACCGAACATGGCGCCGATGGCGAAGGCCGTGAGCTTGGTGTTGGTGGTATTGATACCGAGGGAGCGGCAGGCGATTTCATCCTCGCGCAGTGCCTCCCAGGCCCGCCCGATCGGCAGGCGGCGCAACCGGTTGGTGACGAAATAGGTCAGCAGCGCCAGCGCCAGGATCACGTAGTAGAGGAAGATGTAATAGTAGATACGGTTGTGCTCGATGCCGAAGAAGGCCGCGAAACCATTCTCGCCAGCCACGAAGGGCAGGCCAAAGAAGGTCGCCTTCGGAACGGTGATGCCCTGCGGGCCGTTGGTGAAGTCGAACCAGTTGATGAGCACGAGGCGGATGATTTCACCGAAGGCCAATGTGACGATGGCGAGGTAGTCTCCTCGCAACCTCAGCACGGGGAAGCCGAGAATGACCCCCCACAAGGCTGCGAGCAGGCCCGCCAGCGGCAGCGTGATATAGAAGGCCCAGGGCACGATGCCGTCGCCGAACCAGTAGGGGAAATAGACGGTGGAGAGGAGCGCGTAGGCATAGGCGCCGACTGCATAGAAGGCGACGTAGCCGAGGTCGAGGAGGCCGGCGAGACCCACCACGATGTTGAGGCCCCAGGCCAGCATGATGTAGGTAAGGATGTAGATGGCGAGGTCGATGGTGCGGCGATCGGCGCCCGAAATGACCGGGAGCAGGATGGCGAGGGCCACCAGGACCGGGAAGACCCATGGCCCGATGGTGTCCGCGATGCTGGCGCGGGCAGGGCCGGCCTTTGCCGGTGGGGCGGCTGGCGCTCGGTTCCACACGAAGACGTGCATGAGGAGCCGGACGGCGAGGACTACAGCCAGGATGATGGCGACAGTGCCCCAGCGCGACTGCAGCACCAGGGAATACTGTGTGATCACCGACTTGTAGGCGACCATCGGCACCAGCAGCAGCAGGCAGACGATGGCGGTGCCAATCAGGTCGCGGGTAATTGCCGCGTAGTCGAGCGGACGGGCCTTGGAGGCAGAGAGGTCTTGCGATGTCATGCTCAGACCTTCTCGACTTCAGGTTTGCCCAGCAGCCCCTGGGGCAGGAAGATCAGGACCACGACCAGCACCGTGAAGGCGGCGACATCCTTGTACTCGACAGTGAAATAGGCTGACCACATGGTTTCGATGAGGCCGATCACCAGGCCGCCCAGCATGGCGCCCGGCAGCGAGCCGATGCCGCCCAGCACCGCCGCCGTGAAGGCCTTGATGCCGGCGAGGAAGCCCACGAAGAAATCGGTGACGCCGTAGTAGAGGAAGAACATGAGGCCGGCGAAGGCCGCGAGGGCCGCACCCAGGATGAATGTGATCGAAATCGTGCGGTCGACATCGATGCCCAGAAGGGCTGCCATCTTCTGGTCCTGCTCGCAGGCGCGCTGAGCGCGGCCGAGCGAGGTCTTCTGGATGAGGAGGGTGAAGACGGCCATGATGATGAGCGTCGAGACGATGATCAGGATCTGCATGTTGGTGAGGCGGACGATGAACTCACCGGAAGCAGTTGCCCTCTCCATCAGTTCGTAGCCGCCCGTGACAATGGGCTGCACCGGCTTCGGCCGGCCCTCCTGGTTCACGCGGACGAATTCCTGCAGCACGATCGACATGCCGATGGCGGAAATCAGCGGTGCCAGGCGGAACGAGCCGCGCAATGGTTTGTAGGCGAGGCGCTCGATCGTCCAGTTGTAGGCCGAGGCCACGACCATGGCGATGGCCGCCACGAGGATGAGCGAGAAGAGTATCACCAATACGCCGCTGCCGCCCGTGAGACCCATTCCGAGCACGACCAGAAAGGCCGCGACGGAACCAACCATGAACACATCGCCATGGGCGAAGTTGATCATACCGATGATGCCGTAGACCATCGTGTAGCCGATGGCGATGAGCCCATAAATGGACCCCAAGGTCAGACCATTAATCAGCTGCTGGAGAAAATACTCCATGAGCCCCCCTGTGTTTCTCTTTGTCTGGCGCACATTTCGGCTGCCGTTAAGCCTTCATAAACAGATCATTTTTCGAACACAAGCGCGGGAGTGGACAAGTCCGTGGCAGATCAGGCCTTGAAGCCTATGCCAGTCCGATATATATCGGCCCGGCATCTATCGGACCGCCATATATCGGACCAGCATTTACATGAACGTCAGAACGCTTTGCCTTGGCGTGCTCTCTACCGGAGAGGCGTCGGGCTACGAGATCAAGAAGGACATCGAGGAGGGGCTGTTCAGCCACTTCATCGAGGCGAGTTTCGGCTCGATCTACCCGGCGCTCACGCAACTGGCTGGCGAAGGGCTGGTCACGGTCCGGGCCGAGGAACAGTCGGGCAAGCCCGACAAGAAGGTTTATGCGATCACGGAAGCAGGGCGCGTGGCCCTGGCGAAGTCGATTGCGGTGACGCCGGCGCGCGATAAGTACAAGTCCGAGTTTCTGTTTCAGATGCTGCTGCAGCAATATATCAACCGCGACGTGATGATTGCGGCCGTGGACAAGCAGCTGGCTGACCTGAACCAGGATCTGGCGCGTATCGCGGAATGCAGGTGTTCGGAGCAGCCCCATGCGGGTGCGCGCTTCGTGGCGGACTACGGCGAGGCAGTGCTGACAGCAGCTGTCAACGTCCTGAAAGAAAAGAAGGCTGAACTGCTGCGCCCGGCGACGGCGCAGGCGGCCGAGTAAGACTGGGAACGAAGCACATGATACGGCGCATACTCTATCTCCTTTTGGTCACTGTCCTCCTCGGCGGACTGGGCGGGGCCATTGCTTTCTATGCCTTCGACTTCAAGCCGAAGATGATCGCAGGGATCATCATGAATTCGCCGCGCCCGCCGGAAACGGTTTCGGCGGAGCCGGCACGCACGGATTCATGGCAGCCGCAGATTGCCGGCATCGGCACGCTGACGGCCTTTCAGGGCATCGACGTGACGCCCCAGGTGGGGGGCATCGTCAAGGAACTCAACTTCGAGTCCGGGCAGGATGTCAGCAAGGGCACGCTGCTGGTGAAGCTCGACACCGCGACCGAGGAAGCTGACATTCGCAGCATCCAGGCCGAACAGGCCAACAACGACAAGGAACTGAAGCGCCGCGAGGCGCTGGCCGACAAGGGCATCGTGGCGCGCACCGAGCTCGACACGCTCAAGACCCGCGAGCGCGTGCTGCAGGCAACGCTTGACCGCCGCCGCGCGGAAGTGGCCCAGAAGTTCATCTACGCACCATGGGATGGACGCGTGGGCATCAAGGACATCGCGCTCGGCAGCTATCTGGCGCCCGGCCAGAAGATCGTGTGGCTGCAGAAGATCGATCCTATCTTTGTCGATTTCACCGTGACCGAGGCCGACTATGGCCGGATCAGCATGGGCCAGAAGATCACCGCGAGCTTCAACGCCTATCCGGGCGAGAGCTTCGCTGGCAAGATCGTGACGACCGACGCGCGGGTCTCCGACTCGAGCCGCATGATCACGGTCCGGGCAGAAATCGCCAATGCGGACAAGAAACTTGTGCCGGGCATGTATGCCAATGTGCTGGTCGATTCCGGTGAGCCGCAGCAGGTCGTTACGGTTCCGCAAACGGCCGTGACGTTCTCGCTCTATGGCGACAATGTGCTGGTGGCGGCGCTTGCCAAGGAGCAGCCCAAGGAAGAGGGCGCTGCTCCTGTCTATGACATCGAGCGCCGCTTCGTGAAGACGGGGTCCGTGCGCGACGGCAGAATCTCGATCGAGAACGGGCTGAAGCCCGGCGACCAGGTCGTCACCGCAGGCCAGAACAAGATCGATCAGGGCAGCAAGGTGGTGATCGATAATTCGATCGCCATGAAGCTCCAGGATACGAGCACCATACAATAAGGACCGGCCCGATGCATTTCACAGACATCTTCGTGAAGCGCCCGGTCCTTGCGACCGTGGTCAGCCTTCTCATCTTGCTCGCCGGCATCCAGGCCGTGCTGCAACTGCCAATTCGTCAGTTCCCGGAGGTGTCAGACACCAAGATCGAGATCACGACGGTTTATCCCGGCGCCAACGCCGACCAGATCAAGGGCTTCATCACCACGCCGCTGCAGCAGGCGGTGGCCTCGACTGAGGGCGTGGACATCATCGAGTCCAAGTCCTCGCAGAACATCTCCACCATCACGCTGAAGCTCAGGCTCGACGCCGATGCCGACCGCGCGCTGGCCGACGTGCTCTCCAAGGTCAACGAAGTGAAGGGCGTGCTCCCCGAGGAAGCCAATGATCCGGTCGTGAAGCGCACCACGGGTGCCGGCTTCGCGCTGATGTACATCAGTTTCAAGAGCGAGCAGATGAGTTCGCCGCAGATCTCGGATTACCTCGACCGCGTGGTGAGGCCGAAGCTGCAGGCGATTTCAGGCGTGGCTGCAGCCGATATTCTTGGCGGCTCGACCTTCGCCATGCGGATATGGCTCGATCCCGACAAGATGGCGTCGCTTGGCATCACGCCGCTCGACGTGCGCCAGGCGCTCGCCGCCAACAACTTCACCACTGCCGCGGGAGAGATCAAGGCCGACTTCACGCAGAAGAACATCAACGCCCAGACATCGCTCGAAACGCCGGAGCAGTTCGGCCAGCTTGTCGTCGCCACGCGCGGCGACACGGTGATCCGGCTGGGGCAGGTGGCGCAGATCGATCTCGGGCCTGAGAACTATGGCTCGACTTCCGCCTTCGACGGCCTCAAGGCCGTGTTCATGGGCGTGCAGACCACGCCCGATGCTAACCCGCTCACCGTCATCGCGAGCGTCCGCGACGCCATGCCGGAAATCCAGCGCATGTTGCCATCGGGCCTTGAAGCGAACATCGCCTATGACGCGACCGAGTTCATCAATGCCTCGATCGAGGAAGTTGGCAAGACGCTGCTCGAGGCGGGCGCCATCGTCATCGTCGTCATCTTCCTGTTCCTCGGCAACATCCGCTCGACCATCATTCCGGTCGTCACCATTCCGCTGTCGCTCATCGGCGTGGCGCTGGTGCTCGTGGCTTTCGGCTATTCCATCAACCTTCTGACGCTGCTAGCGTTGGTGCTGGCCATCGGTCTCGTGGTCGATGACGCCATCGTCGTCGTAGAGAACATTCACCGTCACATCGAAGAGGGCATGCAACCGTTCGACGCCGCCATCAAGGGCGCGCGGGAAATCACCGGTCCCGTCATCGCCATGACGGTCACGCTGGCGGCGGTCTATGCGCCGATCGGTTTCACGGCGGGCCTCACAGGCGCGCTGTTCCGCGAATTCGCGTTCACGCTGGCGGGTGCCGTCATCGTGTCAGGCGTGATCGCGCTCACGCTATCTCCGATGATGACGTCGAAGATGCTGAAGCCGCACGCGAAGCTCTCGTGGTTCGGCCGCCTCGTCGAGCGCGTCTTCGGCGGGCTGCAGCGCTTCTACCGGCGGAGGCTTGACGGCACGATCAAGCAACGCGCGGTATTTGCCTGGATTGCTGTGCTCACCATCGGCTTGTCTGCTGTTCTCTACAACGCGATCAACCGCGAGCTTGCACCGGCTGAGGACCAGGGCGTTCTCTTCGCCTTCGTCAACGCGCCGGAGCACACCAACCTCGACTACCTGACGACCTATACCGACGATCTGACGGAAACCTTCCTCAAGATTCCTGAGAAGCAGAACCTCTTCGCCATCAACGGGTTTCCCAATTCCCACTCGGCGTTCATGGGGCTGATCCTGAAGCCGTGGGGCGAGCGCGGACGCTCCGACCTGTCAGTGATGGGCGAGTTGCAGCCGAAGTTCAAGGCTGTCTCGGGCGTCAACATCTTCGCGACCGCGCCCTCCGCCATTCCGGTGGGCGCTGGCGATCTGCCGATCGAGTTCGTGCTTACCTATCCGGGTGACTACACGCGGCTGGCTGAAGTGCTGGACACGCTGAAGAACGAGGCGATGAAGAGCGGGCTCTTCATCTTCACCAACGCCGACCTCCGCTTCCAGACCCCGCAGGTTGAACTGATCGTCGACAAGGACCGCGCCAACAAGCTGGGCGTGACCATGCAGGACGTGGGCGCAACGCTCGCCACATTGCTGGGCGGCAATAACGTCAACCGCTTCACTGTGCAGGGTCGCAGCTATCAGGTGATCCCGCAGGTGCCGCGCACCGAACGCGAGTCGATCGACCAGATCATGAAGTACAAAGTGCGTGCCACTGATGGCACCATGGTGCCGCTCTCCGCCTTCACGACGGTGAGCCAGTCGGTGCAGCCCAACGGGCTTGCGACGTTCCAGCAGTTGAACTCAGCCATGCTGCAGGGTGTGCCGTTCCCCGGCCGCACCATCGGCGAGGGCATCGCCTTCCTGCAACAGAAGGCCGACGAGATCATGCCGCAGGGCATGGCCTATGACTTCAAGGGCGAGAGCCGGCAGTTCGTGAAGGAAGGCAACACGCTGGCCGTCACCTTCGCCATCGCGCTGCTCTTGATCTATCTCGTTCTCGCAGCACAGTTCGAAAGCTTCCGCGATCCGTTCATCATCCTGATCGGCCTACCTGCAACGGTGTTCGGCGCGCTCTTTGTGCTGTTCATCCTGGGTGAGGTGAACGGCGCGATGCAGAACAATCCGCCGATCAACTTAGGCTCCGGCACGATCAACATCTATACGCAGATCGGCCTCGTGACCCTGATCGGCCTCATCGCCAAGCACGGCATCCTGATGGTGGAGTTCGCCAACAAGCTGCAGGAGACGATGGGCTATGACAAGAACACGGCCATCAAGGAAGCTGCCGCCACGCGTCTCCGTCCCATCCTGATGACGACCGCCGCCATGGTGATCGGCGTCGTGCCGCTGCTGATCGCGGATGGCGCTGGCGCCAGGAGCCGCTTCGACATCGGCGTCGTCATCGCGGCGGGCATGACCATCGGCACGATGTTCACGCTGTTCATCACGCCGGCGATCTATTCCTACGTCGCCCGCGACCGCCGCCACATGCATGACCTCGAGAACGCGTCGGACGTTCTCGATCATGCAGTCGTGGCGGCCCCGGCGAACGATGTGACGCCCATGCCCAAGGCGGCGGAGTGACGACAGGCAAATGAACGTGTTGGGGGCCGCAGCGATGCGGCCCTCAGTCGTCTCTGGGGGGCAACTTGTGAGCGATGCCCTTGTGGCAGTCGATACAGGTTTCTCCCGTCTTCATCGCTTCCTGCATCTTCTCCGAAGCGCGCGCGGTCTGCTTGTGGAAGGCCATGCTCTCGAAGCTGTGGCAGTTCCGGCATTCCCTTGAGTCCGTGGCCTTCATGGCGGTCCAGACGCGGGCTGCGAGCTCCGGGCGTTTGGCCTCGAATTTTTCGAGTGTGTCGATGGTGCCTGCGAGATGGTGGTAGAGTTCGCCTGTCGCCTGGATCTTGCGGATGACCTTGTGGGTCCAGTCCTTCGGGACGTGGCAATCAGAGCAGATGGCGCGCACGCCCGACGCGTTGCTGAAATGAACCGACTTCTTGTATTCCTCATAGACTGTGCTCTGCATCTCGTGACAGGAAATGCAGAACTCCAGGGTGTTGGTTTTCTCCATCGCCGTGTTGAGGCCGCCCCAGAAGATGATGCCGCCGAGACCGCCGACGACGAGAAGCGCTCCGAGACTCCAGGAGGCGGAGGGGCGCCAGAACCAGCCCCAGAGACGGCGCAGAAGAGACATGATGGTGAACTCCGTTGAGTGATGCGGGCGCGGTCAGCACCGGGCACGCGCCGTGATGGCCTTGACGCCAGACCCGGTGAGGTCTGGCGTTCAGCTTTCCTGATGTGCAGATCGATGAGGCCGAACCATTGCCCCCATTTACTCGGCTGGAAGCGTTCCCAGGTAGGCGAGAACGTTGGCCGAGATCTGATGGTCGATCGCGCGCAAAGCGGGCATCACTTCGCCCGGCTGGCCATTCAGGATCTTGTGCATGACCTCCCATGGGTTGGAGGTAAGCGAACCCAGGGGAGGCATTCCTGTGGGAAGTTTCCCCTCCGCTCCATGGCAACCGATGCAAGCTGTGACAAAGACCTGCTTTCCAGCTTCCGCGTCACCTGTCGACTTCTTGTCGGCAATGTATTTTGACCAGTCGATCCGGCCATAGACGACGAAGTTGGCCAGATCATTCAGATCTTGCTCTGCCAGCTTGTCGCCATAGCCATGGGCATCGGCCTTGAGAAGTGCGACCACCGCGGCCGGGTCGCCGCCTTTCATCCCGTTGATGCCCTTGATTCCCGACGCATGGCTCCCCGTGGCGTAGGCGCCATCTGCACCCAGACCGTCCCAGCCATGGCATTCCTTGCAGCGCCAGTTGCTGGCTGCATCTTCGGCATATTTCTTGTTGCTGGCGGGGTAGAGCTTATGAGATTCCTTGGGGGCGTCGACCTTCAAGACCTTGTACCACTTGTCATAAAGCTTGCCGCCCCGGGCGATGGACCCCTGATCGGGTTCGGCAATCGCCGCCCCGGCCACGAACACACTCGCAATGGCGATCGAGACAAAGGCCCCGAACCGGGCCAGCCGTCCTAGATTGGGCATTTCGTTTCTCCTCAGTTCTCATTTTGTTAGCTGAGGCTTCATTCCCAATCGGCAGCTTGCAACTTGCGGAGGCGCTGCGTCAACCTGCATCTTTCCGGAATATTTTTCAGCGTACGGATGTTCGACAGGGTGATTGCCGTGCTGGATTCCGCAAGATCAGAGAAGCGAGGACAAGGCTTTCTGCAACCGCGCAATGGCCTTTTCGATCTCGGCTTCACTGCAGGCGAAGGAGAGGCGGATCGAGCCCGGCGCGCCGAAGGCTCCACCAGGAACGGTGGCGACGGCGTGTTCGTCGAGCAGCCAGTCGCAGAGGCGGTCAGTCGTATCCATGACATGATTGCCGGCCTTCTTGCCGAGAAGGGCGGACACATCGGGGAAGGCGTAGAAGGTGGCCGGAATGTCGCCGATCTTCATGCCCGGAATGGCGCGCAGCCCGTTCAACACCATGTCGCGGCGGGCCAGATAACGCAGGCGCATGCGCTCCACTTCATCACGCGGGCCTTCGAGTGCGGCGACTGCGGCGCGCTGCACGAACTGGTTTGCGCCCGCCGACAATATGCCCTGCATGCGGCCCATTGCCTTGGCGATCGGTTCCACCGCAGCGGCATAACCCAGCCGCCAGCCGGTCATGGCGAAGCCCTTGGAGAAGCCGTTGACCGTGATGGTGCGCTCGCGCATGCCGGGGAGAGTGCCGATCGAGACCATTTGGCCGCCGAAGAGGATATATTCGTAGATCTCGTCCGAGAGCACCATCATGCGCGGGTGTGCGAGAATGATTTTCGCAATCTCTTCGAGTTCGGCCTTCGTCCACACGGCTCCTGTCGGATTCGATGGCGTGTTGAGAATCAGCAGCTTGGTACGGGGCGTCACCGCCTCCGCAATGCGGCGGGCCGGGACCTTGTAGTCTTCCTCGACGCTGGCATGGAGCACCACCGGCGTGCCGCCTGCAAAGCGCACGCCGATTTCATAGGACACCCAGAAGGGCGCCAGCATGATGACCTCGTCGCCCTTGTCGATGATCGACAGCACGGCATTGGCAATCGCCTGCTTGGCGCCGTTGGCGACGCAGATTTCATTGGGGCCGTAGTCGAGGGCGTTCTCGGTTTTCAACTTCTTCGACAGGGCAGTCCGCAATTCAGGAATGCCCATGACGGGGGAGTAATGCGTGAAACCCGCCTTCATGGCGGCGGTGGCGGCGGCCTGGATATTGTCGGGCGTGTCGAAATCGGGCTCACCCACCGTGAGGCTGACGACGTCGACGCCCCGGCCACGCATGTCGCGGGCCTTCTGGGCCATGCGGACGATCGGGCCTTCGTCGGCGGACTGGGTGCGGGGAACGAGAAGGGAGGCTGGATCGAAATCTGTCATGATGCCGCCTCTATACGTCGCAATGCTTGCCCGGTCGAGACTTGGAAGGCATAAGGCGCGGAATGAACACCACATTGAATCGCTTCGCGCTGCTGGCCGTCATCGGGCTCGCTCTTGCGGCCTGCAAGTCCGGATCCGACGTGCGGATCACCAATGACAAGCCGGAGGCGGTGCAATGGCCGCCGCGCTCGGAGCCGATCTTCTACAATGGCAAGACCTACCGGCTGGACTTCAGCCCGCGCGGCAGCGGCGTCTATGACATGGCGGTTTCGGGCATGAGTTCCGGCCAGAAGAAGGATGCGATAGCTGTGGCCACCTCGTCGCTCGGCTATTTCGCCTGTCCCGATGGCCAGAAGGGCCGGCTGCAGAACGAGGCCGCCTATTCAGGCTCGAAGTGGCGGATGCAGGCCAAGTGCGGCTGACCAAGTGCGGTTAGAGCCCCGGGCTGGTTTTTTTCGTCTGCACCGCCACTACGGATTCGACCGCAGCCGCGCATAGACCACATCGTCCGCCCATTCGCCCTTGAACCATTCGCTCTGCCGGAAATGGGCTTCCTTCACGAAGCCCGCCTTTTCAAGCACGCGGCATGATGCGGCGTTGCGCGGGTCGGCGGAGGCGGTGATGCGGTGGAGGGGGAAGGCCGCGAACATGTAGTCCACCAGCCCGCCAACAGCTTCGGTGGCGAGGCCCCGGTTCCACCCGTCTCGCGCGATGGTGTAGCCGATCTGGGCAAGCCGCGGTTCGTGTTCCATGATCCGGATTCCGCAATCGCCCACGAAACGGCCCGTCGCCTTGTCCTCGAGGGCCACCTGATACCAGCCCGGACAGCCGGGATGGAGGCGGGCCAGGTCTTCCAGAAAGGCGCGTCCTTCGGCTTCCGAATAGCTCTCCCATGACTGGTAGCGGGCCACCTCCGGGTCGTTTCGCATGGCGACGAATGCTTCGATATCTCTTGGCAGGAAGCGGCGGGCGACCAGGCGGCGCGTCTCAAAGAGAGTGTTCATCCGAAGCGGCGGTCGATCCAGTCCCGCGTGCGGAAGTAGCGGCCGATCCATGGCAGGAACCAGGTCGAGCCGTTGTACATCGCATGATCGGGGAACTCCGGGCGGTCGAAGGCGCACACCCGGTTGACCTTGCCAGCGATCTTGCGCGCCGTCTGGTGGCCGAGATAGCTCATCATGGCGACGCCCGAGCCGTTGCAGCCCAGCGCATAATGCATGTTCTGGAGCTTGCCCATGTGCGGCACCTCGTCGAGCGTGAAGGCGACGTTGCCGGTCCAGGCATGGGTGATCCGAGTTCCCTTCAATTGCGGGAAGCGGTCGAGCATGAAGCCGTGGAGGATGGGAGCCGTCTCGACGGGATCGGTGTGGCCGAACTTGGCGCGTCCGCCGAAGATCAGGCGCTTGCCGTCCGGCGACATGCGATAATAGGTCAGCACGCGGCGGGTATCGGCGATCGAACGGTTCTTCGGACTGATCGAGGCGGCAATTGCCGGATCGAGTTCCTCGGTGGCGATGATGTAGGAGCCGACGGGCACCACGCGGCGCTTCAGTTCTGGCGTCACGTCGCCCGTGTAGCCGTTGGTGGCGATGATGACGTCCCCGGCCTCGATCGTGCCACGGGGCGTTTCCACCTGCCAGCCGGAACCTGATTGCGTGAGCTTGGTTACCGGCGTCTTCGAGGCAATGGGGATGTTCCGCGTCTGGCAAAGGTCGAGCAGTCCCTTGAAGAACAGCGCCGGATGGAGATGACCAGCGCGGCCCACGACCATGCCTCCACGATAATAGTCGGAGCCGATTTCCTCGCGCTGGCGTTCCGGCGTCACGATATAGGCCTCGGAGCGGGCGGCACGGTTCAGCATGTCGACTTTCTTGACCATGCCGTCGTAATGGCTCTTGCACCATGCGCCGAGAAAGTATCCGGTGCGTGTCCAGCCACAGTCTATCTTCTCGCGCGCAATGAGGTTTTCGACATGGCTGAAAGCGTCGGCAGCGTCGGCGAGATAGGGCGCTGCCTCGTCTTCCTCCATGGCCTTCGCCATGTATCGCTTGCCGACGTTGACGCCGCCCGACACCATGCCGCCGTTGCGGGACGAACCGCCAAAACCCGGCTCGTTGGCATCGAGCACGATGCAATCGATGCCTTCGCGGTAAAGTTCGAGCGCGGCGTTGAGACCCGCATAGCCCGCGCCCACGATAGCTACGCGAACGTTTTTCGGGAGCGCAATCTCGGGCAGTGGCGTCGGTTGGTGGGCCTCCCACCAGAAGGGACGGGGCTTGAAGTCGGCGGTAAACAGCGATGCACTCATGATGGGAGTCAGATTGCGCGATCCGTCGTCCCGAAACAAGCGTGACGGGAGCAGGGGAGCCACGACCATGCCGTATGGAGGCCTTCTCCTTATGCGTTGCGACAAGTCTCCAAGGCGCTAGAATTGACCACGAGTTCAGAGAGGACGGCGGCATGGCGAAATCGATCATCAAGGGAATCGTGCTGATTCTGATCGTGGCGGTGGTGACGCTGGTGGGCGGCGCCTATCTGCTGCCACCTGAGGCGAGGGTCAGCCGGGCAAAGGTGATCAATGCTTCACCTGAGCAGATATTCGCCATCGCGGGCAATCTCAGGCGCTTCAATGAATGGTCGCCCTGGGCGTCGCTCGATCCTGAGACGGTTTATCGTTTCGAGGGTCCGGACCAGGGCGGCGTGGGCCAGAAGATGAGTTGGGCCTCGAACGATCCCAATGTCGGAAAGGGAACGCAGACCATCACCGAACTGGTGCCTAACCAGAAGATCGTCACAGATGTTGATTTTGGAGAGATGGGCCAGTCCCTTTCGACGATGACACTTCAACCGGCGGATGGCGGCACGCTGGTGACCTGGGACTTTCAGGCCAAGCTGGACGGCGTAATGAACCGATGGATGGGCCTCATGTTTGATCGGTTGATCGGTGGCGACTACGAAAAGGGCCTCTCCAACCTTGAGTCAGTCGTCGAGAAGGAGGCCGCGGGCGACTGACCGCAGCCCTGCTTGCCGCTCATGGCAAGGGGGCTTGGAGGTGCGACCGCGAGCCAATAGAAGGTTCTCCGCACTTCGGGGAGAATTTCATGGCGGACGGCAGGATTGCGCTCATTACGGGCGGGGCGCAGGGCATCGGTTTTGCAACGGCAAAGCGGTTCCTTGAACTGGGCTTCGGCGGCGTCATGCTGCTCGACCGCAACGGCGCAAAGCTGAGGGAGAGTGCCGAAAAGCTCAAGAGCCTCGGTCGCGTCGAGGTTCTGGAGGGCGACCTGATGGACGTGACGCTGTCTGCCCGCGCTATCGGGGCCACGGTTTCAGCCTTCGGCCAGCTTGATGTGCTGGTGAATGCCGCCGGCAATACAGAGCGGTGCGGCCTTGATGATACGACGCCTGAAGCCTACGAGCGGCTGTTCGGCGTCAACGTGCGGGCAGCGCTCTTCATGATGCAGGAGGCGGTGAAGGTGATGCGGCTGGCTCGGTCCGGCACCATCATCAACGTTTCGTCCATGCTGGCCCATGGCGGCCCGCCCAACCTTGCCACCTATTCGGCTTCCAAGGCCGCGCTCAACACGCTCACGCGCTCGGTCGCCAATACGGTCAAGCGCGAGGGCATCCGCGCCTTCGCCATCAATCTGGGCTGGGTTCACACCGACGGCGAACAGGCCCTGCAGACGTCGTTTCATGGCATGCCGGTGAACTGGGCCGACGAGATCGGGCGGCGGATGCCATCGGGCCGTCTTATCGTGCCCGACGATGTGGCAGGGCTGATGGCCTATCTCATATCGCCGTCGGGGCGGATGATGACGGGTGCCATCATCGACTATGAGCAGGTGCCAACCGGCGTATTCGAAGCGCATCCCGCGCTGGCGCCGGAATGACTCCCAGCGAGCGGACGCCGCTTCTCCTCCTCACGCTCTCCATCGCTGCGGTCGGCATTCAGGCGCTGATGCTGTCGCCGTTGCTGACGGATATCGCCAGCGGTCTTGGAACGGGGCCAAAGGAAGTTGGCTTCGCCGCCGCTGCCTATGGCGTTGGCGTGGCCTCGGCGGCCTTGATTGCGGCTCCGCAGCTTGGTCACTGGCCAAAGCGCGGCGCCATCCGCATCGCCTTCGCGGTGCTGGCGGTTTCGCTGTTCCTCTGCGGCTTCGCATGGGACTGGCGCGTGGTGGCCGCCGCGCAACTTGTCGCCGGGCTCGCATCCGGTGTTATCATTCCGGCGACCTATGCGCTGACTGGAGACATCGCTCCTCCCGAGCGGCGCTCTCAGGACATGGGAAAGGTCCTGTTCGGCTGGTCCGTGGCGATGGTGGGCGGCGTGCCGCTGGCTGCCATTCTATCCGGCCTGTTGGGCTGGCGCGGCACCTTCATGGCAGTCGGCGCCGTCGCTGCCGCCATGACGCTGGCGGGCGCATTGCTGCCAAGGGTGGAAAGCCATGGCGATGGCGAGCGTGTGCGTTATGGCGACGTGCTGCGGCTCCCCGGAGCCTGGACCGGCTATCTCTCGACCTTCGCCTACATGATCGGCTTCTACCAGACCTACACGTTCATCGGCGACCATGTGCGGCAGCTGCACGGGGCGGGCGCATGGCTCGGCGGCACCATCTCGCTCAGCTACGGTCTGGGTTTCGGCTTCGGCGTCGTCTTCGACAAGTGGATCGACCGCAAGGGGCCGGCCAACGTGCTGCCCCTGGGGCTGGTGCTGGTGGGCTTCAACTATGTGATCCTGCCCTTCATGGCGGAGACCATCATGACAGTGGCGCTCTATCCCTTTGTCTGGGGCCTCGCCAACCACTTCTGCATGACGGCGCTGGTCTCATACATGGGCTCCCTCTCGCCCCGGATGCGCGGCACGGTGATGGGCCTGTTCTCGTTCACCACCTATGTTTCGCTTGGCACGGCGGGGGCGATCTATGGGCCGGTCTATGATGCGCATGGATTCTTCGCTGTGTCGTTCGCCTCGGCGGCGACGGTCGCGGCGGCGACGGTCGCGGCGGCGGCTCTCATGGCTGGCTGGCGGCTGCTTCAGAAATGATCCAGTCGCGGAAGGCCCTTGTCATGGGCCGGTCGGACGTATCCCGGCGCGTGATGAGGTAATAGGCGAATTGTGCGGGGCTCCGGAGCGCCAGCTCGAAGGGCTTGACGAGGCGCCCCTCCGCCAGATCGTCCTTCACCAGCGTCGAATCGCCCAGAGCCACGCCATGGCCGTCGATGGCGGCCTGAAGCGCCAATGAGGTCTGGCTGAAGTGAAGGCCGCGCGAATCGTTGAAGTCCTTGATGCCGGCCGCCAGCATCCACATGCGCCAGTTGGGCCAGACGGCACCCTGCGCCTCGTATTCGAGGTGGATCAAGGTGAACTGGAGAAGGTCACGCGGTTCCTTCAGCGGCTTCCGGCCGATCAGGATTTCAGGGCTGCAGACCGGAAACAGCGTATCGTGGAAGAGCTTCTCCACAACGAGGCCGGGATAATTGCCTTCTCCAAACCGGATCGCCACGTCCACGTCCTCGCGGTCGAAGTCGAGCGGGGCGGCGGAGACGTCGATCCGGACATCGGCTCCCGGCATCGATTCGAGGAACCTGTCGAGGCGGGGCACCAGCCATTTGGCGGCGATCGAGGGCGAGGCGGTGACCCGCACCTGCATCGGGTTATCGGCCTGGCGGATGCGCTGGAGGGCGTGGGAGAGGCCGTCAATGGCATCGGATACCGCAGGCTTGAGGATCTGCCCCTGCCGCGTCAACTGCATGTGGCGGCTGGTGCGCTGAAAGAGCGGGACACCCACGGATTCCTCCAGTTCCTTGATCTGATGGCTCACCGCAGCAGGCGTGACGTTCAGTTCCTGCGCCGCACGGGTGAAGTTCAGGTGGCGGCAGGCGGCGTCAAAGGCCTTCAGGGACTGCAGGCCCGGAATGTGGCGCAACATGTGCGATCCTCAAATTACTCTTGAAGATTAACATAGAACTCGTCGTTTGTGGAAGCCTTCAGCAAGGCGTATCTTAGCTTCAGTTCAATTGTTAACAAAAAAGAAAGATTGAAGATCATGTCCCGCCACACCGCAACCGCCACGTCGCCCGTCAGCCTGTGGGCCGATGTTGAAAGCGCCGTGCGCCGGACGCTGACCGCGCTTGCCGCCTCGGCGCAGCAGGTTCCCTCGTTTGAGGAACTCGAAAGCGAGCAGGCCCGCATCCGCCAGAGCAGCCGCCACTGGCTGCTCGGCTGAACGTCCTCTCCGACTGAGGCCCTGGTGTAAAACCCGGGGCTTTTTTTATGGGCTGGTGCGCGGATGGCCCGCCGTGGT
This sequence comes from Aestuariivirga sp., assembly GCF_041738905.1. Classification (GTDB taxonomy): domain Bacteria; phylum Pseudomonadota; class Alphaproteobacteria; order Rhizobiales; family Aestuariivirgaceae; genus Aestuariivirga. The sequence continues at coordinate 64,136 of NZ_JBGSOZ010000084.1, forward strand.
GCCGCCGTCGATCTGAAGTGCTGAGCCAGTCATGAAGCGGGCGTGGTCCGACGCCAGATAGAGAATGGCCGACGCGATTTCCTGAGGCTCGGCGATGCGCCTCAGCGGAGCCGAGTTGGCGAGTGCCGCCTCAGTCGTGGCGGGATCATCGGAGGCGTCGATCACGTCGCGGCGGACCATGTCGGTATCGACATAGCCGGGACAGACGCAATTGACGCGAATGCCGGGTGCGAGTTCCAGCGCTAGGGCGCGCGTGAGGTTCACGACGCCGCCCTTCGACGCGCAATAGACCGCGAGGCCCACTTCGCCGATAAGGCCTGCGTCAGACGCGAGGTTGACGACATTGCCCTTCGAGGCGCGAAGATGCGGCAGGGCGGCCTGCGTGCAGAAGAAGGTGCCCTTGAGATTGATGTCCAGCGCCTGATCCCAGTCTTCTTCGGTGACCTCCTCCATCGGACCGCCATTGGCTATCCCGGCGCAATTCACCAGAACGTCGAGGCCGCCCAGTTCGGCAATGGCGGCCGCCACGATCTTCCGGCAGTCGCCGGCCTTGGCCACATCGCCCGGCGCGGGCACGGCTTCCGTGCTGAGTGTGGCGAGCGCCTTGAGAGTCGAGGCTTCCGTTCGTCCGTTCACCGCCACGCGTGCGCCTGCATCGAGAAAGGCCTCGACGGCAGCACGTCCGATGCCGCGCGTGCCGCCGGTGACGAGGATGCGCTTGGCGGTGAAATCGAAGGTCATGAGGCTTAGCGCCCCTTCCACTGGGGTTTGCGTTTCTCGGCGAAGGCTTTCGCACCTTCGAGCTGATCCTCGCTCGAATAGAGAAGATCGACGGTCTTCAGCTTGCGCTTGGTCACCATGTCGAAGGCCTGCTGCACGGGCAGGTGCGCGGTGTCGCGGGTGATCTCCTTGATCGCGGCGAAGACCAGCGGAGGCCCGTCTGCCAGCTGGTCGGCGACTTCGCGGGCGCGGTCCATAAGCTTGTCCGCGGGAACGATCTCGTTGATGAGGCCCCAGTGCTTTGCTTCCTTTGCGTCGATGCGGCGGCCGGTGAACAGCATCTCCATGGCGACATGATAGGGGATGCGGCGCGGCAGCTTGATGGAGGCGGCATCGGCAACCGTGCCTGAATTGATTTCGGGGAGCGCAAAGGTCGCATGGTCCGCCGCGATAATGATGTCGCACGAGATCATGATCTCGAAGCCGCCGCCGAAGGCAAGGCCGTTCACCGCGCAGATGACGGGTTTGTTAAGGCCAGGCAATTCCTGCAATCCGCCGAAGCCGCCGACGCCATAGTCCGAGTCAGGAGCCTCGCCTTCCGCAGCCGCTTTCAAATCCCAGCCGGGGCAGAAGAATTTCTCGCCCGTGCCGGTGAGGATGGCGACGCGCAGCTCCGGGTCATCGCGGAAGGAGGCGAAGATGTCGCCCATGATGCGGCTCGTCGCGGCATCGATGGCATTGGCCTTGCCACGCTCGATGCGCACTTCCAGAACGCGGCCGCGGCGGGTGGTGTGAATGGGTCCGGTCATGTGGTCCTCATCTTGATCAGGGCATCGACGGCGACAGCGCCGTCGGGCAGAACGAGCAGGGGGTTCACGTCGAGTTCCTCCACGAGTCCGCGATGAGCATCAGCAAAAGCGGCGACGGCTTCCACGGCGCGAATGACCGCGTCCTTGTCACCCGACTTTCCCCGGAAGCCTTCGACCAGCTTCCAGACCTTCAGTGTCTTTAGCGCACGCTCGATCTCGGGCCGCGACGTGGGAAGGATAAGCGTCACCGAGTCTTTCAGCAACTCGGTGAGGATGCCGCCTGCGCCAACAACGAGTGCGGTTCCGTATTGCGGATCGGAGGTCAGGCCGATGATGAGTTCAGCGACGGCGCCCGTTACCATGCGTTCGACAAGAACGTCTATTGAGAGCTTCGCCATCCGCTGGGCGGCGGCTTCGACATCTGCTGCGGATTTGAGGTTCAGCGCCACACCACCTGCTTCGGTCTTGTGGGCGATGGCGGCGGAGGACACTTTCAGCGTTACGGGATAGCCGAGCTTTGCAGCCGCGGCGACGGCATCAGCAGCATTGCAGACAATGCCCTCGGGAACGCTGAGGCCGTGGCGCTTCAGGAGTTGCTTGGCATCGTGCTCGCTGAGGACACGCGCGTTGCCGCCCTTCACGGTGGGCGCCAGCATCTCCGGCAGAGCATCGGCGCGGGCCCAGTTGCGGCCGATGAAGGCGGCGGCTTCGAATGCCGTCAACGCATCGTCGAGCCCCATCATGGGCGCAACGCCGCTTGTGGAAAGTTCCGACGCAAGATCGAGCGGCATGCCTTCGGAGAGTGTGGCTACCACTGCGGCACGCGCTCCCGTCGCCTGCGAGGCGTTGACCAGTGCGCGGGCCGTCGTGGCCCAGGCGTCGGGCTTCATCTTGGGGTGGGTTGGCGTATCGAGGATCACCATGGCGACGTCGAAGCCGCCCTTCAGCACTTCAGTGAAAGTGGCTTTCAGCTTATCGGGCTGGTTCCAGATGAAGGTGTGGTAGTCGAGGGGGTTATCGATGGCGACATATTCGTTGAGCGTCGCTGCGACCTGCGGTTTCGTCTCGGCATTGAAGGGCGGGAAGCTCACCTTCTTTTCAAGCGCCATGTCGGCGACGAGCGCGGCCTCACCGCCGGAGCAGCTCATGGAGACGAGGCGCGAGTCGGCAATGGGACCGCCGTTGTGGAGGAACTTCAGCGTTTCCGCGAAAGCCGAGACCGACTTCATGCGGGCCACGCCATAGCGCTCGAAGAGCGCGTCATAAAGCGTGTCGGCTCCGGCGAGGGAAGATGTATGGCTCATCGCAACCTTGGCACCCTGTTCGGAGCGGCCAGTCTTCAACACCACGATGGGTACCTTGCGCTGGCGGGCGAGCGCCGCGGCACGCGCGAAGGCGGCGACATCGGGGAGACCTTCGACATGGAGGCCGATCGCCGAAATGCGCTTGTCGGCGGAAAGCGTCTCCACCATGTCATGCATGCCGACGTCGACCTGGTTGCCAATCGAGAAGACGGCAGCTACAGGCAGGCCCCGCATCAGCATGGTGAAGTTGCAGGCGATGTTGCCAGACTGCGTGATCAAGGCCACGCCGCGCTCGACAGGCTCCAACCCGGTCTCATCGGGCCAGAGCGCCGCGCGCGACAGCGTGTTGACGAAGCCATAGCAGTTTGGGCCCATCAGCGGCATGCCGCCGGCAGCTTTCAGGAGTTCGTCTTGAAGATCGGAATTGCCGGTTTCTGCAAAACCAGCCGCATAGATCACAGCGCCGCCACAGCCCTTGGCCCTCAGTGCACGGACGATCTCGATCGTGGGTTCGCGTTTCACTGCGACGAAGGCGGCATCAACGGGTTCCGGAATCTCGTCCGCCGACCTGAACGTGGGGATGCCGGACAGTTCCTCGCGCTTCGGGTGGACCGCATAAATCTTCCCGGTGAAGCCAAGTTCACGCGTGCGGTTGATCGCAACGGCACACTCGTTGCCGCCGATGAAGGCGATGGACTTCGGGTTGAGAAGGCGAGAGAGATCTTTGGTCATTCAGCTTTCGTTCCTGTCCCTCTCCCCTCGCGGGGAGGGTGTCATGCGAAGCATGACGGGTGAGGGGCCGGCATTGAACTCCCCTCATCCGGCGCTTCGCGCCACCTTCTCCCGAAAGGGGAGAAGGGAAGTTTGTCACCCTCCCAGCGGCCGCAGCAGCGCGCGGGAAATGATGTGGCGCTGGATTTCAGAGGTGCCTTCCCAGATGCGCTCGACCCTTGCGTCCCGCCAGATGCGCTCCAGCGGCAGGTCGCTCATCAGACCCATGCCGCCGTGGATCTGGATCGCTTCATCGGCGACGAAGGCCAGCATCTCGGTGGCTTTAAGCTTGGCCATTGCCATGTCCATATCGGTCACGGTCTTGTTGTCGAACTTCCATGCGGCTTCCAGCGTCAGCAGTTCGGCTGCCTTGCATTCGAGCGCCATGTCGGCGAGCTTGAAGCTCACCCCTTGAAACTTGCCGATCTGCTGGCCGAACTGCTGGCGGTCCACCGCATATTGCTTGGCGTGTTCCAGCGCGCGCTCGGCGCGGCCGATGCACGTGGCCGCGACCTGAAGGCGGGTCGCGCCCAGCCAGTCGTTCGCCACTTCGAATCCCTTGTGGACTTCGCCAAGCACCTGGCTCTTGTGCACGCGGCAATCGTTGAATTCGAGGATGCAGTTGTTGTAGCCGCGGTGCGAGACGTTCTTGTAGCCGGGGCGAACCGTGTAGCCGGGCGTTCCCATGTCGATCAGGAAGGCAGTGATCAGCTTCTTCTTGCCGCGCGGCGTATCCTCTTCGCCGGTCGCGGCAAACAGGATGACAAAGCTCGCTTCGTCGGCATGGCTGATGAAATGCTTGGTGCCGTTGATGATGAAGTCGTCACCATCCTGCCTGGCGAAGGTCTTCATGCCGCGCACGTCGGAGCCGACGCCGGGCTCGGTCATGGCGAGGCAATCGGATTTCTCGCCACGCACGGCCGGAAAGAGATATTTCTCACGCTGCTCGCCCTCGCAGGCCATCAGGATGTTCGAGGGACGCGCGACGCAGGTCCAGTGCAGCGCATAGTTGGCGCGGCCCAGTTCCTTCTCGTACAAAACCCAGGTCAGCGTATCCAGGCCGGCACCACCCACTTCGGCGGGCATGTTGGCGGCATATAATCCGGCTTCGATGGCCTTCTTCTTGATCTCGTCGCGGAGATCGTGGCGGAGCACGCCCGTCTCCTCGATTTCGGACTCGTGCGGATAAAGTTCGTTGACGACGAAATCGTGCGTCGTCTTGACGATCATCTGCTGTTCTTCGGTGAGGTTGAAATCCATCTACTAACTCACTTGATGTGGAAGGTCTCGACATGGCCGTCGATGGCGATGTCCTGGCCGGTGATCATGAAGGCTTGGGGGGAGGCGAGGTACACCGCGAGGGCGGCAACCTCATGCGCTTCGGTGAGGCGCTCGAGCGACTGGTTGCCGACGATTTCCTTCGCCACCACGTCGAAGTCAACGCCGCGTACGTCGGCCTCACCCTGGATCACGCGGTTGATGCGGTCACCCTTGACAGACCCCGGACAGATGGCGTTGCAGCGGACGTTGTAGCGGCCCAGTTCGATGGCGAGCGACTTGGTGAGGCCGATGACACCCCACTTGGCAGCCGCATAGGGCGTGCGATTGCCGAAGCCATGCTGGCCGGCATTGGAAGACATATTGATGATGACGCCGGATTTCTGCGCCTTCATCACTGGTGCGGCGCGTCTTGCGCAGAGGAAGTATGAGTCGAGACAGATCTCGATGCATTCCTTCCAGTCGGCCAATTCGATATCTTCCACCGGAGCGGTGGGGCCCTTGATGCCGGCGTTGTTCACGAAGACGTCGATGCCACCCAAGTCCTCCAGCGCGTCGTCAAACCAGGCGTCGATTTCGCCCTCGTTCCGGACGTTCACGCGGCTTGCTGCGATGTCGGGGAATTCCTCGCGGAATTTCGTCAGCGCGGCCTCGTTCACGTCGCAGATGTGGACCTTTGCGCCCTCGGCCGCGAAGGCGCGGGCGATGGACTTGCCGATGCCGTCGGCGGCGGCGGTGATCATGACGCGTTGCTGTGGCATGTGATGGTCCCTCCAAGACTGTCATTGTCATTCCCGCATTCATTGCGGGAACCTATGGTTCGTTCCGTTCTGCCTTCGAGATTGCGGCACAATGGGTCACCGGGACAAGCCCGGTGAGGACAACATCAGGATTTGGCCTTCGCAGTCTTCTTCCGGGCCTTCATCTCGCGGTCCAGGACCAGTCCGGCACCGATCTTGTGCTTCTTGAAGACCTTCATCATGTCGACCAGAACCGCGTTGCGCTTGGCTTCGATCTCGGAGACCTTGCGACCCGCAGCTTGCGCTTCGCAGCCTTCGACAAGACGGGTTTCCAGCTCCTTGTTCCACTTGGGGAACTTGAGGTCGGTCCAGTCGAGCTCCAGCGTCGGGTCGAACTGCTTGATGAAGTCTCGCATGCCGCCGGGGCCGCCGGCCACATGATAGGTGAGGAACGAGCCCATGAAGGCCCAGCGCATACCGGCGGAATAGACGATCGAGTCGTCGATGTCGCCGGTGGTCGCGATGTCCTTGTTCAGGATGTGCAGCGCCTCGCGCCAGAGGGCTTCCTGCAGGCGGTCGCAGACATAGCCCATGATCTCACGCTTGAGCCTGAGGACCTGCATGCCGATCGACTCGAAATAGACCCCGGCACGCAGCATCGCGTCTTCCGATGTCTTCTCGCCCGGAACCGTCTCGACCAGCGGCAGCAGGTAGACGGGGTTGAACGGGTGGCCAATGATCACGCGTTCGGGGTGCTTGCACTGGCTCTGCAGGTTACTCGGCAGGAAGCCCGAGGACGATGAAGCGATGATGACATGAGGTGCGGCCACCGCGTCGATGTCGCGGAACAGCTTGATCTTGAGGTCTTCGCGCTCGGGCGCCGCTTCATGGATGAAGTCGGCCTTCGACGCCATCTCCTTCAGGTCGGTGGTGAAGGTGAGCTTGCCCTTCTTCACCGGCTTGCCGAGGAGTGCTTCAAGCGACGGCCAGGCTGTCTTGATCTGCGCCTTGAGGCGTTCTTCCGCTGTGGGGGACACATCATAGGCGATGACGTTGAAGCCGCGGAACAGCAGGCGCGCGGCCCACCCCGCACCGATAAGGCCGGTTCCTGCGATGCCGACGGTCTTGATGGATTTCGGAGCGGCCATGTTACTTCTTCCTCGGTGCGAGCTTGAGGATCTCGCGGCCTTCGTCCGGCGAGGCGACTTTCGTGCCAAGCAGTTCGATGATCTTCACGGCCTTCTCGACCAGCGTGCCGTTCGAGGCGTGGACGCCGCGCTCAAGCCAGAGATTGTCCTCAAGGCCAACGCGCACATGGCCGCCGAGCAGGACGGCCTGCGCGACTGCGGGGAACTCGTTCCGGCCGATGCCGAAGGCGGCCCAGACGGCATTGGGGGGAAGCTGCGCCTTCTGATAGGCCATCGTCTCGGTATCGTAGGGGGCTCCCCACGGGATGCCCAGGCAGAGCTGAAACATCGGCGGGTCCTGAATCAGGCCTTCGGCGACAAGCTGCTTGCCGAACCACAGGTTGCCTGAATCGAAAATCTCCATTTCGGGCTTCACACCATAAGACATGATGAGCTTCGCCTGCTCGCGGAGCTGGGCCGGGGTCTGGATCACGATGGTGTTGCCATCGCCGAAGTTGAGCGTGCCACAGTCGAGCGTGCAGATTTCCGGGCGAAGTTCCTTCACATGGATCAGGCGCTCCTCGGGGCCGACGCAATCGGTGCCGGGGCCGAAGTCGAGCGGCTTGGCGCCGGAGCCCACTTCCACGTCGCCGCCCATGCCGGCGGTGAGGTTGATAATGACGTCCTTGTTCTTGTCGCGGATGCGTTCCATCACCTCGCGGTAGTATTCCACCTTGCGCGAGCCCTTGCCTGTCGATGGTTCGCGGACGTGGCAATGAACGATTGTGGCGCCGGCGGAGGCTGCTTCGAGTGCCGAATTGGCGATCTGCTCCGGGGTCACCGGAATGGCCGGGTGCTTGCCGACGGTGTCGCCCGCGCCGGTGACCGCACAGGTGATGATGACTTTGGACTGCATGGAATCCTCCTTTTGGTGGCGCGACAGTAGGACGGCTGATAAATCGACATTTGACTTTTTTCGCCATTCAGTTTTCTTTTCCCGCCATGGCTCGATACGATGTCGTCTTCCTTCTGGTCCCCAAGTTCTCGATGATTGCGCTTTATGGGGCGCTCGAGCCCCTGAGGGTGGCCAACCGCTTTGCGGGTCCGACCTTCTCCTGGCGCTTCGTCTCAGGCGATGGACAACCGGTGGCAGCGTCCAATGACATTCCCGTTTCGGTGTCGGGCGGACTGGGAGACATCGGCAAGCCGGACATGGTGGTGATCTCTGCCAGCTATGAACCGGAAAAGGGAAATACCCGGCCCATGATCTCCGTCCTCAAGGGACTCGCGCGGAAGCGCGTGCTGCTGGCCGCTATCGATACCGGGCCATTCCTGCTTGCGGAGGCGGGGCTGCTCGACGATTATCGCGCCACCTGCCATTGGGAGAGCCTTCCCGGTTTTCGCGAGAGCTATCGGAAGGTTCAGGTGGAGCAATCTCTTTATGTGACCGACCGCGACCGCATGACCTGCGCGGGCGGCGCCGCGGCCATCGACATGATGCTGGACTGGATCGGCAGGCTGCTCGGCCGTCCGCTTGCCGTTCTGGTGGCGGACCAACTGGTACATTTCCGCTCCGTCGAACAACCGTCCCAGGCGAGGCTTCCGGCGGCGGCACGCTATGGGACGACCGATGCGCGGCTCCTGAAGATCATCACGGCCATGGAAGAGCAGGGGGAAGACCCGCTCGATGCACCGGCGCTGGCCGATGTTGCAGGAATTTCGGTCCGCCAGATGGAACGCTTGTTCCATGAGAAGCTGGGCGAGAGGCCAATGGGTTTTTACCTGAAGCTCAGGCTCGAGAAGGCGGAACGGCTGATCACCTATTCAACCATGGGCATGCGTGAAATCTCGGTCGCCTGCGGGTTCTCCTCTCTGCCGCTGTTCTCGCGAAACTTCCGCCAGCGTTACGGAAGGCCACCATCGGCTCTGCGGACGTCTTGATTCTGTCTGCGGGCCGGGTTTCAATGCCGCCATGACCGGTGCGATCGTTTTCATCATGCTGTCTCTGGCGGGCAATGCCGTTCCGCTTCAGCCTACGCCGGGCAACTGGTGCGAAGTGGGGCAGGTGGTCATCATCCCGGATGGACGCGAAGGCCCTGTAACTTCGGTCTCGGGTAATCTTTGCCGGGTTCTTGTCTATGGCCAGAAGTACGGATCGCTCTGGCCTCATTACCTTATCGAGCCAGCGCATCCGGTCTATGGACGATAAGACCCGCAGTTCAATGAATTAAGCGCCCATCTGCCACTGCTTGATGAAGTCCATGGGCCAAATCAGCATGATGACGTTCAGCGTGAGATTGTCACGGATGACGGCGGCAGCGAGCAGTTCGAAGCCGAAGGCAATGAGGATCGTCAGCCAGACGGGCAGCCGGGAGGCCAGCCAGAAGCCCACAGCCATCGCAAGCAGGTCGCTTGCGGAGTTCACGATGCTGTCGCCGTAGTAATCCAGGGACACAGTGGCTTCGCGATAGCGGTCGATGATGAAGCTGCTGTTCTCGAGGATCTCCCACGCGCCTTCGATTGCTACGGCGACTGCCAGCCTGCTCCCGAAACTCCAGTCGCGGGCGAGAAGCCAGAGCACGCCATAGAAGATGAAGCCGTGAATGATGTGGGAGAGCGAGTACCAGTCGCTCAGGTGCTGGGAGGTCTCGCTGCTCCACACCGGGGCATGCCAGAACTTGATCGTTCCGCAGGCACAGATGGGCAGGCGCCCCATGAGCCGCAACACAAGGAGTGTCGTGGCCGCCAGAACCACGGCCAGGGCCAGTCCACGAAGATTTCCGTCCTGGCGGGGTTGTTCGCCTGCTTCAGCCGTCACGCCCGACACACCTCATTACACTTCGTTCAGAATGCTCTTCCAAAGGTGATTTGCCCAGTGTCGTTAACGGGCACTTAAGCGGTGCTCGCGCAGAGTGGATGGCAGTGTTTAGCGTTCAATGTACCGGTGCTCGATGACGTCCGTGGAAGTCGCCAAGAGAAACGAACTGTCCACGGTGAAGCCGAAGGCTGTGGTTGCAGTCTTCGCGGCGACGCTGTTTTCCAGCGCGCTGCTGATGTTCCTCATCCAGCCGATGTTCGCCAAGATGGCGCTGCCGCGCCTTGGCGGCACGGCGGCCGTATGGTCGCTGGCGCTGGTCTTCTTCCAGGGCGTCCTGCTGCTCGGCTATGGCTATGCTCATATTCTTGTGAAGTCGCTGAGCCTCCGCACCGGCGTGATCGTCCATGGCCTGATCATGGCTGGCGCGATGATCAGCCTTCCCATTTCCATTTCCGCCAACTGGGACATCCCGCCGGAAAATGGCCAGGCCATGTGGCTCATGGGATTGTTCGCGGTGTCGGTCGGCCTGCCGTTCTTTGCGATCTCGGCCAACGCGCCGCTGCTGCAATCGTGGTTCTCGCGGTCGGGCCATGCGCAATCGCATGATCCGTATTTTCTCTATGGCGCCAGCAATGCGGGAAGCTTTGCGGCGCTGATCGCCTATCCGCTGGCGATCGAGCCCTTCATCGGGCTGCTGCCGCAGACACATTTGTGGAGTGCCGGCTACGTCCTGCTCGTGGTGATGGTCGCGTCCTGCGGCTTCCTTGCGGCCAGTGCCGTTCCCTCAGGCGCCTCCGCCGAAGGCACCACCGCCGCCGAAGCCGATGTGACATGGATTGACAGGCTGACGTGGGTGGCGCTCTCCTTCGTGCCGTCGGGACTGCTCGTCGGCAGCACGGCGCACATCGCCACCGACCTCGTGTCAGCGCCCTTCATGTGGGTCGTGCCGCTGGCGATCTATCTGCTGACCTTCGTCATCACGTTCCAGACGAAACCCTGGATTCCGCACAGCTTCGTCATCGACCGGCTGGGCGTCATCATTGCCCCCCTCTGCCTCTTCGCGCTGTCGCCCGCCACCCAGATCTGGCTGGTGCCGATCCATCTGCTGGTTGTCTTCACGCTGATGATGGCCTGCCACGGAGAACTGGTGCGCACGCGCCCCGCCGCAGGCAAACTGACCGAATTCTATTTCCTGATGTCGCTCGGCGGCGTGCTTGGCGGCATGTTCGCCAGCCTTCTCGCGCCCAACATCTTCAACAGCGTGATCGAATACCCGCTGCTGATGATTGCCGGCTTCGCGGCTGTCGGCATCGTGAGAGGCAAGGCAAAGGCGCTGACGCCGAAGTTCTGGCTGACCCTGGCGCTCGTCCCGCTGATCCTGATCCTGCTTCTGCTGAGCGACGGCACCGGCGCCTCGATCAAGCACTTCATCATGATCGCCTGGCTGCTGATCGCGCTGGCACTGCTGCTTGCCACCAGCCGCGAGCCGCTGGCGCAGTCTCTCATCCTGCTGTCTGTGATGTTCATCTACCAAACAGTGAGCAAGGTTCCGGCCCCCATCGCGCAGTCGCGCAGCTTCTATGGCGTGCTGTCGGTCTACCCGGCCGATGATGGCCGCTATCATTTGCTCGCCCATGGCACGACCAAGCACGGTTCGCAGATGCGGAAGGACGAGAACGGCCTCCGGCTGACCGACAATCCCGAGCCGCAATCCTACTACTATGCGAACGGTCCCTTCGGTTCCCTGATCGGCCATCTGCGCGAAGGCGGCAACAAACTCGACAGTGTCGCCATCGTGGGCCTCGGCACCGGCGCCATGCTGTGCCACGCCAATTCGGGCGAAAAGTGGTGGTTCTACGAGATCGATCCGGAAGTGGTTCGGATCGCCGCCGACCCGCAATACTTCACCTATCTGCGCGACTGCGGTCCCTCGGCCGGCGTGGTGATGGGCGATGGCCGCTTGCGCCTCCAGCAGGAGACGGCCGACAAGTTCGACCTGATCGTGCTCGATGCCTTCTCGTCCGACTCGGTGCCCGCGCACCTGATGACCTCCGAGGCGCTCGACACCTATCTCTCGAAGCTCAAGCCCGATGGCGTGATCGTGTTCCATATCTCGAACCGCTTCATGGAGCTGGCAAGCGTCATCGAAGGTGCTGCGCGGTTGAAGGGTCTCGATGCCTGGTACAACACGCTCGACCTGAAGTATTGGAAACCCGACGCCTCGCGGCTCGATCTCAGGCCCTATCTCGCCGTCATCGGCAAGAACCCCGGTGCCGTGCGTGGCCTTGCCAACGATCCCGCCTGGCATCGCGCCACGGCGGATGAGGTAGCTCCCGCCTGGACGGACGACTACTCCAACATCCTGGGCGCGATCTGGCGCAACTATTCGGGCAAGACGCCGTTCGACCGTTGATCCGTCTTCAGCTGACAGGGGTGGAGCGCGTGGCGATGATCCATCCGCGCTGTTCATATTGCTGCCGGATTGCCGTCATGAACCCGGCCTGCCGCAAGTGCGCCGCCAGCATCTCTCCGGTGTGACCCTCCACGAGATCGCCATGGAACAGCACCAGCATCAGGCTGACCTTTGCCAGCGTGGCGCGGTCGGCTGACAGCAGGATCGGGAACTCGGCGCCCTCGCAGTTGAATTTCATGAAGTCGACGTGCGCGATGTTCCGCTCGAACAGGTAGCGGGCGAGGGTGCGGGCCGGCACGGTTTCGGAGGTGCCATTGAAGTTCAGCGTGGTGGAGTCGCCCCAGCTTTCGCCCTCGGGCGCGTGGTAAAGCGTCACGAAATCATTGGAGTCCGAAATTGCCAGCCGGTCGGCGATCACGTTGCCGGCGGTGTTCAGACGAAGATTGGTGCTCAGCAGCCCGAAGGTCTCCTGCCGGGCCTCGATCGTATAGACCCGTCCCACAAGGCGCGAGACCAGCAGGGCGAAGTCGCCGAGATGTCCGCCGACCTCGACGACCACATGATCGTTGCAGGGCTGATATTCCGGCACGCCCGAGAGAAAGATGTCGCGTGCGAAGCTGTGTTCCAGCACGCCCTCATCGGACGTGCCGGGCCGGTAGGCGACGGTGAAACCCATTTCCTCGTGCAGGAGAAGCGTTGCTGCGGCATCGGCGGGCATGCCGGACCTGATCGCGTGTTCTTTCACGGCGTCGAGGCTACCCAGATTGTTGTTCATGCAACTTGAATTCCACCGAGTTGAAATGACAGCGTTACGCCTCCCCAGCCATGTTGAAAACGGAATGCGGGAGGGCCTTATGTCAGGCGTTGATGTCGGGGGCTCTCACGATGGCGCATCCGCTGATCTGCCACGAGCCGTCTGGCTGCTGCTCCATGGTGTAGATCGCCTCATAGGTGATGCCGTCCGGGCCAACGACGGTGACGCGCTGCGTGGGCCGGCCGGATGCGCTGAAGCCCGCGTCGCCAAACTTGAACGATTGCGGCCGGTAGACCGGCTGGTAGCCCTTGCGCACCATGTTCATGAAGACGTCCGGGTTGGGGAAGACCTGCTTGATCATCGGCGCGGCGTAGGAATAGGCGCGTGCGCCGTCGTCAACCCGGAATGCCTCGATCTGGCCCTGGATGATGTCGCGGAATGCGCTCCTGTCCGACTCGCTCAGCGATTGAGCCTGGGCGAAAGGCATGAACAGCATGAGAGCGGCCAGCACGATAAACAGACGGCGCATCGAAACCTCCCGGAATTGATCTATTATCTGGCATCTACGCTACAGCTGTGGCGGCGGTTTCATGTGTGCGCCGCAACATGATGAGATTCCAGATGAATTTCTTGCCGCACCGGCCCCGAGCATACTTGACGATGCCGGATTGGCGGATGAGTATGCGCCCCGGCGAACACAGAATTCCCCACCGGGCAATGCTTTGACTTTCAAGGCGGCGAAGCTTGCTCCGGATCAAGCGGGAGGCCATTTGGGAGGACCACTCGATGCCTGCAATCTCCATGAAAGTGAATGGACAGGCCGTCTGCGGCGAAGTTGAAGGCCGCACTCTGCTTGTCGAATTCCTGCGCGACAAACTCGGACTGACCGGCACCCACGTCGGCTGCGACACCAGCCAGTGCGGCGCCTGCGTCGTCGAAGTGAACGGCAAGGCGGTTAAGTCCTGCACGGCGCTGGCGATTTCTTGCGCTGACGCGGATGTAACCACCATCGAGGGCCTCGCCCAGAACGGCAAGCTTCACCCGATGCAGGAAGCCTTCCGCGAGCATCACGGACTGCAGTGCGGCTTCTGCACGCCGGGCATGATCATGGCGGCAGTCGACATCGTGAAGCGCAAGGGCAAGTCGCTCGACGAAGACACCATCCGCCACGAGCTCGAAGGCAATATCTGCCGTTGCACGGGATATCATAACATCGTCGCCGCCGTTAAGGCCGGCGCGGCAAACATGTGATTGGGAGGACTCTCTGATGAGTGACACCGGAACCGGAATCGGCGCCCGTGTGAAGCGCAAGGAAGACCAGCGCTTCATCACCGGAAAGGGCAACTACACCGACGACATCAACCTTCCCAAGCAGACCTGGGCCTATTTCGTGCGGAGCCCCCATGCTCACGCCACGATCACGTCGATCGATGCGTCTGCCGCGAAGAAGATGCCGGGCGTCGTCGGGATCTTCACCGGCGATGATGTGGCGGAGGACAAGATCGGCGGCCTTATCTGCGGCTGGATGATCCATTCGAAGGACGGCTCGCCCATGAAGGCGGGGCCGCATCCCATCCTCGCTGTCGGCAAGGTGCGCTACGTGGGCGACCATGTGGCCGTGGTCGTCGCCGAGACGAAGGACCAGGCCAAGGCTGCAGCGGCAGCCGTGCAGGTGGACTATGACGTGCTGCCGCATGTCGTCGACGTGGCGCATGCCATGGGTCACAAGGCGCAGATCCACGACGCTGCCCCCGACAACCGGGTGTTCAACTGGTCGATCGGCGATGAAGCCGCGACTGACGCCGCCTTCAAGTCGGCAGCGCATGTGACGAAGATCGACCTCGTCAACAATCGCCTGATCCCCAATGCCATGGAGCCCCGCGCCGCGATCGGCTCCTATGATTCAGGCATGGACCACTACACGCTCTACACCACCAGCCAGAACCCGCATGTGGCCCGACTGGTGATCTCCGCCTTCCATGGCCTGGCGCCGGAGCACAAGCTCCGCGTGATTGCGCCGGACGTTGGCGGCGGCTTCGGCTCCAAGATATTCATCTATGCCGAGGAAGTGGTTTGCGTCTGGGCCTCGAAGCGTATCGGCGGCCGTCCGATCAAGTGGACTGCCGAGCGTTCGGAAAGCTTCCTCGCCGACGCGCATGGCCGTGACCACGTCACCCATGCCGAGATGGCAACGGATGCCAACGGCAAGATCACCGGCTTCAAGGTTCACACCAAAGCGGCGATGGGTGCCTATCTCTCGACCTTCGCCTCCTGCGTGCCGACCTATCTTTATGCCACGCTGCTGTCGGGGCAATACGCCATCCCGAACATCTATGCGGAAGTGGACGCCATCTACACCAACACGGCTCCCGTCGACGCCTATCGCGGCGCCGGACGCCCCGAGGCGACCTATGTCGTCGAGCGCATCGTCGAGACGGCGGCGCGCGAACTGAAGATGGACCCGGCCGAATTCCGCCGGAAGAACTTCGTCACGCAGTTCCCGCACCAGACACCCGTCATCATGTGCTACGATGCGGGCGACTATTCGGCCGCCCTCGACAAGGCGCTGGACATTGCCGAATACAAGAGCTTCCCCGAGCGCAAGGCGGCGTCCGCCAAGAAGGGCAAGCTTCGCGGCATCGGCTTCTCGGCCTACATCGAAGCCTGCGGCATCGCTCCCTCGGCGGCCATCGGCTCGCTCGGTGCAGGTGTCGGCCTGTGGGAGTCGGCTGAAGTGCGCGTCAACCCGGTCGGAACGGTGGAGGTCCTCACGGGCTCTCACAGCCACGGCCAGGGCCACGAGACGACCTTCGCGCAGCTCGTCTCCGACCGCCTCGGCATCGACATCAACAACGTAGCAATCGTTCATGGCGACACCGACAAGGTGCAGTTCGGCATGGGCACCTACGGTTCACGCTCTGGTGCTGTCGGCATGACCGCCATCTCCAAGGCGCTCGACAAGATCGAGGCCAAGGCGAAGCGCGTCGCGGCTGCGGTGATGGAAGCGAGCGCCGATGACGTCGAGTTCAAGAATGGCACCTTCACGGTGAAGGGGACCGACAAGAAGATGGCGTTCGGCGAAGTGGCCTTGTCGGCCTATGTGGCCCACAAGTTCAATTCCGCCGAGATCGAGCCCGGCCTCAAGGAATCGGCCTTCCACGATCCGTCGAACTTCGTGTTCCCGGCGGGCGTGCATATCGCCGAAGTCGAGATCGACCCGGATACGGGCGTCACCGAGGTGTCGAGCTACACGGCGGTCGATGACTTCGGCAATGTCATCAATCCGATGATTGTCGAGGGCCAGGTTCACGGCGGCATCGTGCAGGGCATCGGCCAGGCGCTGGCGGAGGGCTGCGTCTATGACGCGGAGTCCGGCCAGCTGCTGACCGGGTCTTACATGGATTACCAGATGCCGCGCGCGGCAAACGTGCCGTCGTTCAAGCTGGGCTTCACCTGCACGCCTTGCCCGAGCAACCCGCTCGGCATGAAGGGCTGCGGCGAGGCCGGCGCGATCGCCTCTCCGGCGGCGATCATGAATGCTGTCACCAATGCGCTCGACGTGAAGGACGTGCCGATGCCGGCCACGCCGCACGTGATCTGGAAGACCTTGCAGCCCATGAAGAAGGCCGCGGAATAAGGCGGGAGGACCCAAAGACCATGGAAAACTTTAATTATCATCGCCCCGCCACCACGGCGGACGCTGTCAAGGCCATGAAGTCTGCCGGCGACGGCAAGTTCATGTCCGGCGGCATGACGCTGATCCCGACGCTGAAGCAGGGGCTCGCGTCCCCGAGCGACATCATCGATCTCAGCGGTATCAAGAACAGTGGCGTCAGCGTCGGCGCGACGGTCGTCATCAAGGGCGGCACCACCCACGCCGACGTGGCTGGAAGTGCCGACCTCAAGAAGGCCATTCCGGGGCTGGCGGCACTTGCTGGCGGCATCGGCGACCCTCACGTCCGCCATCGCGGCACGATCGGCGGTTCGGTTGCCAACAACGACCCGGCGGCGGATTATCCTTCCGCCTGCCTCGGCCTTGGCGCCACCATCCACACCTCCAGCCGCAAGATCGCGGCGGACGATTTCTTCACGGGCATGTTCTCGACCGCCCTTGAGGACGCCGAAGTGCTGGAAGCGATCGAGTTCCCGATCCCGAAGGTTTCGGGTTACGCCAAGTTCCCCAATCCGGCTTCGCTCTACGCCATGGTCGGCGTGTTCGTGGCGCAACTGGCCGATGGCTCGGTGCGCGTGGCGGTGACGGGAGCAGGTGCCGGGGTGTTCCGCGTGCCCGAGATGGAGGCAGTTCTTGCCAAGAACTTCTCGGCTGCGGCGCTGAACGGCATTGCAGTGGCGTCCAAGAACCTGAACGTCGACATGCATGCCTCGGCTGAATATCGAGCACATTTGATCACGGTCATGGCAAAGCGGGCCGTGGAAGCGGCTAAGTAATCTGCGGTTGACGCCGTCCTCTCACACTTTCGTCATGGCCGGGCTTGTCCCGGCCATCTTTATCCAGCGGGGCAAGATGCCCGTGACAAGCACGGGCATGACGACAGAGAGAGGAACAAACAGACACGAGGACAAATGACCCAGTTGCCCGCCTCGATCGACGACACCGTGAAGTTGCTCCGATCCACTGGCTATATCGTGGGGCGAGACCTTGCGACGGTGGTGTTCCTGTCCCTCAAGATGGGGCGGCCGCTGTTCCTCGAAGGCGAGGCAGGTGTGGGCAAGACCGAGATTGCCAAGGTGCTGGCCGACACGCTGGGGCGCAGGCTCATCAGGCTCCAATGCTATGAAGGGCTCGACATCAACTCGGCCGTCTATGAGTGGAATTATTCCGCCCAGATGATCGAGATCCGGCTGGCGGAAGCCTCTGGTGAACTCGACCGCGAGCGGTTGGGGCAGGACATATTCGCCGAAAAATTCCTGATCAAACGGGCGCTTTTGCAGGCGCTTGAGGCGCCGAAGGGCCAGGCGCCTGTCCTGCTGATCGACGAACTGGACCGCACGGATGAGGCTTTCGAGGCCTTCCTGCTGGAGGTGCTGTCGGATTTCCAGGTCACGATTCCGGAACTCGGCACCATCAAGGCCGAGGAACCGCCCATCGTCATCATTACGTCGAACCGCACACGCGAGGTTCACGACGCGCTGAAGCGGCGCTGCCTCTATCACTGGGTCGGCTACCCCGATGCCCAGCGCGAGCTTGAAATCGTCAAGGCCCGCCGTCCATTGGCCTCGGATGCGCTGGCGAAGGAAGTGGTGCTTTTCGTGCAGGCACTGCGCGGCGGCGATCTCTACAAGTCGCCCGGCGTGGCCGAAACGCTCGATTGGGTGACGGCGCTTCATGAACTCGACTCCCTGACGCTCGACCCGCAGATGGTGAACGACACGCTTGGCGTGCTGCTCAAATATCAGGACGACATCTCACGCATGCAGGGCACCGAAGCCAAGCGCATCCTCGACCAGATCAAGGATGAAATCCGGACGATGTCACATACATAAGGGCGATGCAGAATCCCTTCTCCAGTCCCGCCAACCAGAACCTGCGGCCGCTGTCCGGCAAGCTCGCCGAGAACATCATGCACTTTGCGCGCGTGCTGCGCGAGGCGGGCATCCCCGTGGGGCCCGGGGCTGTCATCGATGCGTTGGACGCGGCCATGTCGGGTTCGCTCCGCACGCGCGATGATTTCTACTGGACGCTCCACGCCGTCTTCGTGAAGCGGCGCGACCAGCGAGAGCTGTTCGACCAGGCGTTCCATGTCTTCTGGAAGAAACCCAAGATGCTGGAACAGCTGATGCAGTTGTTCTTCCATTCAATCACCCGCGATGCCGGCGAGAAGGCGAAGCAGGCCGGTTTCCGGCGGTTGGCGGAAGCGATGTTCGACAAGCACGAGTCTCAAAGCCAGAAGCGCGAGAAGAAGGACGATATCGAGGTCGATGCAACGATGACGGCGTCTGCCGATGAGGTTCTCCGAAAGAAAGACTTCGAGCAGATGACCGTGGCAGAACAGGCGCAGGCGCGGCAGGCCATTGCACGGCTGAGGCTGCACCGCACCGAAGTAATGACGCGGCGCTACAGACAATCGCTGAAAGGCCCCGCTATTGACATGCGGCGGACGCTCAAGGGCAGCCTCCGTGCCGGAGGCCATTTCATCGATCTCGAACGGCGTGAAAAGCAGTGGCACGAGCCACCGCTCGTGGTGCTCTGCGATATTTCGGGCTCATGCTCCAACTACAGCCGCATGTTCCTGCATTTTCTCCATGCGCTGACGAATGACCGCGACAGGGTGAGCGTATTCCTGTTCGGAACGAGGCTCACCAACATCACGCGCGAGTTGAGGCGGCGCGATATCGACGAGGCGATGGCAAAGGTGTCATCTGCCGTGAAGGACTGGTCAGGCGGCACGCGCATCGGCACGTCGCTGAAGGAGTTCAACTATCACTGGAGCCGCCGCGTTCTCACGCAAGGCGCTCACGTGATGATCATGACCGACGGCCTAGATCGCGAGGATACCACCACGCTGGAACACGAGATGGAGCGGCTCAGGCGGCAGACCAAGCGCGTCATCTGGCTCAACCCGCTGCTGCGTTTCGACGGGTTCAAGGCTTTGGCTGGCGGCGTGCGCGCCATGATGCCCTATGTGGACGAGTTCCGGCCCGTGCACTCTCTCGACAGCCTGCGTGATCTTGCCGCCGCCCTTGCCGGGCCACCCACGGCGGAGCATGATCCACGCAAGTGGTTGAAACAGACCCTTCACTAGGAGGTCATCATGGCCGTATCCGATCACACCATCCTCCAGCAGGCCGCCGACTGGCTGAACCAGGGCCGCAAGGTGGCGATTGCGACCGTCGTCGAGACATGGGGCTCAGCGCCCCAGCCCATCGGCAGCCAGCTCGTCATCGATGCTGAGGGCAATTTCATCGGTTCGGTTTCGGGCGGCTGCGTCGAGGGCGCGGTCGTCACCGAGGCGGTCGACATCATTTCGTCTGGCCAGCCGAAGTTGCTGCAGTTTGGCGTGGCCGACGAAACCGCCTGGAAAGTGGGCCTCGCCTGCGGCGGACGTATCGGCGTTTATGTGGAGCTGGTGAAGTGATGGGCTGCTCTGGTTTTCCTTCTCCCCTTGCGGGAGAAGGTGGCGCGAAGCGCCGGATGAGGGGCCTTGGCGCGTTGCGGAGCCAACCCCTCAACCGTCTCGCGCCTTCGGCGCAATCCACCTTCTCCCGCAAGGGGAGAAGGGAAGGGAGCGGACATGAAGCGTGAACTGCTCGAGGCGCTGCTCGCGGCACGCGGGAACCGGCAGGCGGTGGCACTTGTCACAAATCTTTCGACGGGCGAGCAAAGGCTTGTTCCGCGTGCGCAGGCCAGGAATGATCCGTTGGCTGACAAACTGGATGAAGCCTTCCGGTTCGACCAGTCGGGGAGCCACGAGGGCCAGTTCGTCAATATCCACAACCCGCCGCTCAGGCTCGTCATCATCGGGGCCGTCCACATCGCCCAGAGCGTGATCCCCATTGCGCAGCAGCTGGGATACGATGTCACCGTCATCGATCCGCGTGGCGCCTTCGCCACGGGTGCGAGGTTTCCCGGCATTGCGCTCCATGCCGAATGGCCTGACGAGATCCTGCCGCAGATGTCGCTCGATCCGCGGACCGCGATGATCGCGCTCACCCACGACCCCAAGATCGATGATCCGGCACTCTTCACGGCGCTGAAATCCGACGTCTTCTATATCGGCGCGCTCGGATCGAAGAAGACTCAAGCCTCGCGCGCCCAGCGGTTGAAGGATGCCGGCTTCAAGGAACAGCAGATTGCCCGCATCCATGGCCCCATCGGGCTCAGCATCGGCGCCAAGGGTGCACCCGAAATCGCGGTGTCGATCATGGCCGAAATGACGCGGGCGTTGCGCCTCGGGGAATGACATGATCTTCGGCGAGTTGCCCGTTGCAGACTCCGAGGGCGCCATCCTCGCGCATTCGGTGAAGCATCCTGCAGGCCTGTTCAAGAAGGGGCGCGTGCTCTCGGCCCAGGATGTCGCCACGCTCACGGAATCCGGTGTCGCTTCGGTTTTTGCGGCAAAGCTCGGCCCCGACGATGTGCCGGAGGACGAGGCCGCATCCGCCGTTGCCCGCATCATCGGTGCTGTGGGCACCACGGCACAGGCACCCTTTACCGGCCGCGCCAATCTTCACTCGTCGGTGCGTGGGCTCGCCATCATCGACACGGAACGGGTACGGGCGCTGAACCGGCTCCATGAAAGCCTGACGCTGGCAACCGTGCAGCCCTTCGCCATCGTTGAGGAACGCGAGATGGTGGCCACGGTGAAGGTCATTCCCTTTGCCGTGCCACGCGACGTTCTCACGCGGGCGTTGGACATCATCGGCGCCGAACCCCTCATTCGCGTTGCGGCGTTTCAGGCCAAGCGCGCCGGACTCATCATCACCAGCCTGCCGCAGACCAAGCCCTCCATCATCGCCAAGTCCGAGTCCGCCATGC
Organism: Aestuariivirga sp.; assembly: GCF_041738905.1. Classification (GTDB taxonomy): domain Bacteria; phylum Pseudomonadota; class Alphaproteobacteria; order Rhizobiales; family Aestuariivirgaceae; genus Aestuariivirga. The sequence goes on from NZ_JBGSOZ010000084.1 coordinate 85,367, forward strand.
GCGAACGCATTGCGGCGCTCGATGGCGTTCTGGCGGAGGTCCGCGTGGTGCCGCATGCCATTGCGAATGTGACGGAGGCCATTGCCGAACTCCGCCAATCGGCCTGCGATCCGGTGCTCGTCTTCGGGGCTTCAGCCATCGTCGACCGGGGCGACGTGATCCCGTCCGCTGTCGTGAAGGCCGGTGGAGAGGTGCTGCATCTCGGCATGCCTGTAGACCCCGGAAACCTGATGATGCTCGGCGCGCTGGGTGATGTTCCTATTATCGGTGTGCCGTCATGCGCGCGGTCACCGAAGCTCAACGGCTTCGACTGGGTGCTGGCGCGCCTGATGGCGGATGTACCGGTGCGCCCGGCTGACATCATGGACATGGGAGCAGGGGGGCTTCTTGCCGAAATCCCCACGCGGCCTTCACCCCGCGAAGGAAAACCGAAGCCGCAGCGGGCGCCGCGCGTGGCGGCGATTGTCCTTGCGGCGGGCCAATCCTCGCGCATGGGCTCCAACAAGCTTCTGGCGGACGTGGGCGGCCTTCCCATGGTGCGCAAGACTCTCGATGCGGTTGTTGGCGCGGCGGATTCGATTGTCGTGGTGACCGGCCGCGATGCCGATCACATCGCCGCGGCACTTCACGGCCTGCCCGTCAGCTTCATGCATAATCCGGATTTCGCGCACGGGCTGTCGACCTCGCTGCGGCGGGGGCTTGACGCCCTGCCTGCCGATACAGATGCCGCCGTCATCGTGCTGGGCGACATGCCGCTGGTGACGCCCGATGTAACCCGCCGCCTCATCGCGGCCTATAGCCCGGCGGAGCACCGCTCGATCTGCGTGCCCGTTCATGGTGGCGCGCGCGGCAATCCGGTGCTGTGGGGGCGCCAGCATTTCGAGGCACTGAAATCCCTGTCCGGCGACAGGGGCGCACGCATCCTGTTCGATCAGTATGCGGATGAAGTGGTCGAGGTCGCCATGCCGGATTCAGCCGTGCTGACAGATGTCGATACGCCGGAGGCACTGGCGCGGCTGCGTGGCGAAGGCCTCGTTGCACGCTGAACATGCCAGGGCCGTGCCCAGGTCACATTGCCCGCTTCCGGTGATTCCACTAGCCTTGGTTCAGACAAAACGAGGGGATGATCATGCGGGCTAAATTCGCAGCCTTTACGGAAGCCGAGCACCGCGACCGCCTTGCGAAGGTGCGTGCCCTGATGAAAGAGCGCGATATCGGCTGCTGCATCAGCGTGGCCCCGGAGTCGCTGTTCTACTATGGCGGCTATGACTCGTGGGTCAGCGCCAACAGCCCGCAGGCCCTGATCTTCACGGCAGATGACGACGAACCGACCATCGTGCTGCGCGATACCGACCTGTCGCTTGCCTATGAAAGTACCTGGGTACGCGACATCCGGGCCTACCGGCTGATGTTCGACAATGTTCCGGCGGTCATGGCGGACGTGGCGCGCGAGAAGGGATTGCGCGGCGGCAAGGTTGCCATTGAAATTCAGTCCTACGCCATCCCGCATTCACTCGGCCTCGCATTGGCGCACGCACTGGCACCCGCCGGGATCGTCGATGCCACGGTGATGATGGGGTTGCCGCGCCTGATCAAGTCGCCCGCCGAAATAGCCTATCTTCGGCAGGCCGCTTCCTATGCTCAGGCGGGGCTCGATGCGATGCGGCGCGCCACAAGGCCGGGCATGACCGAGATCGCGCTCGCCGCCGAAATCGAGAACGCGATGCGCGTGGCGGGCAGCGACTACTGGTCGATCCCGACCGAGCTATCGGCGGGCGAGCGTTCGGCCGGTGGCCATGCCACGCCGCGC